>JAKSCC010000048.1 GCA_022360815.1 Desulfobacterales bacterium
AACGGAAGGAGAGGATAGCTTCTCTACAATTGCAACGCATAAGAATTGTGAATTTTCACAATTACCCCTTATTTATCGTTGGAGAAAAGATGCCTCATGCATTGGTATTGGGCTTTGGAGAGTGAGTGCCTTGAAGTTTTTTGAGAATTTTTATATACTTTTTTAATGCTATTGAGTCCATACTCAATAGCATAGAGTGTGGAGGTGTTGTCGCCTCACGATTTGGTCATTCATGCACTTTACGTCTTGATAGTTTTTCACGTTGATCTGCTCTTGCCGTTGATGTTAAGCGGCGTTCCGAGGTGAATATGCACACAGGCTCCTCTGCTCGAACATCCCAGTCTGGCTTTACACTGATCGAAATGATTGTGGTGATCTTTATTATTGGACTTCTTGCCACCTGGGTGGCCCCGAAATTTCTTGGTCAGACCGACAAGGCGCAGGTGGTCAAGGCCAAGGCCGATATTCAAAGTTTTGAAACAGCTTTGGATATCTATAAACTTGATGTGGGAAGCTACCCCACCACAGAGCAAGGGCTTCAGGCCCTGATTACCCCACCTTCGTCTGAAAGAGAGGCCGCGCGGTGGCGTGAAGGGGGGTATCTGAAGAAGAGGAAAATTTCCAAAGACCCTTGGGGCAATGCCTATATTTATGTATCTCCTGGGGCCAATGGCTCATTTGATCTTTCGTCTTATGGCAAAGACGGTGTGCCCGGAGGCGAGGGGATCAACAAAGATATCAACAACTGGGATATGGAGTAGGACCGAATGGCTCTGAAATTTCAGGGATGCTTTCGAGCCTCCATTACCAGATGGCTGCGCGTTTCATTGTTCGGGGGAGGGTAAATATGCGCAGAGCTTCGCCACCTCAACGGGGGTTTACGCTGCTTGAACTTCTGGTGGTCATGGGCATTGTGGTGCTTCTTTTTCTCTTTACCCTTCCCAATCTTGACTCTTTTACCCTCACAGACCCTCCCAAAAAAGTGGCAGCACTTATCGCCACAACATGCAAAGATCTGAAAATACGTGCCAGAAAAGAGAGAAAACGGTTTCGACTCGACGTGCTATCCGATACCGGAGAAATCTGGGTGACCCATGAAGATATGGATGAAAAAGAGCGCGCCCAGGCACGAGAGGGGGGCTTTACCCTTCCCGAGGAGATGAGTGTGGCGTGTCTCTCCAATTCCCTTGTCGTGGATAAGGAGACGGGAGCCAAAGGTATCTTTTTTTATCCTGAGGGATACAGCGATCCAGCAGACATTGAGGTGCGCTATGGTGAACGGGTTTTTTTGGTGACCATTGAGCCCCTTATTCCCAGAGCCACATTTGTGGAGAGGAAGGAGTTTTAAGGTGAAGATGGCAGCACGCCACAGATACAGAGGGTTTTCACTTCTGGAAGTAATGGTGGCCGTCTCCATTCTTGCCATTGGTTTTACCGCAATCTACAGTCTTTTCTCGCAATCGGTTGCAGCATCAGATGTGGCTCGGTTTCGCCAGAAGGCAGCTGCACTTGCCGTGCTCAAGGCCTCCGAGTGGCAAGGCAAGGTGGACGAGATTTCCGCAGATGAGGGCGATTTTGGAGATGAGTATCCTGGGTGGCACTGGAAGGTGACCCCTGAAGCCCTGAAGAGCAAAGAGCACGAATCTTTAATGAAGCGGTTGAAACGTGTGCGTTTGGAGGTGTTTCACAATGGAAATACCGGGCGTTATGAGGTGGTTCACTATCTGATGGTGGAGCCGAAGTGATGGGGCGAGTTGATGATAAAGGCTTTACATTGATTGAGTTGATGGTGGCCGTCACCCTTGCAGCGATTCTTTTTGCTGCCATCGGAGTCGGTATTCACCAGGTGGCCCGTGGCGCGGCCTCCCTTGAAGAGGCCGGTGAGAGTCATCAGGGCATGGGAGACGCTTTGGAGTGGATGAGACGGGACCTTGAAGCCCTTTACGTGGACCCTTTTCCTCTTTTTTCTCCCGAAGGTTCCATAGATGAGGAAGACCCTTACCGGTTTGTGATTACCCAGGAAAGTGTGGGTGGGGCAGAGGTTTCCATGCTTCGTTTTACCTCTCGAAATCACCTTTCCTTTGGAAGTGACCCCGCAGGTGGCATTGCCGAGATTGTCTATTTTGTAACCGAAGAAGATGAGGGGTTGGTCTTAAGACGCTCGGATCGTCTTTTTTTTCATGAGCCTTTTGATCCTGGACAGTCTGCCCCGATTGCCATGACCCGTCTTGAGCGTTTTGAGGTGACCGCAACCGACTCCGAAGGCAACGTTTGGAGTGAGTGGGATTCCGACGACAGCGGGGCCGGGTATGCAACCCCATTTTCGGTGAGTGTTTTACTGGGACGAAACAGAAAAGACCGAGCATTTCGCATGAGCGGCGTTGTCAAACTTCACATTCATCGAACGGGGGCCCTTGAGTGATGCTTTGGAAAAAGGGGCTGCCCGAAAAGGCAGAGGCAAGGAGAGGAGAGAAGGGCGGTGTGGTTATTATCGCTGTTCTTACCACACTCTTGGCCATGATGGTTTTGGTTTTTGAAGTAAATAACCGGGCCAGAAATGAGTTGAAAAACCTTGCGCTTACAGCCCATGAAACGCAGCTTCGAGCCACCGCAGCCTCGGGCGTACAGATAGCCATGGCTATTTTGGCCGAGGATGGAAAAAAAGGCGGTGTGGATTCGGTTCAGGAACTCTGGGCTGATCCTGAGGCACTGAAGGCCTTTCTTGAGGAGTTCTCTTTTTACCCGGGTGAATTGGACTTGGTGATCACCGATGAGCTGGGAAAGATCCAGGTCAACGCTCTGGTGGCATACCCTGCTGGAAAGCACTTTAATGCCCAGCAAAAAAGCCTTTGGGATCGGCTTCTTGCCCTTCTCAACCGGGCCGATGATGAGGATATCGATAGTTTGGGCGAGAATGTGGAGATCGTCAACTCCATGAAAGATTGGCTCGATTTTGATGACGGGGATGCCATCACGGGGCTTACCGGTGCTGAAGAAGATTACTATTTGAGCCTGGATGTCCCATACCCCTGCGGCAATGGTCCTGTGCGTCATCTGGATGAATTGGCGAGAATCAAAGGCATGAGTCTTTCTCTCTTAAACCACAGTGAGGCTGGTTTTCGGATTCGGGATTTTTTGACGGTTTTCGGAGCGGAAACTCCCCGTGTTGAGGCGAAGGAGGGCACCGCCCCCCCATCGGGAGAGATCCCTTCAGGGTTTACTTTTCCAGGGCGAATCAATATCAACACCGCTGAATTTCCGGTTGTTTTTGCCATGATGCCAGAGACCATCTCTGATTTGGATCGAAAGATTGCTGCAGAGTCCATAGTGGCGTATCGAAGCGAACGCAATGACTCGGATTTTCTTCATACTCTGGAGGGTGACTGGTATACCAGTTGCCCAGGATGTGAGAATAATGGTATTGACCCCCAGATGGTACGGACCAACTCCACTGTTTTTTCAATCGCCTCACGGGCTGTTGATAAACAAGACGAGGTGATCGTTCACTGTGTGGTGGAACGCGACGGCTTTGAGTTAAAGATATTGAGTTGGTGGGAAGGCGGCGTTCTGCCGAAGCCTGCTCAAGGCGATGCCCTGTCCGAAGGGATTAAAGCCCTTTGGGAGGGCTATGGGCTTGATTTTTGACGTCATACCCAAATCAATAGCGTGAGAGCAATATATTGATAGGATAAATGGTTGAAATTCATGCTATAGTAGGGGAGTTTGCGGCGCTTATAATCAACAGAATATAACAGGGCCAGTTGACATATTTATAAATAACGATTTGAGGCAGATGTGAGACTAACGGGAATAGAGATCACAGAAGAGGGGGTGGCCGCTGTAACGCTGGAGCGTCAGGGAACAGGTTTGCGTGTTGTGGCCTTTGCCCAGGTCGGCTGCCATGAAGTGGAGAGTGATGTTTCAGGGATGCTTCACGCCCGCTTGCTTTCCGCCCTTGCAGAGAAGATGCCCCTCAAAGGGGAGAAGTGCTGCGTGGTGCTCTCTCCTGAGATGGTGAGAACTCGAGGTGCCTCTTTCCCCTTTCAGGACGCAAAGAAAATTGAAAAAGCCCTTCCTTTTGAATTGGAACCGACCCTTCCCTTTTCCCTGGAAGGCTTGGATATCTCATGGGAAAAACGCTCGTTGACCAGTGGGAAAGGGGGCAGCGATGTGCTGGCCTTTATCTCCAACGAAAAAGAACTCAAAGCGCTTCGGGAGGTGTTTCAGGGGGAAGGAATTGATGTTCGGGAGCTTGTTCCATCCCTTGCACCTGCGGTATCGGTGCATGCTCGAAGGGTTCAGGGGCGCTTCGTGATCATGGAGTGCCGGGAGCACGGTGCCTCTTTTGTTATTGTTTCCGATGGAAAAATGGTGGTTACCCGTCACATTCGGTATCAAAACGTAGGCAGTGCAGAGTCTGTAAGTCGTGAGATCTGGCAAACCTTAACCCGTGTGGCCGAAGAGGAGGGGACCTTTCTCCTTCCTGAAAAAATAGTCGTCTCAGGAGGTCCGCTGGACCTTAAAACAGTTGAGACTCCGCTGGGGGCCATTGCTGTGGAGCCGGTCCACATGCTCTCCTTAACCGGAGCGGTGGTGGACGAAGAGTTAAAGGGTGACTGGAAGGAAGGGCCTTTTGACAGTGCTCTGGCTGTGGCGGCTTCCACCCTTTCAGGATGGCGTCACACCACCATCTGGGAACAGGGGTTTGCTCCTGCAGAGTTTATGGGCAAACATAAAAAGCGGGTGGTGGCCACAGCGGTAATGCTTTTGTTTGTACTGCTTCTTTTTGGTGTGCGAAGCGGACTTGCCGTTCGGCATAATAGTCGAGCCCTTGCCTCTGTCGAATCCCAAATGTCCCGTCTCTATCTGGATACATTCAAAGATGTGGGGCGAGCCCCCTCTCCAGAAGTGATGGTTCGGTCGATGGAAGGGAGGCTGCGCCAGGCTCGGGAAGGGGCGGCCTATGCCGGAGGTCGGGAACGTCGAGTGGAGATTCTGGAGCTTCTTTATGCACTGTCCTCATCCATTCCCAACGAGTTGAAAGTGAGTTTGAAGCGCCTTGTTTTGACTCGAGGAAAGCTGACAGTTTCAGGACTGGCCGACGACTTTGCGGTGATCGATACCATGAAACGATCCCTTGAAAAGAGCCCCATGATATCAGGAGTGACCATCGCCTCATCCAGTAAAGAGGTGGGTGGAGAGCGGTTTCAGTTTAAAGTGGTGATAGCCCTTTCGGGCGGGGAGGCGTCATGAAAGGGTGGTTTGAACGGTTGACACTGAGGGAGAAAGCGGTGTTGGGCGTGGCCCTATCCATTGGGTTTTTGACGGCTTTGAAGTTTCTTGTGGCGCCGGTTTTGACGGGTGCCTCCTCGGGAAAAAAGCGTCTTGCGCTGCGGCAGTCCGAATTGGCACGCATGCAGACCCTTGCCGCCGAACTGCGATCGGTGAAGGGCGCTGGCAAGGGCGGTGTCTCTCCCTTGAAGCCGGGAGAGAGCCTTTTTGCTTTCCTTGATACCACCGCCGGAAAAAGCGGCATCAGGGGGAAGGTGAGCACCATGAAACCCTCCACGGTAAAAAGCCGTGATGGCAGCGTAAGCCTCTCGGTGGTGGAGATGAAGATTGTGGACTTGGATATGAAGGAGCTGACCGCTTTTCTGCATGGGGTAGAGAGTTCAGGCGACTTGATCCGTGTGCGCGATATCTCTTTAACCCGAACCGAAAAGACGAAGCTTCTGACAGCTGTAATCTATATTGAGACCGTAGCCCTTTGACCTGTCTTGGCCGGAGATTTTTATTGATGGTCCCAAAAAGTCTTTTTGCTTCATGATGCCCCACCATGTCGGTGCATCGACTTTTACAAGACCATTTTGATTGAGACATTTGCATAGCAAAGGCGTGTGATGAAAAAACGCTACCTCTACAGCCTCTGGTTTTTGGGCTGCACTCTGTTTTTTATAGGGTTTCTCTTTCCTTCTGATTTTTTTGAAGCATATGTGGAAGGAAACGCAGGCAAAGCGTTTCCCCAAGCATCGGTGGATTTGGAGGACTTGGGGCTCACCCTTCCTCCGGGGCTTTCGGTGGGGAAAGTAAGCGTTGTGTCAGCGGCCATGCCGCCCGTGGTGGTGGAAGATCTTCAGCTCTTACCCCGATGGCTGCCCCTTTTTACAGGCTCTCCAGGGGGTGTTTTAAAGGCAACGCTTTGGAAGGGGAGTCTTTGGATCTCAGTTCGGGGTGGTTTGAGTCCGCCTTTCCTGCGGCAAAGCGGCGTGAAGGTGAGCGCCCTTGATGTGTCAGGCGTTAGCCCTTTTCTTGAAAACGCTCTTCCCTTTCCCATTGGCCTTTCCGGGCGCATGGATGGTGAGTTATCACTGAAAGAGGAGACCGGGCTTAAAGGAGAAGGAAATTTTACCCTTTCGGGGTTTATCCTGGGACTTAAAAATTCACCCTTTGGTTTGGATGATATTGTCTTCTCTTCGGTGAAAGCCGAAGTTAAGGTGAACGGATATCAGGTGATTGTCAAAGGGATAAAAGCCAAGGGGCCTCAGATTTCTGCTGATTTTAGAGGAAAGGTGATGCTCTCTCCTCAGCTTTTCGATAGCAGAATTTCTCTGGTTGGTACCCTTTCTCCAGATCCCGCTTTTGTGGAGAAGCTCTCTGGGCAGGTACCTCTGGCCATGCTTGTGAATCCAGCAAAATTGAAGCAGAAGCGCATTTCACTGCGCATCCAAGGAACGTTAGCCAATCCGAGGGTCTCCCTCAATTGATACAGGGTCCTGCATCAATTGATGCATGGACCGTGCACCCATTTTCAGGTGATGCGTTATGATAGACAAGGCCTTTACAGCACTTCATCTTCTTTTGATCACAGTGATCTCTGCTCTGGCAGTGGACCTGGTCTACTCCACTGTGACATCGCGTATCCCTTTGCCTCAAAAGGTTCAAAAGAGGTCGGTGACAGCGGTGGTGAGTCGGTCTTATAAAAAGCCTGCTGCTGGAAAATCTCTTTCTCGCTACGCGATTATTGGTGAGCGGAATCTCTTTCAGCTGGTCGAAGCCGAGAAGGCAAGTGAAGTGAAAGTGGAGGAGACCATCAATGTAGAGTCTCTGGCTGAGACCGGTCTTCGTCTGAAGCTCTGGGGAACCATTTCCGGTGATGCCAAGCCGTTTACCTGGGCCATCATCGAAGACGAAACCCTGCGTGAGCAAGATCTCTACAAGGTGGGCGATACGGTTTTGGGGGCTGAACTGAAGCTGGTACTCAGAGACCGTGTGGTGGTGCACTACCAAGGGCGCGATGAAGTTTTGTTGATGGAGAAGGATGAAGAGTTCGACTCGGCTAGAAAACGCCTTAGTTCTTCTCGCTTCCGTAGAAGTCGTGAGCTTCCTCCTTCGGCCATTACCAAGCGGGTCAGCCTGAGTCGTGATACCATCAATGATGCCATGATGAATATCAGCACCTTGATGAAGGATGTTCGGATTCGGCCCCATTTTCGAAATGGAGTACCCGAGGGCATGGCGGTAAGTGGCATCAAAAGCAATTCAATTTTTCGTAAAATGGGCATTCGAAACGGTGACATCATCCTCGGAGTTGATGGTCAGAAGATTGAGTCTGTTGACGACGCCATGGGGTTTTATGGGAACCTTCGAACGGCATCGGAGATAAAGCTGGATATCAAGCGGTTGGGTCAGATTCAGACTATTGAGTACACCATTGAGTAGTTCGGTTGAACAGTTTGAAGTGGGCATAGTAAGGTTTTTTCTTGACTCACTGATTTGACGATACGGATGGCTTGGTCATATGGCCGAGGCCTCTTTTTCAATATCAGTATACAAACGGGGACGGTACATGAGACGATTTGCAATCTGTCTGTTTTTGATGGTGGGAATTTTACTGACAGGCGTTGCGCCTCAAGGGGCTGTGGCACAGGAGTTCCGCGCAGCGGCTGGAGAGACAGTCTCCATCAATTTTAACGAAGTGGATATCCGTGTCTTCATCAAGTTTATCAGTGAGGCCACTGGCAAAAACTTTGTGATCGACCGCAAGGTGACCGGCAAGGTGACGGTTATCTCTCCGGGCCAGGTGACCTTGGATGAGGCGTATCGCGTGTTTGAGTCGGTGCTGGATGTCTATGGCTTTTCGGCCATTGAGTCGGGTTCACTGGTTAAAGTGGTGCCGGCGCGTAATGCTCAAAAGAAAAATGTCTCGACTCGCCTTCGCTCAGAAGCCAAAGACAGTGGGGATCGTATCGTTACCCAGTTGGTTCCTCTGCGTTATGCAGATCCCGTTGAGTTGAAAAAGCTTTTGGCGCCCCTTATCTCTAGAAACAGTTCCATCATGGGGTACAAGCCCACCAACACGCTGATAATTACCGATCTCTCCTCCAATATCAGACGACTGCTTAAAATTGTGGAGAGCGTGGATGTGGCGGGAATCGGTCAGGAGATTACCGTTCTTCCATTGGAGTTCTCAGATGCCAAAAAGCTCAGCACCCTTCTTACCAGCGTTTACAAAGGTACAAGAACCACCTCCAAGAAGAATACCAAGGCCACCTTTGTGGCAGACGAGAGAACCAACACCATCATTATTTTGGCGGGAAAGGGCGCCACGGAAAAGATTGTTCAACTGGTGAAGATGCTGGATCGTGAAGTTCCGAGAGGCAAAGAGCGCATTCGAGTGGTCTACCTGGAAAATGCCATGGCCGAAGACCTGGCCAAAGTGCTTCAAAATCTTACCAGCAAAAAGACGGTGGCTGAAAAAGGGAAAAAGGTGGCCATTGATTCCGATCGTGTGAAGGTCATTGCCGACAAGGCCACCAACAGCCTGATTATCATGGCAGAAAAGAGCGATTATATCATCCTTGAAGAGATTATTAAAAAGCTCGATATTCCAAGGAAAATGGTCTACATCGAATGCCTCATTATGGAAGTTAACGTGGAGGCGAGCTTCTCCTTGGGTGCTGAGTGGGTTGTGGGGAACGATACCACCATTGACGGGCGAGAAGGGGCTTATGGCGGCGGTTTTGACGGGGGTACGGGGTATACGGGCTTGGCCGGGCTTGCGGGTAGAGCAACGGGGGCAACTGGGGTGAGCCGACTTCCCAATGGATTCTCTTTGGGGGTCTTTGCCAAGAACATTGATATCGGTGGCGTAAAGTTTCCCTCTCTGGGAGCTGTAATTTCAGCTGTTCAGAGAGATACCAATATTCAGATTCTTTCGACCCCGCAGCTTCTTACACTGGACAACAAAGA
>JAKSCC010000349.1 GCA_022360815.1 Desulfobacterales bacterium
TGTCAGTTCCAGTGTGGCTGATCATCCTCTCAGACCAGCTACCCATCGTTGCCTTGGTAAGCCGTTACCTTACCAACAAGCTAATGGGACGCGAACTCATCCCCAAACAAGAGCTTCCAAGGAGAGGCCCTCTTTGATAATTCAAACCGTGGTAAGAATTATGTCATCCGGTATTAGCAGCCCTTTCGAACTGTTATCCCAAATTCAGGGGTAGATTATTCACGCGTTACTCACCCGTGCGCCACTGTACTCGTTTTCCGAAGAAAACTTTCTCGTTCGACTTGCATGTGTTAAGCACGCCGCCAGCGTTCATTCTGAGCCAGGATCAAACTCTCCAATTAAATCATTTTTGAAAAACGACACAAAAGGGTTTGATTTTGACGAAAAGACTCACATAAGTCTTAAATGTTTGCTGCTTGCTGATTTTCAAAGATCAAGTGATCTTGCCTTGGCGCATCGTGCTTTTTGGTTGCCCTCTGCGCTGAAGACTTGTGGGTTTTAACCTGAGACCCCTTCCCTGTCAACCGTTATTTTCAAAGTTTTATTTTTGCACCCCCCACCCTTCCTTAATTAAATAAACGCGCATCATAATTTTTTGGAAACCACACCATCACACCCACCCAAAACGCAAGCCAGCCCAATATGAAACCACCTCGCATCCTCTGAAACGTACCGTCTCACTCAAAAACTCACGACACATATTTTAATAGGCTTTCACCAAAGTCGACACCCTACAGGATACCCTCAACATGAAACCACCACGAGACCGATAAACCAAAGCACTAAACCCATAGGAGGCTTCCCTACCTTTTCCGACACCACCCTACTTTTGGCACGAAAAGCCAATATAACTAAATTTTAAAACCTACGCGCTTTTTAGTTGCATTCAATTCCTAAAAACTTTATCACAGACATTAGATATGTTCCATGCCGAGGAACACCGTTGTTTCACAACCCAAGCGATGCATATGGCCTCAGACTTTGGCGAATTGACGCTTCAAAAAGCTCATCTTAGTTACCACCGCCAAACATAGGAGCACAGCCTTTATGACCACCGTATTTATCTGGAATAACAACCAGCTCACCCACCGTTTTGCAAAAATCACCCGAGATGCTTCTGCCATGCATGCGGTGGGTGGCCACACAAGCCTAAGTATTGATGACAACTTCTCAAAAATATTTGACTACAGCAACAAAGAGGATGTTAACATCAGAGAAGATACCGGCTACGTCAGCTGGACATTGGACCAAAAATTTGACATCCAAGCCAACAAACTTTACGGATACTGCGTGGAGTCATTCATGCTAACCCTTATGATGATGAACTACGCCCCCGATAACATCATTCGCATCCCCAACCCGCCGCCTCCCTATATTGCTCGAATGAAGCAAGCCCGCAATCAGCACGCTTACGAAAAAAAAAGTGGCCTAAGCAACCATTACGATTTTAAAAGAAAAAACTGCGCACGCGTGGGCTCACGGGTTCTACGGGCGGGTTGGCAAAAAGGAGCTGGAAATATCCGTTATGGCCAAGTTGTTTCAGGGCTCTGGACTCCGCTGATGGTCAAACGCCTGGCCCTTGATCTTCAGGGAGGCCCCAATCTTCGTGAGTCCGCTTCGTTGCTCACATGGGAAAATTTTATTCAAGAACTCTTCGAAAAAGGAACCGTTGGCCGTAAAACAGCGTATCTTTTATCCCTTTTCAAAAGACGGGCAAGCAACAGAGGGACCAGTGGAGCCACACCCCGCATTGAGTTTCAGGGAAAACAGATGACGAAAAAAACGGGAGCCAATTTTCTTCCCCAACTCTTTGCCTATTCCGAACTGCGAGAATCGGGGTTTGACATAGACTCGGCGCTTGATGTCATGGATGAGCAATTTTCCTCAACCGACCGACTCCACACCAACACCGAGCAAGCTGAGGCGACTTATCTGGCCTTGGAAGCTGCAGCCAAAAAATATGAAGCGACCCGGATCCCGGTTGAATTTCTTAAAGGGGTCAGAGTACTGGGAGGAGCTCAGGCGCGTTGAGGACTTGTCTTCAAAATTTCAACGAGACTTCATGGAGAGACCAAATTTCTTCATCTTTCGCACCACGCTTGATTGATCTATACCCAAATAGCGCCCCACGTCTCGCGTGGTACGATGCATGGCGATGGCCTCTTTAAGAAGTTTTTTTTCGTAATCCATCATCTTCCCCTTAAAATCGGCAGACCCTTTGGATGATGGCCTCAAATTGAGCAGCCCCATGGAGTCGTCCAACAGATCCGACTCACTTAAAACAACAATCTGCCGGGCGATGTTTTTCAACTCTCGAACATTACCGGGAAAGGGGTAGCTGCAGAGTTGATCTAAAAGACGAGGAGAGGGGTAACGGCAGAGGCCGTACTCTCTGTTATATTTTTCAACATAGTGTTCTAAAAGCCCCGGAATATCCTCGGGTCGATCTTTGAGAGATGGAATGGTCACCGTAAACCCGTTGATACGATAGTAAAGATCTTCTCGAAAACATCCTTTTTTCACCAACGCTTTTAAATCCACATTGGTGGCAGCCAAAACAGTGCAGTCCACCTTTTTGACTTTGGTGCTACCCAAGCGGGTTACCTGAAAATCGTCAAGATACTTAAGAAGCTTGGCCTGAAGGGAGAGGGGAAGCACCCCTATCTCATCAAGAAAAAGCGTTCCTCCGTCGGCAGCCTCAAAAAGCCCCTCTTTTCCCTTGGCACGCGCACTGGTAAAAGCACCACCATCGTATCCAAAAAGTTCCGACTCCAACAAGTTTTCCGGAACAGCCGCACAGTTGAGCTGCACAAAGGGGGAATCTTTTCTCTCGCTTCTCTCATGGATCAGTTTGGCCAAAAGCCCTTTTCCTGTGCCCGACTCACCCAGAATTAAAATCCGAGAAACACCGGTATCGGCAAGTTTGAAGCTGCGCTTGAGAAGCGCCCGATAGGCGGCACTTCGAGCAACCACCTCGTGGTTTCCCACCTCAACCACATTCGGGGATTCAAACGGGTCCTGAAATCTTCTAACCTTCACTTCAGCCTCGCCAGAGTCAAAGCCAGAGACCACCTGCTCCTTCACCACAATACGCACGATATCCCCACGATCATTCACATGCGGTGTGCCCGAGTTAAGGGTCTGAAGACCGGTTCGAAGAGACTCAGCACGGGTTACTGCGCGTTTTTTGGATCGAAAAATATCGTGTGCCACCGAACGATCGTAAAGGCCTTCACGAATCAGTTCAATATAACACTTGCCAATAAGGGTCTTCTCCTGCACCCCTCCAATGCGCTGGGCACAACGGTTCACAGCAATCACGCGTCCAAAAGCGTCCCAAATCCAGATCCCTTCTGACGTGGAATTTAAAATATCATCCATGGTCCCCGCCCTTCCATTTTCAGCTTCTCTTAGAAAGGGAGCATCTCTCCCTTCCTTCGGGCTGGCACAAAAACACCATCACTTCTTTCCATATGGCCATAAAATGACTTACCCAAATTCGATCCACAAGATAAATATTGACTCATTTCCCGTACCTACATACCTACTTCAAACAAAAGCGTCAATCGAACCAAACCCCAAAAAGGCTGCAATCCAAGGGCCTTCCAAAAATAGCCTGCCCCATTTTGCACCTAACCTATTTACTATCATAGCCTTTTGTAATTCTCGACAAAACTTGTCGAGTAATATCTATTTTACCAAAAAAATCCCACCAAACATGATGCAAAAATGCATTCGCTCAAATTGTCCTTCTTACACATCGTCCTTTTATGCCTTACCTTTCCTCCTGATGCAGAGCTGCATCCCGCATGCATAAATCCAAATAACCAATAAAAACAAGCAAACAGAACACAACTTGATGCCATTTTGCATCAAAACCCACTCACACCTGACTCCCCTATCGATTCAAACCCCCTGATTATTATCATCAATAAATTTTACCTTTCGCATGGCACGGTTGTTGCCCTATCGCTCACCATAAGTATTATTTTTGAAATTCATCAATCAAGCGATTGAATGCATACGTATCAAGGAGCCAGAAAAGATCATGCTGAACCGATTTCACACCCTCACTTCCGACCAGATTGAAAAACTTCACACCGCCTGCATGGAGGTTTTAGAAAATACCGGCGTCCTTTTTGAAGAGGAGGAAGCTCTCGAAATATTTAAAGACCACGACTTTGAGGTGGAAGGAAAAAAAGTCTTCATTACTGAAGATCAGGTGATGAAGGCCCTCTCCACCACCCCTTCTGAATTTTCCATCCGTGCTCGAAACCCGGAAAAAGAGGTTCGCATCGGAGGAGACCACTTCGTCCTGAGCCCTGGCTGGGGTGCCCCTTTCATCACCGATGCCGATGGCACGCAACGCTCGGCCACCCTTGGTGACTTTGAAAACCTTTGCAAGCTTGCCCAAACCTCACCCTATCTGGATATGAGCGCCAGCTCCATGGTCTCTCCGGTGGATCTCAGCACCGCTGAACTTCTTGCCACCACCCTACGCCTCACAGACCTCCCCCTTACCGGCAACCCATGCAGCCGAGAAAATGCCGTCGAGCTTCTGGAGATGGCATCCATTGTGTGGGGAGGAAAGGAGGTCGTCACCCAAAGCCCGGTAGCCATTGTCTCCATCAACCCCACGTCTCCCCTCACTTACGGCCCCGAAGCCGCCGGAGGTATTATTGAACTGGCTCGTGGGGGACAGGCTCTTTTGATTTCAAGCATGGTCATGGCTGGCCTCAGCGGCCCCATCACCCTGGCAGGTACCGCTGTCATCGAAATGGCTGAAAGCCTTGCCGGTATCGTGCTGGCCCAACTGGTGCGCCCTGGAACCCCTTGCGTCTGTGGTGGTACCTCCTGCGGCGCAGACCTTCGCTACTGCTCGGCTGCCATTGGCAGCCCCGAGCTTCTAAAAATGATGCACATCGCAACGGAGATGGCTCGTTACTACAAGCTTCCCTGCCGATACGGCGGTGGCCTCACCGATGCCCATATTCCTGACACCCAGGCTGGAATGGAGTCCGCCCTCTCCATGGGGTTAAGCCTTGGTGCAGGCGTTCACTACATGCATCAGGCCTTTGGTATTCTTGGCGGATACACCGCCATGAGCCTGGAAAAATTTGTGATAGACGAAGAGCTGGCCGGCACAATCAAGCGGGCACTGGAGCCGGTGGAAGTCACCGATGAAACACTCTGCCTTGACAGCATCTCACGTGTGGGTTCTGGAGGAAGTTTTCTTATGGAGCCCATGACGGCCATGCGCTGCCGTTCTGAATTCTTCATTCCCAAAATCGCCTGCAGACTCAATCACGAAAAGTGGAAAGAGGCTGGAGGCCAGGATCTTATGAAAATGGCCGAAGCCCATGTCCAAGAACGACTCGCCGCTTATCAGAAACCCCACATGGATGAGGCCACCGAAAAGGCCCTCACAAAATACCTCGAGCAAAAACGGGCTTAAAAACAGACGCAGACCCGGAAAAACGCAACCGATCTGCTGCGATACAGGTGCCACCGCAAGTCACTTGGCTTTGGGTTCCCAAAAGGATCCCTGCGGTGGTATGTTCCAACCACTACTTCAGGAGGAGTTATGTTACACGACGAAACCCAGGAACACCCCAGCGTGCTGAAACGCTTTTTTGGAGAAGAGCTCGATCCGACCATTTTCTACATTATCATCGCACTCACTGTGCCCTTTGTAGCCCTTGGCGCCTTCTGGCCCGAAGGACTTGCCAAAGTCAGTGGCGCGGCCACGGGATTTGTCTTCAAAGCGTTTCAGTCCACCTACCTCTTGAGTGTCACCGGCATGCTTCTCTTCTGTCTGGCCATCGCCTTTTCGCCTTACGGCAAGGTGCGCCTCGGAAAAAATGACGAACGGCCTGAGTTCTCCACCTTTAGCTGGTTCTCCATGCTCTTCTCCGCTGGCATGGGCATCGGCCTTATTTTCTGGTCTGTGGCTGAACCTCTTGTGCACATGGCGGCTCCCCCTACAGGGGAGGCCAACACCTTTGAAGCAGCCCGCCTGGGCCTCGAAATGTACTTTTTCCACTGGGGATTTCACGCCTGGGCCGTCTATGCGGTTACCGCTCTCTCCATCGCCTATTTTCAGTACCGAAGGGGCTACAGCGCCATGATCTCCAGATCCCTGATTCCCATCATTGGAGAAGAGATGGCCAACGGGACCATTGGACGTGTGGTGGATGCCTTTGCCGCCTGGGCCACCATCTTTGGTGTGGTCACCGGCCTTGGCATGGGAGCCATGCAACTCTCAAGCGGCATCAGCGCCATCACTGGCGCAGCTGATAACGCCAACGTTATCGCCATCGTGATCCTTCTGGTTACCCTGGCCTTTGTTATCTCAGCCATCACCGGGGTCTCCAAAGGCATCAAACATCTCTCCAACTTAAACGTGGTACTGATGTTTGCTCTCATCGCCTTTTTCATGATCGCTGGCCCCACCGGATACAACTTTAAAACCTTCTGGATGGGTTTTTCAGACTACATGAGCGACCTGCCCAAACTCTCTTTCTCCACCACCCTGTTTGGAAACGATGGATGGACTCAAGGGTGGACCGTCTTCTTCTGGGCCTTCTGGATCTCCTGGGCCCCCTTTGTTGGTGCTTTTATCGCACGCATCTCCAAAGGTCGAACCATCAAAGAGTTTATCCTCGGTGTGGTGATCCTCCCTCCGCTCTTCTCTTTTATCTTCTCTGCGGCCTTAGGTGGAGCCACTCTTTTCCAACAATTTGAGCTGGGGATCAACGTGGCCGATCCCATCAACGCCAACCTGGCTGCAGCCCTTTTCGTGACCCTTAAGAACATGCCACTTTTCGGCCTTATGACTGGGATATCGCTTCTTTTAATTGTCTCTTTCCTCATCACATCCTGCGACTCTGCCACATATGTGGCCGCCCGTTTTGCCACCAGCGGAGTGGATGTGAAAGACCCCAAAGCCAGCCACCGTCTCACCATCACCTTTGGTGTCATCCTAGGGCTTCTGGCTATCGTGTTTAACTACTCCGGTGGATTGAAAGGACTCCAGAGCGCAACCATTACAGGATCTGTCCCTTATTTCTTTGTGATGATCCTCTCCATGGTGGCCCTGGTAAAGGATCTCGTCCAAAACGAGAAGCCAAAAAAATAGGGCCGACGCATCACCGTCGGCCCACAGTATGGTTCCCCGGCCACACCCTAACCCAAAACCCTCGGCCAGGGGACCATCCTCACAAGTCAGTTACCGTTCCAAAAGCTTAGGCCAATTCTTATCTCCATCCCGAACATTACCCGCCTTGTCGGTTTCCCACTGCCTTCTCACGCTCTTGTTGTAGTTAAGGTAGAGTTTTCCTTTGTAAAGGGTCCAAGCATCCGGATCGGTTCGAGCCGTATACCCTTGGCTCACAGCCCAGGCACAATATCCACCATACTGCGGTGCGTACTGCGACGGGTTGCTCATAAACAGCTCCCTGTTCTCCTTTGACCTGAAAAGCCATATGGCTCCATTCCAGCTAAAGGAGTGAGCCCGTTTTCCTCGGCGAGGCTTTTTTTCCGTAAAATAAGCCACCGCATCATACCCGTTAATGGCAATCGCTCCAGACCCCTTAGAAACAGGATCAAGGGCCAAAGCCTCGCCACCGCTTAAAAGAACCCCGCCTGTAACAAGAAGGGCCGCTAAAAAAAATACCACGATCTTTTTCATCCATGCACCTCCATGCATCACTTTTTTCTGCATTCACGGCTTCGCAAAAAGTCAACCCGTCTCTCTACGGTTCCATGTCGGCCTCATCCTTTTCAAAACCCCATAAAACCGCATCGTGGCATCAACATTTTGCAAGATTGTCTGCACTCCACTGCATAAGAAAATTACCTTAACCTTACCATATTAGCGCTCTATTTTTCATCCAAAACCCTTTCATCCCAACGAGCCCACAAAAGAGCGGCAGCCCTATCACTATGAAAGCGTGCCTCTCCACTCCTCTCATTTTGAAAGTCCCACACACATCAACCCTTGTCCTATGGCGCTCCAAAAATGGCACGAATCTGGCTTCATTTTATAAAGGGTATCAAAACCAAACCAGGAGTCAGGCCATGAAACATATCAAATATATCATCTACACCGCTCTCATTTTCCTTCTTGTCTCGGTGTCTCATGCCACCAACACCTGGCAGGAAAACCTAAACATCGGGCGTTACCAATTTACAGAAACCATAGTTGACAACAACATCTACCGTGCTGACCTGACCTGGGTCTTTGACGTATTTCTCGACACCACCTTTAATCTTGACAACACCTTTTTCGGTCGTGCCCAAAAAATCGAAAATGTGGATATCACCGCCCAGATTCGCTCGGCATGGAGCCAAGGGTATACCGGTCAGGGAATCAATATCGGAATTCTCGACTATTTCGGATTTCCAGGAACATTTTATGCCGTTTCCCTAAACAACGTCACCACAAACAATATCCTGAGGACAAACATTTCCAACCGATATGTCATCACAAGCTATCAAAGCGGCAACACGTACACTGGAGAGTTTACCCGGACCCCCATATCCCGAAGACTCCTCAATGATGGCAACTTTAATGGCTATATGTCTCATGGAGGGTTAGGGTTCGCCATTGCAGGAGGAAGGCTTGTAGATGTTGACGGTACGTACATGGTGGGCATTGCCAAAGACGCCACCATGCACCTTCTTGAGGCCAAAAACAACCGAGGCACCACCTTCTCCGCCCAACGCCTTGATTTTATCAATGCCAGTCTCTCCAGGCTGGCCCCCTCAACGGTCATGTCCCAGGCATATCAGGCCATGGACACATCGGGCATCTACCCCGATGGGCACCTTCCCGTCTACATCAGCTCTGCCGGAAACAACCAGGGGCATTCTGCAAGTTACACAGGGATCACCCAAGGGGCCCCTCGAATTGTCAACTATTTCAATGCAGAGATGGCGTTAAGCACCGAAACCTTTGATGATCGTCCCTTTTCCGACTATCTCCTTGTGGCAGGCGGGGTTGTGCGTACTAGCGACACCGCCTACCGGGCCGTGGGAAATATGCCCGGTGAGGTGACTGAACTTCAAAACCGATGGCTTGTGGCACCTTTCACCTTTGAACTTGACAACAGGTCCATCCACGGTACCTCCTATGCGGCCCCCTTCATCACCGGTATCGCAGGCATCGTCAACAGCAAATTCCCTGAGATGGCTCCGGCAGATGTGGCGACCCTTCTGCTCAATACCGCTCGAGATCTGGGAGCAACGGGAACCGATGCCGTTTACGGACGCGGCATGGTGGATTTAAACAACGCCTTGTCCCCGCAGTAAAAACCTCGCTTGAAAAAGATGCTGCCAAAACCTCTTCCCCCCTTACGTTTTGGCAGCTTTCCACGATCTCCTTGTGACAGGCGAGGTCAGGAATCGATGAAAAAAGCTGGTTTTAAAAAACCACAAAATGGAGACGGCCTTCCTTTACCTTAATGCTCGCACCATCTTCCATGGCACGCTTCTGGCATTGCATTTCCTGATAAAATGTCATCAACCCCAAAGCCAGGAGTTGGCCCATGAGCCTTATAAAATATATTATCTGCGTCTTTTCTTTTTCCCTTTTTGTAACGGCATCCCATGCCAACAACATCTGGCAGGAAAACAGCCGCAGGCAAATTTACCAAACCGTAGAAACCATCCAGCACCAAACGACCCAGTTCAACATCACACAAACTCTTGAACAATTCCGCCAGACCACCGTCAACCTGGACAACACCCTCTTTGGCCGTGCCCATAAAATTCAAAGCGTGGATATCACGGGGCAAATCCGCTCAGCATGGAGCCAGGGGTATACCGGGCAGGGCATCGCCATCGGTATTCTCGACTTCATCGCCGCATCACGGCAACGCTTCAGAGTACGCCTGAACAGTGTCAACAGCTTCGATACCAAGGGCACTGCCATCACCTCCCAGTATGTCATCCAAAACCGAAGCACAGCCATCACCAACACCCTTAACTACTCTCGAAGCTACACCTTTGAAAACGTCAGCAATGACGGAAACTATGACGCCACCATCCTCCACCCGGATCTGACACGACGAATTGTTGGGGGAAAATATGAGGATTCCGACGGAACCCTTATGATGGGAATTGCCAAAGACGCCACCCTGCACAACCTTGAAGCCATGTCCAGCCGAGCCACCACCTTCAACGCCAACCGCCTGGACTTTATCAATGCCAGCCTTTCCAATGCAGCCCCCTCAACCATCATGACCCAAGCCTATCAAGCCATGGATGCTTCAGACACCTACCCCCAGGGCCATCTCCCCGTCTACATCAGTGCCGCAGGAAACAACCATGGTCTTTCAGCAACCTATGCTGGCATCACCCGCGGCGACCGTCGCATTGTCAACTACTTTAACGCCGAGATGGCCTTGAGCACGGAAACATTTGATGGCCGTCCCCTTTCCGACTACCTCCTTGTGGCAGGCGGGGTAAGACGAACAGGCGATACCACCTTTGCTGTCGCCGGTAACATGCCAGGCGAGGTGACAGAGCTTCAAAATCGCTGGCTGGTGGCACCCTACACCTTTCAATTCGATAACCGCACCATCAGCGGTACTTCTCTTACGACACCTTACATCACAGGCATTGCTGGAATCGTAAACAGCAAATTTCCAAACATGACGCCGGCAGATGTGGCCAACCTTCTTTTAAATACCGCAAGGGATCTGGGAGCAACAGGAACTGATGCTGTTTACGGCCGGGGGATGGTGGATTTAAGCAACGCCCTCTCTCCGCAATAGCGGCCAAAACCATTGCCAATAAAAAACCCGCAACCGGTAATTCGGTATGCGGGTTTTTTATTCCGCTATTTAGTGCCGTCTGGGGACCAACGTGTTGAAAAACTCCTGCCTTAAATCAGGTTGAGCAGATCGCGAACCTCCCGCCCACTGGAAAATGTCATGGCCCTTTCGGCAATATCCTGACACCCCTGTTTTGAAAGGTCCCGAAGGGCGGACTTTACACGCGGAATGCTGGGCGCGCTCATGCTCAGCTCATCAAGGCCCAATCCCAAAAGAAGAGGCGTCGCCTGCACACGGCCGGCCAACTCCCCGCACATGCCCACAGGAATGCCTGCGTCTTTTGCTGCATGAACGGTTTTTGCAATCATCCGCAAGACAGCCGGGTGAAGGCTGTCAGAGAGCCCTGCCACCTGAGCATTGCCTCGGTCTGCGGCCATCACATACTGGGTCAGATCGTTGGTACCAATGGAGAAGAAGGCCGCCTCTTTGGCCAGTTGGTCGGCCAGGGCCACAGCCGAGGGCACCTCAATCATAATCCCCACAGGCGGCATGGTCTCAACGATTTTTCCTTCGGCCTTAAGCTCCTGGGCCACCTTTTGAAGCAGTGCCTTCACCTCTTTAAGCTCATCGGGGTGAGAGATCATGGGCACCATGATCTTGATGTTCTCGCTCTGGGCGGCCAAAAGAAGGGCTCTAAGCTGAGGTTTAAAAAGCTCGGGACGATTGAGGCAAAGCCTGACGCCCCGTTCGCCCAGAAAGGGGTTCTCCTCTTCGGCCACCGCCACATAGGCAAGGGGCTTGTCGCCTCCCACATCCAGGGTCCGAATGATCACAGGATGCCCTTTCATGGCCCGAGCAGCCGAACGGTAAGCTTCCACCTGCTCTTCTTCTGTGGGCGCAGCATCCCGCTCCTGAAAGAGAAATTCGGTTCGAAAAAGGCCAACCCCTTCAGCACCATGGTCGTGTCCTCTTTCCGCATCGGCAGGCACACCGATATTGGCCACCACATGCACGTGAACCCCGTCCACGGTAATGGCCGGATCCATGCCCTCTTCCCGAATCTTCACCTGCTCGGCAAGCCAAGCTTTTCGCCTGAGGGTCACCTCTTCAATACGAGACGTTTCTGGAGATAGTTCCACCACCCCCGTGGACCCATCCACCACCACCTCTTGCTTCTCTGTCACAGAAGAGAGTGCACCAGAAGCCCCTACCACAGCAGGAAGGCCCAAGCCTCGAGCCAAAATAGCAGCATGGCTGGTCTGGCCGCCCACTTCACAGACAATGGCCAGGACCTTTTCAGGATCAAGCCCTGCCACGTCCGAGGGAAGCAGGTCGTGGGCCACCACAATACCGGGCTCGGCAAGGGCCAGGCTGGGAGCTGTCTCGCCCACCAAATGCCTTAACACACGGCCGCCGGCATCCATGACATCGGCCGCTCTCTCTTTCATATAGATGTCTTCAAGAACAGCGTAGGAAGAAGAGATGGCTTTCATCTCCGCCATCCAGGCGGCATCGGCGTTGACCTTCTCTTTTTGAATGCGCGCAAGCGCCGCTTCGGTCAATTCGGGATCTTCAAGGATCAGACGGTGCACATCGAAAATCGCCGCATTGGCCTTACCGGAAGATTTCTCGGCCTCTTTGGCCAACAAAGAAATATCGGAGATCGCATTGGCAATGGCACCCTTCAGGCGTTTCACCTCGCTCTCTGTATCCTCAACAGATCGGGTTTCGATCTCAGGAAGACAGGCCTTGTGAAGCACCACAGGACCCGCTGCAACTCCGACAGACGCTGCAATTCCCTTAATCTCGCCCTCGACCACACCGTCTGCCGGCCCTTCCAAGGCTTCGGTATCGGCTGTCAAAGGGGTGGATTCTGTGGTGATATCTTCGCCAAAGTGATCGGCATGAAGGGCCTTCAGGGCTTCAATGGCCTCGGTGGCATCATCCCCACAAGCGCGAAGTATCACGTCATCACCGCACTTTACAGCCAGAGTGGCCACCTGATTGATGCTTCGAGCCGAGACCACCTTGCCCGCCTTCTCTAAAGTAACGCGACTGGAAAACTGACCGACACACGAAACAAGGCTCGCCGCAGGCCGTGCATGAAGACCCAGAGGGTTGGCAATGGTCAAATGCAACTCAAGCCCTCCCTCTTCCACAGAAGATTCGGGAAGAGAAGATACCGCAACCTCTTCGGTGATGGGAGCCAGCTGCTCGGCCTTGGCGGCCAGGGCTGATAGGGCTTCTGCCTCTACCTCTGCAAGCGAAGCGCCGACACTGGCCTGCACAGCAGCAGCCATGGTCCCCTCAACAAGAGGAGCTGCACAAAGACGCACTTTCTCTTTCAGCTCCTCATCAATAAAATCCAAAGCGGTTTCGGCGCTCATCAGGGCGCTGCCCAGATCCATAAGCACCAACACCCCGTCTTCGGCTTCCATACCCATGGCTTCGATGGCAGCCATCACGGCCATGGGATCGGTACCAATGGGATTCTCTTGGTCGTCTATGCCTCCGGCTGCAGCCAAGGGAACCTTCCCTTGGGTCATCTGCTCGGCAAGCTCTTTGACTCCCTCAGCCAATAGACGGCTGTGGGAGACGATGACTATAGCAACCATACACATCTCCTACTTCAACACACCCAAAAGGGTTTTTAAAATCAGGGCAGAAGAGGTGGCACCGGGATCCTGGTGTCCGATACTGCGCTCTCCCAGATAACTGGCCCGGCCTTTCTTGGCCTGAAGGGGCTTGGTCTCTTCAACAGCCTTTTCCGCTGTAACCACTGACTCCTCCACCAGTTCCACAACAGATTTTCCAGAGGCCGCCCCGGCTTTTACCCCTTCCAGGACCGGTGCCCACACATCATACATGGTTTTGTCCCCAAGGTTCGCTCGGCCGCGCTGAAGAATACCGGCAACCCCCTCCTCCATCAGAGTGGAGAGTCCACCAGCATCCAGCTCCTCTTTTTTCATGAGTCCCATACCCGCCTTCATGAAAAAGGTGCCGTAAAGGGGGCCAGAAGCTCCGCCCACACTACTCATCAGGGTCATTCCCACGGTTTTAAGAAGGGTTCCGATATCTTTATCGGAAACAGAGGGGAGTTTCTCCACCACTTTGGAAAAACCGCGGTCCATATTGATGCCGTGATCGGCATCGCCTATGGCCGCATCCAGCTCCGTTAAAAAAGCCTTGTTTTCGGCCATCACGCCTGCGGTCTTTTCCATCCATGAAACGATCTGATCTTTGGAAATGGTCACCGATATCCTCCTTTTCTGCACGCGGCGTCTCTTGCCGCATGATTTTTTTATTGCATTGCCGTAAGGCCGACCTGCCGAGGCCATTTTTCAAAAAAACGACTCGCCGAAGGCACGCTGAATTTATACCTAAATTAAAACGTCATGGGCCGACACCCTCTTAGGTATCGGCCCATGCTCGTCACATACGCGTTATGTTAAGGGGGCGGCTCTTAAACAAAGAACCCATCCTATTTTCCCCAGCGAAGCCCAGGTGTGTTGACGGGAGCGTCCCAGAATTTCAGCATCTCGTCATCGACTTTGACCAGGGTAATAGAAAATCCCTGCATCTCAAGAGAGGTAATATAGGGACCAACAAGATTTCGAACGAGGCCAATACCACGATCTTTGCACACTTCATCCAACTTGCGATAGCAGGCATACAACTCGGAAACCGGCGTTCCTCCCATGGAATTGACAAAGGCGATCACTTTGTCCCCTTTGGCAAAGGGCTCATCGACCAACTCTTTGTCCACCCACTCTCCGGTGGCATCATCCAGCTCCCGAACAATACGAGTGTACGCGGGATCATCCAGAATCGCTTTGGCCATATGGTCCACCAACTCATCCACTGGTGCCACATCCATGCGATGGGTTCCCGGCTCTCCATGGATACCAATGCCCATCTCAATCTCAGTTTCACCCAATTCAAAGGTGGGCTTGCCTGCTGCGGGCACTGTGCATGACGTCAGGGCCATGCCAATGGAGCGACCACACTGATTCACTTTTCGAGCCAAATCCGCACACTGTTCAAGGGTGTACCCCTCATCTGCCGCAGCACCCACGATCTTCTCCACCACGATGGTGGTGCCCACGCCACGACGGCCCGCAGTGTAAAGCGAGTCTTTTACAGCCACATCGTCGTCTATCAAAATATTTTGAACCTTGATGCCTTCGGAGTGGCAAAGCTCGGCAGCTGCCTCAAAGTTCATCACATCACCGGTATAATTCTTTACCAAAAAAAGAACACCCGCGCCGGAATCCACGGCCTTGGCGCACTCGTACATCTGATCTGGAGTTGGAGATGTAAAAACCTCACCGGGACAGGCACCATCAAGCATCCCCTCCCCTACAAACCCTCCGTGCATGGGCTCATGGCCTGAACCGCCTCCTGAAACAATGGCCACTTTCCCTTTCACCGGGGCGTCTGCACGCACCACATAGTGAGGATCAAGAGCCACTTTAAGCTCAGGATGAGCGGCCGCCATGCCGGCAAGCTGTTCACGGACCACATCATCTATCTTATTGATGAGTTTTTTCATGTCGATACTCCGTTTGCATAGGGTTCATAAAACAACCGTATTGATGGTTTTGCAAAAAGCCTCTCTTCCGCGTATGGAGCCAAAAACCATGGAATTGTTGCTATATTTTCTCCCACAA
>JAKSCC010000351.1 GCA_022360815.1 Desulfobacterales bacterium
CTGGGTGCCGTGGCAGGATACTACGGCGGCCGTACCGATAACATTGTGCTGCGTTGCATGGACGTGCTGCCCTCCATCCCCCAGCTTCTTTTGGCCATCTCTGTGGCGGCTTCTCTGGGCCCCGGGCTTTTCAACCTTATGCTGGCCGTGGGCATCGCCGCCATTCCTCAGTATGCCCGTCTTGTGCGTGCTTCGGTTCTCTCTATTCGGGAGCAGGAGTTCGTGGAAGCCGCTATCTCTGTCGGCTCCAGCGATCTGCGCATTATCTTCAAACATATCCTTCCCAACTGCATGGCCCCGATCATTGTGCAGGCGACCCTTGGTGTGGCCTTTGCCATTTTGACCGCCGCAGGTTTGAGCTTTATCGGTTTGGGCCTTGAGCCCCCCACACCCGAGTGGGGCGCCATGCTCTCCGGCGGCCGTGAGTTTATCAGGGACTACCCCTACATGACCCTCTTTCCCGGACTGGCCATCATGATCACCATTTTGGGCCTTAACTTTCTGGGAGACGGTCTTCGCGACGCCTTGGACCCCAAGCTCAAAAACTAACGAGGTGCAGGCCCCTCGAAACCGGGAGGCGAATGCACGGTAAGTTTGAGAATGTTCGAGATGGCAGGGGCTTGCATTCGCAGAATCCGTGAAGAGACACGGGCGCTGCCACAAGCTCGGTGTGTTTCGATTAAAAAATTTTCACAGATGGAAGCCGAGGAACGAGGCATCCATCTGTAAGCGAATGTGAGGAGGCGAAGCCTCAGAACATTCGCAAACCTGGGGGCACAGCCCCTGCCCGCCGGAGGCGATATGGAAAACAATGCACTACTTGAGATAAAGGACTTAAACGTCCGGTACACGACGGATGGCGGCGTGGTGGAGGCGGTAGCTGGCTGCACCCTCTCCATCGGCAAGGGCGAGACCCTTGGCCTGGTGGGCGAGACCGGCGCCGGAAAGACGACATTGGCACTCTCCACCATGCAGCTGATTGCCGATCCACCCGGAAAGATTGCCGGTGGTGAAATTCTGTTTGAGGGCAGGGATCTGAACAAGACCCCTGAAGCGGAGATGCGAAAGATAAGGGGCGGCAAGATCGCCATGATCTTTCAGGACCCCATGACCTCTTTAAACCCCATCATACCTGTAGACGAGCAGGTGGCTGAGATGATCGCTCTGCACAACAAGGTCTCGGCCGAAGAGGCGCTTAAAAAAGCCCTTGAGATGCTGGAGACCGTGGGCATTCAGCCCGATCGTGCCAGCGAGTATCCCCACCAGTTCAGCGGCGGAATGAAGCAGCGCGTGGTGATCGCCATTGCTCTGGCCTGCAACCCGGCTCTTTTGATTGCCGACGAGCCCACCACAGCCCTTGATGTGACCATTCAGGCCCAGGTGCTGGAGCTGATGAAGGCGCTCAAGAAGAAGTACAACACAGCCATGATCATGATCACCCACGATCTGGGCATTGTGGCAGAAACCTGCGACCGGGTCGCCATTATGTATGCGGGGCGTATCGTGGAAGAGGCCACCACCGAGCTGCTCTACGAAAATCCGAGGCACCCTTACACCAAAGGGCTTTTAGCCTCCATTCCCGATGTGGAAGAGGAGAGGGAGAACCTGGCTGTGATTCCCGGTCTGCCGCCTGATCCCACCGATATGCCTTCGGGTGGCCCCTTTCACCCCCGGTGCGAGATGGCCATCGAGCGGTGCAAAACAGAAGAGCCCAAGCCGGTGACCCTTGAAAACGGGCACATGGTGGCCTGTTTTAACGAAAAAGCTCAGGAGGGAGGAGCTGCCGCATGAGTGTGCCCTTTATCCAGGTTAAAAACCTGAAGAAATATTTTGAAACCAAAAAGGGGCCTCTCCACGCCGTGGATGACGTTACCTTTACCATTAAAAAAGGCGAAACCTTAGGCCTTGTCGGGGAGTCGGGCTGCGGAAAATCCACCACAGGCCGCGCGGTGATAAGGCTTTTGGAGCCTTCCCACGGAGAGGTTGTCTTTGGCGGGCAGGACATTTTGCCCCTTTCCAAAAAAGAGATGACGGAGATGCGCTCCCGCATGCAGATGGTGTTTCAGGACCCCTACTCCAGCCTGAACCCCCGCCTCTGCGTGGCCGATCTCATCTCCGAACCCCTGGATGTGAAAAGCAAAGGGAGCGCGTCGGATCGCCTGAAACGGGTTAAGGATCTCATGGATATCGTGGGGCTCAGCCAGCGCCTTGCCGGGGCCTACCCCCACGAACTTGATGGCGGTCGTCGCCAGCGCGTGGGAATCGCCCGAGCC
>JAKSCC010000242.1 GCA_022360815.1 Desulfobacterales bacterium
AGTGAGACAATGTCACAGACGCTTAAAATCACACTGGTTAAAAGCATGATCGGCCGCCCCGAAAAGCACCGCAAAGTGCTTAAAGGGATGGGCCTGACAAAGATGAACAAAACGGTTGAGCTCGAAGACACCCCTTCCATTCGCGGAATGGTCAATAAGGTGGTTCATCTTGTAAGCGTGGAGGAATGCACCAATGAAGCTTAATGAACTGTCACCCGCAGAGGGGTCTGTCAAAGCGCGCAAGCGTGTCGGCCGTGGTGTGGGTTCCGGCTGGGGTAAAACCTCTGGCCGCGGTACCAAAGGTTTCAAGAGCCGTTCCGGCGGAAGTGTTCGCCCTGGCTTTGAAGGCGGGCAAATGCCTATTCACCGCCGTCTTCCCAAACGCGGTTTCACCAACATCTTCAAGAAAGAGTATGCCATTCTCAATGTCAAAGATCTGGCCCGTTTCGAAGACGGACAGGTTGTGGATGAAGTGGCACTCGTCGAGTCTGGCCTTGTAAAAGGCCGTCGAGACGGCATCAAGATCCTCGGCGTGGGTGAGATCTCCATGAAGCTCACCATCAAAGATTGCCTTGTATCCAAGAGTGCCCGTGAAAAAATTGAAGCTGCAGGTGGAACAGTAGAGGCGTAAGTACCTTATGACGACAAGTGGATTCCAGAACCTACTCAAATTACCGGAACTGAAGAAGAGGATCGTAACCACCCTGCTGCTGCTTCTCGTATACCGCATCGGGGTCCACGTTCCCACTCCCGGCATCAATGCCGACGCTCTGGCTGATATCTTTTCGCGCTATGGCGGTGGTATTGTGGGCATGTTTAACATGTTCTCCGGGGGAGCTCTCGAACGACTCTCCGTCTTTGCCCTGGGCATCATGCCTTACATCAGTGCATCCATCATCCTTCAGTTGATGACCGTGGTGGTTCCCCACCTGGAGCAGCTGAAAAAAGAAGGAGAGCAGGGTCAGAAGAAGATTACCCAATATACGCGGTACGGAACGGTACTCCTGAGCGTCATTCAGGGTTTCGGTATCAGTGTAGGTCTGGAAGCCATGCGCGTGGTGGAGGCTCCTGGTTGGGGCTTCCGCATCATGACCGTCATCACCCTGACGGCTGGTACAGCCTTTATCATGTGGCTCGGTGAGCAGATCACAGAGCGGGGGATCGGTAACGGCATCTCCCTCATCATCTTTGCGGGTATTATCGCCCGTATGCCAGCGGCGGTGATTTCCACCTTCCGCTTGGTGAGCACCGGCGAACTCAATGTGTTTGAGCTTCTCGTTCTGGTTGCCATGATGGTCTCTGTGGTGTGGTTTATCATCTATATGGAGACCGCACAGCGCCGCATCCCGGTAGAGTATGCCAAGCGTGTGGTGGGTCGGAAGGTCTACGGAGGGCAGAGCTCGCATCTGCCTTTGAAGATCAACACCTCGGGTGTGATTCCCCCCATCTTCGCTTCGTCCATCATTGTGTTTCCCACAACGGTGGCGTCCTTTTTTCCCAATGTTCCGGTGATGCAGACCATCAGCCAGATTATGGCTCCGGGAAGCTTGCTCTACACACTGGTTTTCGTTGGCTTTATCGTTTTCTTCTGCTTCTTTTATACTGCCATTCAGTTTAATCCCACTGATGTGGCCGAGAACATGAAGAAAAATGGTGGCTACATTCCCGGCATCCGTCCTGGCAAGCGCACCGCCGAGTACATTGATAAGGTCCTCACCCGCATCACCGTGGTGGGTGCCGTCTATGTCTCAGCCATCTGTGTGCTGCCCACCATTCTCATCACCAAGGCCAATGTACCATTCTACTTCGGTGGCACCGCGCTTCTGATTGTGGTGGGTGTGGCCATCGATACCGTGGCTCAGATGGAGTCCCATTTGGTGATGAGAAACTACAGCGGTTTCTTGGGAGACGGCAAGGCGATCAAGGGTCGCCGCTGATTTTTTGGATCGGCGATAAAGAATAAAGATGAAAAGGCTGGCAGCCTTCTTTCCCATCGACCTTCTGGTTTGATTGGAAAAAAGGTTGTCATCCTGTTTCGAGTGTAGTATCACATCATGCTGGTTTGACGCTTGCAGCCACCTCTCTGCAAGCACCAGCTGAGTTGCAATGTGGACCATTCGATATTTGGATATCATTCGTAAGGAAAATTTTCTGCAATCTGGTCGATAAGCGGTGTGAGCCGCCTTTGGCCATTGGACCAGACAGATGCGATCTTTCGCAGGAGGAGACACATGGCAAAGGAGGAACCCATTAAGGTACAGGGAACTGTACTTGAGACTTTGCCCAACGCAATGTTCAAAGTGGAGCTGGAAAACAAGCATCAAATCCTGGCTCACATCTCGGGAAAAATGCGCATGCATTTTATCAAGATTCTGCCTGGAGACAAGGTGACGGTTGAACTGTCGCCCTATGACTTGACCAGAGGAAGAATTACCTACCGTTCCAAGTAGGCATCCTTACGATATTTGAAGGATAAGACGAGGGAGTTTAACCCAAATGAAAGTCAGAGCTTCAGTTAAAAAGATATGTCCTAAGTGCAAGGTTGTCCGTCGTAAAGGCGTTGTACGGGTTATCTGCGAAAACAAACGACACAAGCAGAGACAGGGATAGAGGAGGATCAATTTTGGCAAGGATTGCAGGGGTAGACATACCCAGAAGAAAAAGAATCGATATCGCGCTGACCTATATCTATGGTGTGGGTCGCACCACCGCTCAGCAGATTCTTGCAAAGCATGATATCGACCCGAGCACCAAGACTCAGGATCTGACCGAATCCGACGTCAACCTTATCCGAAAGACCATCGATACCGATTACAGCGTTGAAGGTGAACTTCGTACCGAAGTTTCCATGAACATCAAACGTCTGATGGATCTTGGATGTTATCGCGGACTTCGTCATCGTAAATCCCTCCCTGTCAACGGACAGAGAACCAAAACCAACGCACGTACCCGCAAAGGTCCCAGAAGAGCTGCTGTTAAGAAGAAGAAGTAGGCTGCTTTAAGGTGACCCGGTCACGATAATAGGAGGCTTTTAAGCGTCATGGCGAAGACACGCGCACGACAGAAAAAAAAGGTCAGAAAGAATATATCCAGTGGGGTGGTCCATATTCAGTCCACCTTCAACAATACCATTGTATCTGTTACCGATACCAACGGTAACGTTATCTCCTGGTCCAGTGCTGGTATGCACGGCTTCAAAGGGTCCCGTAAAAGCACCCCTTTTGCTGCCCAGCTTGCAGCAGAAGATGCAGCGAAAAAGGCTCAGGAACACGGCATGAAAACCGTGGAAGTTGAAGTGAAAGGACCCGGTGCAGGCCGTGAGTCCGCGCTTCGTTCTCTTCAGGCTGCCGGATTTGTGATTACCAAAATCCGCGACGTCACCCCCGTTCCTCATAACGGATGTCGTCCCCCTAAGAAGAGAAGAGTGTAAATTAGTTTTTGGATTTGACTTCGATACCTGATCAATCAGGATCAAAAGGAGGAGGCTTTGGCTAGATACAGGGGCTCCGTCTGCCGTCTTTGCAGACGTGAAAATATGAAACTTTTCCTCAAAGGTGATCGCTGCTACTCTGACAAGTGCAGCTTCGATCGTCGCAGCTATGCTCCCGGTCAGCATGGGCAGCGTCGTTCTAAATTTTCTGACTATGGCATTCAGCTGAGGGAAAAGCAGAAAGTAAGACGTATTTATGGTGTTTCCGAAAAGCAGTTCCGCATTGTTTTCTCCAAGGCGGACAGTAAGAAGGGTATCACCGGTACCAACCTTCTGCAGGCTCTTGAGTGCCGCCTTGACAACGTCGTTTACCGACTCGGCTTGGTCAACTCTCGCACTCAGGGAAGGCACTTCGTTCGCCACGGACACTTCCTGGTGAATGGCAGAAAGGTGAACATCCCCTCATATGTCGTCAAGAAAGATGACGTCATTGAGATTCGTGAGAAGAGCAAGAAAGTTCAGTTTATTCAGGATGCATTGGATGCTGTGGTTCGCCGCGGAATCCCCGCCTGGCTTGAGCTGGACAAAGACAACATGAAAGCCAGAGTTGTAAATCTTCCTGTACGTGAAGACATCACCCTGCCGATTCAGGAACAGCTGATCGTCGAGCTTTACTCCAAGTAGTGTAGCACGTAACGGTACGTTAACTGTTCTTCTTGGTACAATTCTGGAGATCACTTATGACATCAAACGAAATGATATACATGAACTGGCGTGAGATGATTCAGCCGGAGAAGGTTCTTCTGTCTGGCAGCTCATCCTACGGCAAGTTTGTATGCGAACCTCTGGAGCGGGGCTATGGCATTACCATTGGTAACGCTCTCCGGAGAATCATTCTGTCATCCCTTTACGGTGCCGGTGTGGTGTCTGTAAAGATTGAGGATGTTCTGCATGAATTCTCTCCCATCCCCGGGGTTCTTGAGGATGTCTCAGAGCTGATTCTCAACCTCAAAGAGATCAGACTCAAGGTTGAGGACACCGAAACCCGGACCCTTGAGATCAACGTAGAGGGCCCTGGAAAGGTGTGTGCGGGAGACCTCATCAGTCCCGATGGTAAAGTGGAAATACTGAACCCTGATCTTCATCTTGCCACCATCAATGAGGGCGGCAAGCTGAATATGACCCTTACCGTCAAGGTGGGTCGTGGGTACGCCCTTGCTCGGGATAACAAAGATGAGGATGCGCCAGTTGGTACCATTGCCATCGATACCGTCTTTTCTCCCATTAAGAAAGTCAACTACACCGTCTCCAACTCCCGTGTGGGGCAGAAGACGGACTATGACAAGCTGACTCTCGAAGTGTGGACTGACGGCAGTCTGCTTCCCGAAGATGCGGTGGCCTTTGCCGCTAAAATTCTCAAGGAGCAGATGACGCCCTTTATCAACTTTGACGAAGATATCGAGCCCGTGCACGATACCGTTGTCGAAGAGGGTGGGGACAAAGACTTCAATGAAAACCTCTACAGAAATGTAGATGAACTTGAGCTCTCCGTCCGAAGTGCCAACTGCCTGAAAAACGCCGACATCATCAAGATTCATCAGCTTGTTCAGAAAACCGAAGCAGAGATGCTCAAGACAAAGAACTTCGGTCGTAAATCCCTGAACGAGATTAAAGAGGTCTTGTCTGAGATGGGACTTTCCCTCGGTATGAAGCTCGACGGCTTCACTCCGAAGGAGGAAGACGGAGCTGAAGGGGAGTAAAGTATAATGAGACATAAAAAAGCAGGCGTAAAGCTGGGAAGAACATCGGCACATCGCAATGCCATGTTCCGCAATATGGTGACCTCTCTTTTCAAAAATGAGAAGGTCAAAACCACCGACGTGAAAGCCAAAGAGCTGCGTCGCTGGGCCGATAAAATGATCACCCTTGCCAAGCGTGGCGATCTTCACGCTCGCCGTCAGGCCCTTTCCGTGATCATGGAAAAAGAGGTTGTTCACAAGCTCTTCGAAGAGGCCCCTGCACGCTTCGGCGGCAAAAACGGTGGTTACACCCGCGTGACCAAAGTTGGTTTCCGTGCCGGTGACGCAGCCTCCATGGCTGTGGTTGAGTTCACTGTGCCCAAGGCAGAGAGTGCTGCCGAAGCCGACGCATAAAGACTTTTCAAGTGGCCGTTCGGCCGCTTGGTAAAGCCTTTAGTATAAAACAGTTTGGATCAGCCAAAAAGAGTGTATCACTCTTTAGGAGGTGGCTGTGAACCTGTTGCAGAAAAAAAGTCCGTAAGCAGATTTGCTTACGGACTTTTTGCGTTTACCCTTCCACTATTTATTGGGGAGTTTGCGCACCGAGGTGGCAAAGATATCTCCTCCTACCAACTCACGGCCTGTTATGGTTACACGGGCCCCTGTTTTAAGAGAGCAGCGCTTCAAGGGGGCCCCATTTTCATCCTTAAACGAGGTTGTTTTAATCTTCCCGTTGATGCGCATCTTTCCCATCAAAATGAGGCGTTCTGCCGCATACATTTTTTGACAGGGAATCACCACCTCCATGATCCAAGCCGTCACGTTGTAGGGGCCGGTTGCCTGACGGGATGCAATGGATTTTGCCCAAACCTGGGGCGTGAAGCTGGTGAGAAGAAAGAAGATGGCAGCCAAGAGGCCGCAACGTGCTTGCTGCATGAAAGTTCTCCTACGAAAGGGTGTGGGCTTGATGCCATTTAGTCGTTGTCGATCCAGTAGTACATGGACTCCCGGTCGGCATCGGTAAGAGGGTCGAATTTTGGACCCGTGTATGTTCCTTCTCCTGCCATGATGGTGCTGTTTGCCATGGGAAGTCCTTCAGGCAGATCTTCGATGGTCACTTTGCCAGGTATGGGAATACCGCCGGATGTCTGAATGGTATACTTGCGTCCCTGTCCCCTGGCTCCGGCTCCGGAACAGGGGTCCAATGGGGCGTCGGAGGTGGTGGC
>JAKSCC010000150.1 GCA_022360815.1 Desulfobacterales bacterium
CGAGCTGATCGAAGAGATTCCTGAAGACGAGATCCTTGATGACGAATTGATTGAAGAGATTCCTGAAGACGAGATCCTTGATGACGAATTGATTGAAGAGATTGATGAAGACGAAACAAAACTGGGAGAGGAAGAGATTGATGAGATGCGGGAAAAGGCCAGCCGATTTGATGCCCTTCTGAATGAGTCGGAACGGTATTACAACCGCACCATGGTCATTCCCTCTGGCCGTTACCCGGTTCTTGACCCCATAACAGGCAAAGAGAGTCTGGCTGATATCGAAGAATTTCTTGTAGGGAAATACCCCATCACCAATGCTCTTTTTGAAGTTTTTATCAGCCGTACCGGCTACAAAACCACAGCCGAGGAGAGAGGTTTTGGAGCTGTTTACGAACCCCGTCTCACACGAAAAAGAAACAGCCATGCCATCAGCCTCTCAACCAGCCGAGGGGTGCGCCTGGTACGACGGGCCACTTGGCACACCCCGTGTGGAGAGAGATCCTCCATCCATACGGCAGCCCATCACCCGGTGGTCCAAGTGAGTTTTGAAGATGCTGCAGCTTTTGCCGCCTGGTCAGGCAAACGGCTTCCAACGTTGGCGCAGTGGCTTGCTTCCGGTGGCAAAAATCGTTTCCCTTACCCTTGGGGTGAGGCATGGGCCGATCATCTTTGCAACACCGAGGAGGTGGGCGGAGGCGGTACCCTTTCCGTGGATGCTTTCCCTGCAGGAGCAAGTCCTTTTGACGTTTGCGATCTTCTGGGAAATGCCATGGAGTGGCTTTTGGACCGACTACCTGAGCGGTACGGCGAGCCCGTCAGGCTTGCAGCCGGCGGAAGTTTTACATCAGACCGCACCCTTACCCGCTATACGCTGCATACATTTGACATGCGTTTTTCATCCAATATTCTCGGATTTCGATGCGCAGGATGGTAGACCTCGACACCCTCTCCTTTCAAATGGTATGCTCTCTCACAATTGATGAGATTGTAAAAAGTCAACACTTCGACGCGACGTCCACGATATGGACCCATCTACCGAATATGGCGGCTCAGGTGTTGCAGGTCGTTTAAGAGATACCCAGACTTTTTGCGGAAGCATCAAACATAGCAAACTATTAAGGAGACATCATGAACGATATACACGCCACACGGTTAAAAGCCATTGAAAGTACCCTTGAAGAGAATCAATTTGACGGCTGTCTGATCATGCAGGAAGAGAACCGAAGATACTTGAGCGGTTTTACCGGAGAGGACAACAGCGTGGATGAGTCGGCAGGTGCCCTTATCATTGGGCCCAAGGGATGCATCCTTGCCACGGACTCCCGCTTTGAGCTTCACGCCACCCACGAAGCCCCTCTCTTTGATGTGCATGTTTACAAAGAGGGGCTCCATAAAGATCTTCCAGAACTTCTCGAAAAAGTAGGGGCCACCCGTGTGGCCTTTGAAGAGAATCGACTTTCTGTGGGGCGCCACAGCCTTCTCATCCAAGAGATGACCAAAAAAAATTCACCAGCAAAACTCATCCCTCACACCGACATGACCGCTCCCATGCGTGCCATCAAGACATCCGGTGAAATTAAGGTGATGCGTCAGGCTCTTGCCATTGCAGAAGAGGCTTTTTTAGCTGTTAAAAAATGCATCAAAGAAGGTCAAACAGAACGTCAAATCGCCTGGCAAATGGAAAAGGAGATGCGAACTCGAGGGGCCGACGGGCTCTCTTTTCCCACCATTGTGGCAACCGGACCCAATGCTGCCCTGCCCCATGCCGTGCCCGGTGACCGCACTGTTTCAGCCGGAGAGCCCGTCCTTATCGATTGGGGAGCACGTTATAACGGATACTGCAGTGATTCCACACGCACCCTTATCATCGGAAAGCCCGATGAGATGTTTAAAAAGGTCTTCGATACCCTCTACGAAGCCCAGGCTCTTGCCATCAATGCCATCAGAGAGGGCGTCAGCGGAAAGGCGGTAGACACTGTCGCCCGAGAGTTTATCCACAAGGTCTTTCCTGACGCCTTTGGCCACGGACTTGGCCACGGTGTCGGCCTTGAGGTCCACGAAGCCCCGCGTCTCTCGCCTTTACGGGACGACACCCTTAAGGCCGGCATGGTGGTCACAGTAGAACCCGGTATCTATGTGGCCGACTGGGGAGGCATGCGCTTAGAAAATATGGTCCTTGTCACCGAAACCGGTGCAGAGGTTCTTAATACCCTTGATTTTCATGACCATGTAATTGAAGCGTAAACCATCCATGAATCCCACGTATCTCTATATTGACCAGTTCATCAGCCATCTGCGGGTGGAACGCGGGCTTTCAGAGTTAAGTGTCGAGGCCTATGCAACCGACCTCACTCGCTTTGCGGATTTTCTTGAAAAAAATGGGTTTCAATCCCCCGGTGAAGACGACACCTATGCTATTTTAAAACATCTGATTCTGCTCAGGGACGAAGGCCTGGGCCCCCGTTCTCGGGCCCGGCACCTGGTCTCCATTCGTTCTTTTTATCGGTTTTTGGCGGAAGAGAAGATTTTGGCAAGCGATCCCTCGGGCCTTATTGATTTTCCCAAAACGGGCTTGAAGCTTCCTGACACTCTTTCTGTTTCAGAAGTGACAGCCCTTTTGGAAACCCCGGATACAGCAACCCACCGCGGCATACGAGATGCCGCCATGATTGAGCTTCTCTACGCAGCAGGCCTTCGGGTTTCGGAGCTTGTCCATCTGGAGATGAGGGATATCAATCTGGAAGCCGGATTTGTTCGCGTTTTTGGCAAAGGAGCCAAAGAGCGGGTGGTTCCCATGGGGCGCTACGCTATGGAAAAGCTTGAGATCTATATTACCACAGCACGCCCTGTCCTCTTAAAACATCACACCAGCCGAACCCTCTTTGTGGCCCGAGCCGGTAAACCCATGACCCGCCAGGGGTTTTGGAAAATGTTGGGTAAATACACTCGCCTTGCTGGGATTGACAAAAAGGTGAGTCCCCACACGTTGCGCCACTCTTTTGCCACCCATCTTCTGGAAGGCGGAGCAGACCTGCGTGTGGTCCAGGTGATGCTGGGGCACTCAGATATTTCAACCACCCAAATCTACACCCACATCACCGGAGACCACCTTCGCACAATGCACAAAACCTTTCATCCCAGGGGCTGACGGAAAAATACCTGAGCCACTGCACGCACCTGTGAACCATGATTATTGCCAGAGATTCATTTACAGATGCCATGCCCCTCTATATGATATAAAGATACGTCGCAAAAGCGGCTGCAAAAAATAAATCACAACCGATTTGATGTGAAGCTATGAAAAGCAACAACGACTCCCCAGGCGTCATCAAGAGCCTTTTCACCGTATACCTCATCTTAGGAGGCCACCTTCTTCTCATTGTGGTCCTCTGTTTTTTTGTGCTCTTTTTCCGAGGGCTCGTGAACTACATGCTCTGGATTTTTCTGGGCGGTGTTTCACTTATTTGCCTTTCGGCCTACCTCATCTACAAGCGCATGCAAGCCGAAGGCAAAGCCCTTAAAGAGATGCTCTCCCTGCCCATGTTCCAGGGCAAAAACGTTGAGATCAGTGTCCTTGGCGGTTTGGCATCTGTGCGTGTTGAAGATGCACAACCTGTCCAGCAGCCCTCCATTGCCATAGAGCAAGGGACTGGCGAAAGGCACCGACCCCTTGCCGCCCTGCCTCCGTCAAGCCATGTCTCCGAGCTTCTGGAGTTGGCCCACCTTCTTGACAACGACCTCATCACCCTTGATGAGTATAACAAAGCCAAAAAAAAGATTATCAACTGACATCAAGAGCCAGCTGCGATTATTTGAGCAGAACCTCTTTATTTTGCTCTTCAACTTAACTTGTTACTTCTATCTGCGAGGTGCCCCATGGCTTACGAAACTCTTCTCATCTCCATTGAAAACAACATCGCCACCCTCACCTTCAATCGCCCCAAAGCTCTCAACGCTTTAAACGGAATGCTCCTCACTGAGTTGTCTTCCGCTCTGGATGAAATTGCTCAAAACGATGACGTGCGTGTGCTGATCCTCACTGGTGCCGGTGAAAAAGCCTTTGTAGCCGGAGCAGACATCACCGAACTTGCCACCTTAAATCCCCTTCAGGCCAAACTTTTTTCAAAAAAAGGCCATGACGTCATTAGCAAACTCCAGGCCCTCTCCATCCCCGTGGTTGCAGCGGTCAACGGTTTTGCCCTGGGCGGAGGAAGTGAGATGGCCCTTGCCTGCGATTTTATTTATGCATCAGAAAATGCCAAATTCGGCCTTCCAGAGATTACTTTGGGAATCATTCCCGGATTTGGTGGAACCCAGCGCCTTCCAAGACTTATTGGGACCAACAGGGCCAAAGAGATGATTCTTACCGGAAACATGCTCTCAGCGACCGAAGCCAAAGAGATGGGCCTGGTCAATAAAGTAACAGCTCCTGAAGCTCTGATGGACGAAGTGATAAAAACCGCCTCAGCCATGGCATCCAAAGGACGGGTTCCCCTTCGCGCAGCCAAGCAGGTGGTCAACGCCGGTCTTGGGGTGGATCTGGCCACAGGGTGCGCCATGGAAGTTGACGCTTTTGCCCTCTGCATGGCAAGCCCCGATGCCAAAGAAGGAACCAGTGCATTTGTTGAAAAACGAAAGCCCACGTTTAGTGGAGGCTATGAAGGCTAAAGATATACTGCTTTAGACAGATTCAAGAAAGCCGCTTGGAAAAATTTATTCGAGTGGCTTTTTTTTACGCGTTTTTCCTCCTCATACCCCAGGTCACTTTTTGACCCCTGGTCTTTTTTCGACACCAACCCTTCCCTTAACGTGAGGTTCAACTACCTTGGCCTTGCCGTAATTACACCTTAAATGCACCTGAAATTATAAAGTATATTTACTTTTCTTTCTTGAATTACCCACTTTACCCATCTTTAATACACGCCAAGCGCAACATTTTAAAATTATAGATTTTACGGGCAACACAAAACACCTTTATCATTTTTTGAGATGACAATGCCTGAGGAATCCATTATGACCTTTGCTAATGTTTCAAATCAATCTGCGAGTATGACCCTTGCACATTTGAAGTATTTTAAGATGTGATCCATGGACAAACGTCCCGCACTTCTGCATCTTTGCGCTGCCTTTCCTTTTTCTCACAAAAGAAACCATGCCGCAGCCTGACGTACGTTCACAGGATCATACCATTGCCATAGACAAAGCCACGAGGACGATTTGCCATGATCTACGATATCGATTTTGAAACCATGCCCCGGGAAGCCTTAGAGGCCATTCAACTCAGGCGCCTTCAAACCACCCTTGAAAACGTCTATGCCAAGGTTCCTTTTTATCAGAAAAAATTTGCAGAAGCCGGCATTGTTCCCGGAGATATTCGAAGCCTTAACGATCTTGCCAAACTCCCCTTTACCACCAAGCAAGACTTAAGGGATAACTACCCCTACGGCATGTTTGCCGTGCCCATGGAGAGCGTGGTTCGTATTCACGCCTCATCTGGAACCACAGGAGCACCAACGGTCGTGGGATACACAAGACGAGACATCGACAACTGGTCGGATCTTATGGCAAGGGCCTTGTGTGCTGGTGGAGCCAACCGTGGAGATATTATCCACAATGCTTACGGTTATGGCCTTTTTACCGGCGGGCTCGGAGTCCATTACGGTGCCGAAAAACTTGGGGCATCTGTTATTCCCGTCTCCGGTGGCAACACCAAACGGCAGATTGTTATCATGAAAGATTTTGGGCCCACCATTCTCACGGCCACTCCCTCCTACACCCTTCACCTTGCTGAAGTGGCCAAAGAGATGGGATACTCCTTTGCCGACCTCAATTTCAAATTCGGTATCTTCGGGGCCGAGCCCTGGAGTGAAAACATGAGGCGGGAGCTTGAAGAGACCCTGGGAATTGATGCCGTCGATATTTACGGATTAAGCGAAGTGATGGGCCCTGGGGTTGCCATTGAGTGCCACGAGGCCAAAAATGGCCTGCATATCTTTGAAGACCACTTTATTCCGGAGATTATCGATCCCGTTACTGAAGAACCTCTGCCCTATGGCGAAACCGGAGAGCTGGTTTTTACATCCATCACCAAAGAAGCCTTCCCTATTATTCGATACCGCACGCGGGATATTACTTCCCTGCATCCCGAGCCTTGCATCTGCGGTCGAACACATCTGCGTATGAAGCGGGTCAGCGGCCGAACCGATGATATGCTCATCATTCGGGGCGTCAATGTCTTCCCCTCACAGATTGAAAGCGTCCTTATGAAGAACTCCGACACCACACCACACTACCAAATGGTGGTCGATCGGGAGAACAACCTCGACACCCTGACCGTTAAAGTGGAGGTGGGTGAAAATCTCTTCGCCGACAAAATCAAAATGCTTCAGAGCACCGAAAAGAAAATTTCAAAGGATATCAAAGAATATCTTGGCGTTTCTGCCAAGGTACAGCTTGTGGAGCCAAAATCCATTGCCAGAAGCGAGGGAAAAGCGGTAAGAGTGATTGACAACCGCAAGCGATAGTCAGAAAATGGCAAGAGCCATTGGCAGGGGGAAACCGATAAGATCCATTTTTCACCCCCCGTTGACGACGTCATTAACGCAACACGATGCACATGAAAGGAGGCCTTTGATGCGCGTTGAGCAGATATCCATCTTCCTTGAAAACACGGGTGGCCGCATTGCCGAGGTGACCACCATTCTCTCGGCGGCGTCCGTCAATATTCGCGCCCTCTCCCTTGCAGACACCTCTGATTTCGGTGTCTTAAGGCTTATTGTTGACGACAATGAAACCGCTGAAAAGGCCCTTAAAGAGCAAGGCTTTTCTGTGGGTAAAACCAGCGTGGTGGCCGTGGCCGTGGAAGACAAACCCGGAGGCCTCAATCGCATTCTTGTCCTTCTTGCTGAAGCTGACATCAACGTGGAGTACATGTATGCCCTTCAGCAGAGCGGCGACCATGCCGTCATGATTTTCCGCTTCGATAATATTGATGAAGCAGTGAAAATTCTTGAAAATGAAGGCATTCGGGTCTACAAGGCCAACGAGGTGGGCAACCTCTAATTTTTCACTCTTTTTTAATCCAAATAAGCCGAGGCGAGCCAGAAATGGACTCGCCTCTTTTTATCTGCTGACGGAGCCTTCTTTCATGTCTCTCAAAGGACTTTCACCCGCTCATCAGCGGGCTCTTTTTCATGCTCTTCATCTGGAGTGGGAAACCGCTCGAAATATGCATCCAGATCCCTCCATTCGAGCTCTCAAGCCCCCTGTTTTTTCTCTGCACCAAGGGAAAAAAATTCTCGGCAAATGGAGCGTTGAAAAGAGAGAAATTTCCCTCAGTCTTGGCCTTGTTTTGAATCACGGCTGGGACACCATTCGCGAGGTTCTCTTTCATGAAATGGCCCATCAGCTGGCCCACGAACTCTACGGTGCCTTTGGAGAAAAACCCCATGGTCCGGCCTTTCTCAAAGCGTGCCGCCTTCTGGGGGCCAACCCCAAGGCCTCAGGCTCTTTTGCGCCGCTTAAAGAGCGCCTGCAATCCGATGCGCAACCAGCAGAAGATGCCCTCACGTCTCGCATTCGAAAGCTCTTTGCCCTCTCTCAAAGTAGCAATACCCATGAATCGCAACTCGCCCTTGCCAAGGCCCACGCTCTTATGGAGAAGCACCAAATCCAGACGCTTAAAAAAAATAAAGAAAAAACATCCCATAGCAACTTCATCACTATTTTTCTTGGTGAGCCAACACTCCGGCATCACAGAGAATTTTATGCTCTGGCCAATTTTCTTACGGAGCACTGTTTTGTTCGATGTGTTTGGACCATGGCCTGCGTTCTGGAAAAAGGGAAAATGGGACGAGCCCTTGAAATAAGCGGAACAGCCCCCCAGGTTCTTTCTGCTGAATACACTTACGGATTTATTGTGGGAGCCATCGATCGCGCATGGGAGACATTCTGCCAAAAGGTTGGCCACAACCCTGGCAGATACCGCAAAAGCGACTTTGCAGAAGGAATGATTGAGGGTTTTTCAGAAAAACTCAGACAGGAGAAAACAGACAACGCCAGTCGGGCTCTCGATATTATTCGAGACCCTTTTCTTGATGATTACCTTGCAATTCGCTACCCTCGGATTGTTTCCCGCACGTCACGAGGAAGACGAGTGAGCCCAGAGTTCATGGCCAAAGGGCGTCAAGAAGGAAAAAAACTCAGTCTCGCACCCGGTTTGGATAAAAAGGAGCCCCCCTAAACCAAAGCTCATAGCAAAAACCACTACATTTTAACCGACATGCTCACCTTGATGTCCACCACAGGCGTTCCATCCAAGGCCTCCAGAGGATCTACCACAAGCGCTCCCTCGTCTACCTCAACCACCCTTGTTTCATGAAGCCCCAGCGGGTTGGGCCGATTGGGTGACCGCGTGCAAAAGACTCCTGTTTTGGGTTTTGACGTGTCATGCCTGGGATGCACCGAAAGCACTGTTCGATCTGCCAAATGAAACCAAGTGAGAACCACCAGTCGATCGCCTGGCTTAATCCCCTTCATCGCTGCTTGAAAAGCGGGGAGAATCTCTACACGGGCTGAAGGGGCCCCTTCATGTCCTTGCTTCGGACATGCCTCAAGAGATTTTAAAGGCGATCTAATCTTACCAATACAAGCCAGGGAAACATCTTCTTTCATAAAATACCCCTTAAAAACCGAATGGTTTAAATCCAAAGAACTTTTCCAGCTCTTTCATCCAACTCACCAAGCAAAAGTCGAATATGCTCTTTTTCGGCCTGAGCCAAAGCAAAAAAAGCATCTGCATCATCCCCTGAAAGACGTGCGGCAAGACCGCGGTAGAGCTCATAAGCTGCCATCTCTACCTCCAGGGCCACTTCAAAAAGTGATTCCCAGCCCAGGTCCCCGTCTGCCATTCCCTTAAAAAGCAGTGCCACACTCTCTCCCCCTTCGGCCAAAATCCCCGGAAGTGAATTGATCAGAGTCACACTGTTCGGTGCTTTGGGGTCGATACGCTTCAGCCGAGCGTAAAGAAGGTTTATATGGGAAACTTCAATGGCAGCCAAGCGGCGCACCAGCTGCACGGGTCCTTCCTGGGGCATCACTTTTTCCAGTTTTTGGTAAAATTTCCACGCCCCCTTTTCCAAATCCATGGCAGACACCAGCATTCGAGGCAGATCGTCATGAAGCCCCACCAGACGAATTTTTGGAAGTCCGTAAGCCAGTCGTCCCATCCAGGCATCCAACCCACCCATCAGGTTGTACACAGCCCCTTTGGGGGCCACCTTTTGTTCAAAAATAATGGCCGTTGCAAGGGATTTGGCACCCCGCTCGCAAATAAAAACGGTTTTTCGTGATGGGTCCAGCTCATGGACACGGCTGCTCAACTCCAGGGCCGGGATGCAGATAGACCCGGGCATGTGCTCGGCCTCATACTCTTCCACCTCCCTCACATCCACCAGGGTATACTCTGCTTCCCCATGCTCCTTAAGAAACCCTTCCAACTCTTCCGGCCATAGCTGTTTCATCGGTCTTGCCTCATCTTATAAAGGGCTGTTTCACACGCCTTATGCTTTGCACACTCTAAAAAATAAAATCACAACCGCTTCAGCAAATCAACTTTGATAAGCATGATGAAAAGCCGGAACCATCAATATAAATCTATTTTTTAAAGCCGACACTCATCTTTCCCACGCGTTTGCCAGCGTACGATATACCGTTGGGTCAAATCATTGAACCATCCATTTTCTGGCAAAGCTTTAAATGCGGCGTACTGTTTTGAGGCAAAAAAAGTCTCCACAAACGGTTTATGATCCGGTGTGGCGAAAAAGAGAAGAGTGGTAACCACATAAACGGCAATGGTGGATTTCAGGTCCCTGGCTGAGCCGAATTTAAAGGCGGTCCCCGATGATCGTTTGGGTCTTTTTTTTCCAAGGTCAAGGCTGGCCAACTCATCCAAAAAAAGGTGCGAGAGAAACCCACCAAAAAGAAAAAAACCCGCCATCCATACCGTTGGCAGAGAAAAGTTAAAGCAGTGGTAAAGCACCAGAGTCGAGAGAAACCAAAAAAGAACGCTGGCCGGAACCGAATGAATTAAACCGCGATGGATGGTAATGCGGGTGAACAGAGAAAAGAAGATATAGTTCATGACAAAAAAACTCATGAGCCAAATCCCGTAAAGCTCAAGAGCCGAATTGTCCGTTTTTTGGTGAAACATGATGAGAAAAGAAATCACCGTGGCAATAAAAGTAAACAGAAGACGCACCGTAAGTGAACTGTCCGAATCGATATCGGGCAGCAGCCCGCCTATCACCCCCATAACAAAGTAGAGGAGCACCTCCTGGGGTGTGGCCAGGCCCGCCGCATAGATCATAACGGATGAGGCACTGCTTAAAAAACTTGAGACGGTCAGATGCGTTTTAAACTCTGCCACCCTCTCTTTTTCCTTTCCACTGCATACAAAAATCTTCACCAAGCCCTTTGGATAAAAGGGATCACCATGAAGCCTTTCTATACTACCTTTTATAAGAAATAAAAAGAGAGTCGGAATTTTTTCTAAAGCACCACTTTAAGAAATAGTGATACAAAAAAACAGGGCAACAACATCATCAGTTGCCCTGAGCAGCCTTTTTTTTAAAGCAACGCCTTAAAAAAAGCCAACACTTATAGGGTAACCTCAAACAGGAGAGGCCCAAAGAAGTTCCTGAAGGCCAGACGCCCTTCGGGTTCGACGTTTCAATCCTTTTTCCACACTATCTGTACTTCCCAAAAGAAGAGCCTCTTCTTTGGCGCGTGTTAAGCCCGTATAAATAAGTTCTCTGGTGAGAAGAGGTGTGTCGATCTCAGGAAGAACAAGAGCCACATGGTCAAATTCTGAGCCCTGACTTTTATGAACGGTCATGGCAAACACAGTCTCCACCGAAGGCAAACGGGCCGGGTGAATGGTTCGCATGCCGCCTCCCTCTTCGGGAAATGCCACTACAAGTTCGCCTTTTTCTCGTATTGTCACTCCGGTATCACCATTAAAAAGCGAAAGGGTGTAGTCGTTTTCCGTAACCATCACAGGGCGACCCGAATACCAGAGTCCCTCGCCCACCCCCAGCAACCGTTCCACAAAGGCGTTTAAACGACGAACTCCCAGAGGTCCCTTTCGCACGGCGCAAAGAATGCGAAACCGGTCCAAAATATCAAGGCGTTCCTCAGCGGTTGAAGCTTTCATATACCCTTGGAAATATGTTTTGATAAGCGGCCTTAAAATATCAAGCCCCTCTGAGGCTGTCTCGGCTTTCATCCAGGAAAAACCAGCAGAATCCACACGGGCAAGGGCTTGCGCATCGCCTCTGTTGGATGCATCGGCCGCGTCTCCTATGCCAGGGCGCTTCCCAAAACGGTAGCTTTTGACCAGGGTCGTCACGGCATCGGCCAGTGGAGAGGCCTCAATATCCGTTTGCGGGGCTGATTCTGTCAGCTCTTCAAGCAGCGCTCCACAAGAGAGAGAAACCCGCTCACCCCGTTTCCCGTGGCAAAGATCTCCCAATACAGAGCCTGCCTCCACCGAGGCCAGCTGATTGCGATCTCCCATGAAAATCACCTGGGTTTCAGGGGCAATGACTCTGCACAGACGCCCCATCAAAGGAAGATCCACCATGGAAGCTTCATCCACGACGAGCAGTTCACATCCCAGCGTCTCTTCCGGCTCAAACGGACTTTTCCTTCTTCCAAAACCGGCCAAAATTCGGTGGATGGTGGAGGCTTTACGAGGAAGTGCATCAATCACTTCTGCCGAGACGCTCCCTTTCAAACGTTCGGCGGCCGAACGCATGGACTCCATAAGCCGTGCGGCTGCTTTGCCTGTGGGAGCCGCCAGCACGATACGGGGTAATCTTTGGTAATCTGCCAGATATCGTTCCACATAAAGGGCCAGAATCTTACTCACTGTGGTGGTCTTTCCCGTTCCAGGCCCTCCGGCAATAATCGTAAGCTTTCGAGTCAAGGCCACAGCCGCAGCGCGTTTCTGATGGTCTGGTTCTGAAAAGCAGAATTTCTGAGAGGGAAAAAGCCGCTGCAACCCCTGGGACAGTGCATTGATCTCAGAGGTATTCGGCCCTTTTTGGGCCGCTTTTTTCAGCATAAATTGGGCCACCTCTTTTTGAAACAGGTAATACCGATAAAGATAGAGTCGTCCCTTGCCATCAAGCACCAGAGGGGTAGGAGTGGAGCCATCACCCACGGCCGCTAAGCATGCCAAGGCATCACACCATGCTTCAGAACTTTTCGGCGTAACACCTTGCAGCTCAGCAAAAGGATAATGATCCCCCACATAACGCGACAGATCCACACAGACATGCCCGTTTCGACTCTCTCTGCTCACCAGAGCTGCTGCTGTGAAAAGAGCCTCTCCTCCTTCTTCACTCTCTTTTAAAAACCGTGCAAAGTGAAGGTCTGTATGGCTAAATCCCCGTTCCAACCCCCCTTCGAAAAGGCTCAATTCCAAATTTTCAGATGACGATTCCATAACGACAACCCATTAATATATGATGACATTATCATGACCTATGGTACAATCAGATACCTTCTTAAAAAAATTCCTAACAATCTTCGAAACACACCCGGTTAACACACAACCACACCACAGGTCCCGCAATGACCCCAATGCCGCATCCAACCATAGACCGAATCTCCGCAATTCTCTGCGCTGCGGTAACCCATGTTCTGGAGATGAGTACCCAGAAAAACATCACCCATGCAGAGACCGTGCAGAGTATTCCCAAGGTGATCATGCGGCCAGATATCAGTTGTTTTGTCCAGGTAGCCGGCGACTTCAGCGCCCTGGTGGTCTTTAATTTTACCGACAAAGCTGCGGTAAAAATCTACCGATCTTACATGGTCTCCATGGGGCTCCCCGAAGAGGATCTGGTTCATGATTTTACATCCAATGAGGTGACCGACAGCATTGGAGAAATCATAAATCAGGTGGCCGGAGAATTCTGCAGGCTTATTGAAAAGGAATTCGGCCTCACCATCATGGGGGTACAACCCAAAGTTCTGGCCTTGACCAGTGCCATTACCCTCACCATTGGTGAGGATTTTCACGACAACAGACGAATCTCCTTTGCCGTGGATTTTAATCGGTTTCAGGTGGAAGTGGCTCTGGAGCACACGGAATTTACCACCCTTCCCTCCTATTCTCGGCCCAATTCATAGATTGATGACTTCACGCTTTTTTTCTTCTTTTACGACCTCATTACAGTTTAACCTCATCATCAATTAAAAGCCGGTCGAGGGCTTCAATGCAACCGGCTTCGGGCCTGTTGAAATAAACACCATGCCCCTTTTCATCCACCCCACGCACAAAGAGGTACAACGCCCCTGCCATATGGCTGTCGTAGTCAAAGGCTTCTCCCAATTTCAGCATGAGATGGCGTCTTACAGCCACAGTATAAAGCAGAAACTGAAGTGTGTAGCGATGCTCGTTCATGGTTCGCCCGATGGTTTCATGGGTGTAGCGCTCTGCACAATTGCCAAGATGGTTGGACTTCCAGTCCAACACGGCAAAGCGCCCATTGACTTGAAAGATCAAGTCAATGAACCCTTTTAGATACCCTTTGACCGGTGAAAAAGAGAGGCCTTCCATCACCAGCTCCTCTCCGGAAACTGCACCATACCCCCAGCGTGCGAGCTCAGTCTCCAGAGCTTTTGCGGTAATGCATTTTAATGGAAAGGTGAACTCCATCTCATGGAGCCGGTCTTCAGAAGCAATCTGGGAAAGGGTAAATGTCTTTTTCTCATCCCCATCCAATCCAAGGGGAGCATGCAGTACCTGCATCACCATCTCGGTGACAGGCTCTCCCCACTCCTCAGCTGAAAACCCGTTTCTTACCAGAAGATCCTCACAGATTCCTCGGCACAGATCACGATCTGCATCAAAGGGAACGGTCTCAAATACCGTATGCATAAACGTGCCTGGAGCGGCCCCTTTTGGAAACGCAAAAATCCCTTTAGCCGATATATCCTCCTCAATTTTGCGGGGGCTGAAGGTATCTCGGTCAGCCTCCCGATTCTCTTTTCCAGCAGACAACAAACCAGAAAAACTTGTTACCACCAGAGAGTCAGGCAGTGTGCGCTCCAGGGTGCGAACCTGCCCCAAAGGCTTCTCTTCAACCTGAAAACTTAGCGAAATCTCATCTTCATCACGCTCTTTTTCCTCCAGAAACGTGGCAAAAGAGTGTGGGGCCAACGCCTCAAGCTCAACCAAACGTGCCTGCACATCGTCATCTGTGATTTTTTTCATCTTCAACGCCAGACTTGCAGCGGTGTGGCTTTCCGGGGCATGAAGCACTCGGGCCATGGCACTTCTTTCCCACCCATTGACCGGTCCCCAGGGCATAAAAAGGTGACAGCGGGCTCGGGTCAGCGCCACATAAAGGAGCCGAAGCTCTTCAGCCAGTGCCTCATTTTCCGCGCGTTCTTTATGCTCCTCAAAATCATCAGAGCCAGCATCCAGAATCACCTCACCATGGGCTGAGTGACACATGGCGCTTTCCTTTACTTGCCGAAATCCCATAAATGAAAAGGGGAGAAAAACAACGGGATACTCCAGTCCCTTGCTTTTATGAATGGTCACGATCTGCACCGCGTTTCGATCACTCTCCAGCTGAAGCTGATGCTCTTCAAGGCGAGGAGAAGAAGGGTCCATCATGCGCTCAAGCCATCTGAGAAGCCCTTGGGGGGTTACCTTTTTTTCGCTGCTCTCTCGGTGCAGAAGCCCTACCAGGTGCTGTACATTGGTCACCCGTCGTTCGCCACCGTCCTGTCTCATGAGATGCTCTAACACGTCAAGCTCAGAGAGAAGTCTGCGAACCATGGGCATGAACCCCCGCTCATGCCAGAGCGTGTGCAGCTCTGTTGCAAAAAGAGACCAACGATCCAGAGCGCCTGCCTCACTCTCCAAGGACTCAATATCCAAAGCATTCAGTCCCACCATAGAGGTGGCCAGCGCCCCTTTCAGCAAAGAAAGCCGCCAGGGCTTCAGGCAAGCGGCAAGAAGCCGGGCCATCTCTTCGGCCTCAAGAGAGTCAAAAATATTTCCCGAGCTGTATAGCACCGCATGGACACCCAACGCATTCAGCGCGTGTTTCACATCACGTGCCTGATCATTGGTGCGCACGATTACAGCCATATCTTTTTCACTCAAAGGCTCTTGCCCCAAAAAGGCTCGCCCTTGCCTGCCCAGCCGAAGAAGCCTCACCATCTCTGCCGCACAAAGAGAGATGCACACCGCTTCGGCTCTCTCTCTACTGAGAGGCTTTTTTCCTGCCTCAAAACGTGGAATCACCATAGCCGATGGAGGCTCGCCATCCACAAGAAGCGGTGCTTCATCGGCTTTTCCTGCACTTTCCACCGGTAGAAACTGAATGGCTTCAAAAAGAAATGGCTGCGTGCCCTCTTTGAAAAGTGTATTCACCGCCCCTACCATGGCGTCGGTACTTCGGTAATTCACATCAAGGGTGTAGCCCTTTTCAGCCTCTCCTGCAGCATGAAGATAGGCAAAGATATCAGCCCCTCTAAAGCCGTAGATGGCCTGCTTGGGGTCTCCGATCATAAACAGGGTTTTTTCAGCACCTTGCCCAAAAATTTTTTCAAAAATAAAGTACTGCTGAGGGTCGGTATCTTGAAACTCATCAATAAGGGCCGCACTAAATCGCTGGCGCACCCGCGCCACAAATCCTTTGGCCGAAGGCCCATTAAGGGCGGATGCCACGTGGGAGAGCAGGTCATCAAACCCCATGATCCCGGCACGGTTCTTCTCTTTTTCCAGGCGTTCATCCACAAATCGAGCCAGAGCAATCTGATGGGCCACATGATTTTTCTCAAAGGCCTCGGTCAATTCGTCTAAAGAGGCCATCAGATCGTCCATCTGAAAAAAAAGAGGATTCTCTTCGATGGCCATTCCTTTTTTGGTGGCTGAGGAGAGATCGGAAAAAGAGAGTTTTCGAAGTATGCTGTTGTCGCCAAAGGAGATGGAACCCGAAAAGAACTCCGATGCCGCCGCTTCAATTTTGGCTTCAACCCCTTTTCGATATCGGTTTCGGTTCAAGGCCTTGTCTGTGGCAACAATGGTGAGAGCTGCCTCTTTTTCACTCTCCCACACCTTTGTTGCTCGCCTCATTTGCTCCAAAAAACGTGCCTCCAGCTCCTGGGTTTCCAGGGGCTCCACTTTGGGCAAAAAGGTAATACGAGATGTAGGGGTACTGAAGGAGAGAAACGAACCAAAAGAGTCGGGCACCCATTTTTTGGTTTTAAGCCATGCCGCATAAAGTGGCGATGCCCCTGCGACCATATGGCGATAGTAGTCCACCACGGCACGACGCTTTAGGTGAGAAAGATCGGTGACAAGTTCCAAATCCAGGGGGGAACCACTCTCAAAAGCGTGGTCGGAAAGCAGTCGCCTGCAGAAACCATGAATGGTAAAGATGGCCGCTTCATCAAAATTGCGCAGAGCCGCTCCAAGGCGCCGCTTTGCAAGCTCAGGATCAATTTTGTTCGAAAAGAGTTCGGCATACAAAGGGTCGTCTCCGACGCCATCTTCCAGAAAGAGAAGTGCCTCTCTCAAACGAGCCCGGATGCGTTCGGCCAGCTCTTGTGTGGCAGCCTCGGTAAAGGTGACCACCAAAATCTGATCCACACGAACGCCCTCTTCCACCGCAAGGCGAAGGTAAAGCGCTGCAATGGTATATGTTTTTCCAGTACCGGCACTGGCTTCGATCAGGTTGCTCCCGGAAAGGGGCGTACTCTCAAGCAACAAAGGATCAAGGTCTAACATGGTATCACCGCCTCAAGAATGGGAAGATATAGCCTTTCAGAAGCCTGAATAAACCCTGGCAACTCCTCTTGACCAAAGGGATTTCGTCCTTCAACGCCCAGACGCACATGAGGGTCCCCCTCATCACCCATGCCTCCGTAAGGGCTGGTATAAAAAGCACCCCGTGCTTTGGCTGTCGCTTTATCGGCATCTCCTTTTTTGCGAATCTCCTCACACCAGGCAAAAGAGGCGCGGGGGAAAAGGGGCAAGTAATTTTGGTTTGCCTGACGGTACAGTTCCAGAAGAGATTGAAGCGTATCCAAGGGGTTTGGGGGCATGGCCAAATGGACCAGATCTCTTTCAGTGGAAGAGGTGCCACCCGCCACAACAGCAGAGCCCGCAGCGTCACCTTTTATTCCAAGAACCAAAAGTTGCACCCAGGCCGCCACCAGATCCCGAGGACGAATACGGCCAAAGCGCCCCAGAACAAGGGTGTCACCAAAAACCGGTCCCACATCGTAACTCAGAGTATCCTTTCCCACCAGAAGCTCTCCTGTCACACGCTGAGGTTCCTTATTTACCCAGGGTTTCAGGCCCTCGGCAATAGATTGAACCTGAAGACAGATGGCGTCCAAATGCTGATTTCCCACCTCTCCTGCAGGAAGTGTTCCCATGCCCCTGACCACCTCGGCCGCTCGCTCCATGGGTGTTTCCTTGAGCACCGATTCAAAGAGGTAGTCACCCATCTGAAAACGGGCCAATCCGCCTACCGCAAAGGGTTCTTCATCTTCAAGAAGAGCCGAGGAGGTGGCAAGGGTCATCCCCAAGCCTTTCACCATGCGATATTTCAGGGGATGAGACAAACACTCGATAAGCGCTGCGGTGGTGAGCTGCATGCAATCCGAATTGTTTTTTAACGTATCAGGAAAAAAAGGAGATGGCGCTTTACTCTCTTTGAGCAGCCTTTGGGCAACACGCCGCGATTTTACATCATAGGTAAAAAGAGGGCCCTTTTCATGCGAGAAGTACTCCCTTGAAAAGGGGTGCAACGGATGGCGTACCACGATTTTTTCTGTGGCTTTTTCTCCTTCTGAGCTGGCTTCGACATAATCCAGAAGTTCAGAGAGAAGCACCGAAGGTTGAAGAGGGCTGTTATCACGAATGCTCTGTCCTGTATAGCTGACCCACAGCGTCTCCCTTACCGAAAGCAGAATCTCCAGAAAAAGATATCGATCGTCCTTGCGTCGGGATCGATCCCCCCGTTTGGGGCTTAAAGCCATCAGGTCAAAGGCCGGAGCCCGATGCTGACGGGGAAACGCGCCATGGCCCATCCCCAGAAGCCCGACAACCTTAAATGGGATACTTCGCATGGGAAGCATGGAGCAGAAGGTGATGCCTCCAGTGATGAACCCTGAGACCGGATCGGGTTCATTTAAAGCGGTTTTCAGAATAAATCGCACCACCTCAAAAGGGACAGTGCTCTGATTTTCAGCACCACGAGCCGCATCGGCCATACGATACAAAGCGTTTCGTACACTCTGCACCCCATCTTCAATGGACGTATCCACCAGAAACGTATCCAGCACCGGTTCAAAAAAATCGACCCAGCCCTGGGCGGTTTTAGGACGATCCAGCCCTTTTACATAGACGGTTAATTGTTTCATAAATCGAGCCACTCGCCCCAGAAGGGCTGCAGGGTCTCCCTCTACCGCTTCTGGAAGAAGCCCCTGCCAAAGCGCATCAGTCTCACCCATGGCATATCCTGCAAAAAGGCGATCCAGCCCCTTTTTCCAGGTATTCTCAGCAGAACCTGCAAACCCCTCTTTCTGTCGGCGTGACGCATCTTCGCCCCAACGAATAGCGGTTTGGGCTATCCAATTTTCAATGACTTCAAGGTCACCCTGACGAATGCCGAATCGGCTTCGAATCCGCTGATTATCCAAAATCTGCATCACACCCGAGGCTTCAAATCGAAACCCTGCCAGATCCAAAAGCAGAAGGGTGGCCTCCACAGCCCTATTGCTTGCCCCTCCTGCCTGGTCGGCAATGGAAAAGGGAATGCGTCCGCCTGAATCAAGGGGCCTGCCAAAGACCGCTTCAATAACAGGAGCGTAAAGCGAGATATCAGGAGCCATCACCACAAAATCGGAGAAAGAGAGCGTCTCGTCTCTCTCTATCAAAGAGAGCACCCAGTCGCGAAGCACCTCCACCTCACGGGTTGGACTGTGACAACTATGCACCGTAAAAGAAACATCCTCAGATGAGATGGACAGAAAATCCGCCTCTCCCCTGCTTCGATCCCGCAGGTGATAGATGTCGGCCTGAATGGCTCCCAAAACCGTGCTTTCATCAGGTTCATAAAAGAGGGGAAAATCATTGAGGCCGCGTTCGGCAACCATATCAAAAAATTCTCGCCCCTGCCCTCCCATGGAAGCGAGAAGAGGATTGCCCAGCTCAAGCATCAAGTCATCATCCGCGAGATTATCAGCTCCAGATTCGTTCGAGAGCCTTCGAGATTCGGCATCAGAGAGAATCTCTCCCCAAAATTGGGGGCATGGGTTCAGCAAAAAGAGATTGACCTGACAATGATTGGCAAGTGCAGTAAAGAGTTCCAGATGAAATTCGGGAAGGGATGAGACCCCAAAAATAAACACCCTTTCTGGAAAAATATTGTTTTCAATATCAATACTTTCCAAACGAAGTTTAAATTCATTCATCAAGTGAACGCGATGACGAAGCTCGAGTTTTGTCTGAAGCCGTCGATAGAGGATGGCCTGAAAATCTTCGCTCTCTCCCTTTTCCCAGGCTTCTATCATCTCAGGCCTGTAGGTAAGGTACTGATCCAGTGTATCGGCCAAAAGTTCGGCAATCTGATAGCGTTTCAGAGGCTCTGCACCATCGCCCAGGTAGGCAGAAAGTTCGGAAAAAGCTCTCTCTTTTTCCAGATGATCCAATTCGGCAAGAATACTCCAGGCCGCCACCTTGGCATCAAATCTTCGGGCCTCTTTGACGTCTGGCAATGTCTTCTCAAAAATATCCTGCACAAAGGCATTGGGAAACCGCCATCGCACATTGGCACAGATACCATTTTCTCGAGCCAGAGCAAGTGAGAGCCACCGGGCCATTCCCTGACTCTGAAGAACCACCGTATCTGGGGTTAAAGGGTTCCCCACAGGTGCCTCCATCACCTTTGCCAGTGCCTGGGCTAAAATTTCCAGACGATTGCCGGTAAACAGGTTCAAACCGTTTGCCATGGTTGCACTTTTTCTCCTTCACTCTTTTGATGGCTCACATATTTTCACAATACCCAATACCGTTTGCAGATGTTGTATGCCATTGTTCTGAGTGCTGCAAGACGTTATGAAAAGAAGCCGCAATGCACCCTTTCTGCCTGTCAAACCCAACAATTTCCTATGACGATTCAAAATGAACAGCGGCTTCATAAGGGCCTGAAAACCTAAAATAGTATTGACAATAAAGGCGTTTCAGAATATTTGGTTATCAAAGTTTACAATGTACCCACGACAGCTCTCAGGTTCACTGGTGTCATCTCAACACCGCCTGTCAAAACAATCTGTACCCCATTGTGGAGCTGGGTCTCTGCATCTGACACAGCCCATTTGCCGGCAAAAATGTGATGACGAGGAATTCATGGAATTTATCATCCATATATTCAAACTCTATCCCAACCTCATCAGCGACCTGGTCCAAGGGGTTGTCTACATCGGAAGTGCCATTCTTTTTTTTAATGCCATCTGGCTTATTTACCAGGCTTTTCGCCACGCCCGTCTCATCCACAACGAACAGCTTCAGGCCCAGGCCCATAAAGAGAGCCAACTCGATGATCCACTGATGTTGGTTGTGGTTAAAACCCTTTTCAGTGCCCGCAAAGAGCATCAGGGGTCCCCCTACCCTCTCTCCTTTCTTATGGATGCGACCCATCAGCTTGTGGAAAATCTTTACCACACACGATACATCAACCGCATCACCATGATAACCAACCTCTTGCCCCCCATGGGATTTATCGGCACCATTTTTGGAATGATCATGATCTTTCTGGCCAAGGGAGACCCCAACAGCGATCTCAACACCACAGGCCTTGGCGCAGCGCTTTTTACAACCCTTGTGGCGCTGAGCTGCTTTGTCATTCTTGAGGTGTTTAAAAAAAGCCTCATCAATCTGGCGACCTCGCGTATTGAACGCGCCCTGGCATCCCAAGCATCCTTGGCTTTTCATGGTGATGCGCTTTCACAAGCGATGAAACCACCTGAGACAAGCGAGACCAACATCCCTTCTGTGGATCATTCCCCTGAGGCAGCGGCAGCTCCTTAAACACTGAAAAACACTGACGAGACATTTGGTTGATGCGATACGACGATTCAAAAATATGGCTCTTCTCTTTTGCCGACTTGGCATTCCTGCTTCTTATCGCCTTTACCCAGGCTTCGACCATCGGCAAGAAACCGGTACATATCGGAGAGATGACCATTCCCAAGGTGGTGGATGCTCCCAGCATATCCAGCCTAAATCAACCCATAGTCTCTTATCAGATACGTGTTCTGAAACCCACAATCCCCGAGACGTTTGCCTATCAAATGGTCAAAGTTCAGGGAGATACGGTGGAGCCCGACATGAATCTCATGGATGCCCAAAGCCTGAGCGATCGATTGACCACCATGGAGCTGGAAGGAAAAAGCCGCCCCATGCTGGTGCCAGACCACTTTTCACTTAGCAAAGACACCCTGATGGCCATGGCACTCATCGAAAAAGTCTACGACGATTCGGAAAAACGGGTGACCGTTCAAAAAGTGTCGAGCCTTAAGTAGTCGGCCATGGCTTTGTTTACAGCAGCAGAATATTTAGAATTATTGTTTTAGGGGGAGGAGACCAAAGCAACGTATGCGAGCACGTCCCATGAACTATTATGGACGCGGTTCGGCCCGTATTATCATGCCAAGGGCTATCGATAGACCTGCGCGCAGAGAGTGGATTATCAGTCCATCCCTTCTTATCCTCCTTATATCGCTTATCCTTTTCACGTTTTACAAAGTTGCCATTGAGAACAATCTTCAGACAAAGAAAAATCGAACCATTATTCTCCTACCCCAGACCCCGGTTTTGCCCAAACCCACGGTAAAAGAGAAACTCTCCTTCATCAAGGTGGTTAAAGACGCTGCAAAAAAAAGCGCTGAGACTCGAAAAAAAGAGCTAAAAAAGGTGCTTTTGCCTAAAAAAAACACGTCAAAGCCCGTGGTTCCACCACCCAAATCCAAAGTGATTCCAAAACATGATCCAAAACCTCTTCAAATTTTAAAGCCGAAAAAGCCCAAGCCCCTTCAAACTTTGGCTCCTCGAAAGCTCAAAATCATGAAAGCACCTGCTCAGCCAAATGCCCGGCGCCCCAAGGCCGGCAAAGCCATTGCCTTGGCCCCCAAATCCAAGGTAACGCCACAACTTAAAACCGCAACGTTGCCCAAAACGCGATCCAAACAACACGCTCTGTCCAAAACACAGCTTAAGGTCTTGTCGCCCGCCACGGCAGAGGTGGTGACTCCAACGAATACGCCTTGGGCTTTGCAGAAACCCTCAGCGCCTCTGCCACCCCAAAAAGCGCTTCCGGCAATGCAAAAAGCGGCGATCTCTCTTGCACCCAAAAACACACCTCAACCCCTTGCCCATGAAAGCAAGGGTGTCAGACGAAAATCTTTTACGCCCCTCACCACAGGAGATGCCCCTGCAAAAATGCAACGCCGCAAAACCTCTGGAACGGCCCCGACTCTGGCCATTGCTCAGAAAGTGAACCGCCCAGCACCCAAGCTGACGCAATACACCACCCCTGCAGCCATTTCCCAAACCCCTGAGTCGGACACGCCCAAACCAATCACCGGTTACACTCCGCCCTCTTCAGGACGGGCGACACCCAATCTGAAGATAAGCCAGACAGCTCTTTCTGACCGCCTTTCAGCCTCTCAGGGTGAGGTGGATGAAGGTGCTGCCCTTCATAACTTGGTGACGATTGAAGGAAGCACCTTAAAAAGCTCTTTACGGGTAAAGAGCTTAAAAGAAGAGATCTACCGAAAAACCCGGTTTATGCCCCCGGAAAAGAGTCCCTTCACATTCAAAGTTCGGGGGTATCGCTGCACGGTGGTCATTACGACAGGGCCAACGCCAACCACCACCCTTAGCTTTCAACCCCGCGATGCCACTTTTGAGGTGGTCTCTGCCCTTGAGAGGCTCTTGCCACGGAGGAGAATGTAAGTGATGACACCCTCACTATTCAGTCGGTTCGGGTTCACTGGAATCCATTCCACAGATTTTTTAGCCGGATTCTTGATTCTTGTCTTCATCCTCTTTCTCTCTCCTTTATCTGCTGAAGCGATCTCCAAACTCTCTGAAGATCAACTCCGCATGGAAAATGAGATCACCGCAGCCGGTTCAAAAATCTCTGTATCCAATGAAAAAGCACGTCTTATATGGATTTCAACCGTAGGCAAACTCTACATGAAAGAGAGCCTGTCCCCCAAAGACCGAAGCTCCCTTTTTAAAATTCTCGATCACCGATTGGGAATTGAAAAAGACGGCCGTCTCAACATCACCACAACGCGGCAAGCCGCAGCTCAGCTCGCCCGCTACACCCGCTTAAAGGACAAACCATTTAGTAACATCTACTTTGACGACCGAGTGAATCTCACCGGATACAATCACATTTACCTGGAAACCTGCGTTCTCAATCAAAATACAGAATCCAACCGATTCATTCGTTATTTTGAAAACGGCTTTTACCCCAACCGAGCCCTCTTCGTAAAAGAGGAGCACTACTATAAAATTCTTTACTATTACCTCTATCTGACTCAAGGGAACCTGGTTCAAGCCATCAACACCGCTGTAACCAGCCTTTCAAGCAATCCCAATGCACAACCCGCTTTTGGAAAAAGCCGTATCGAGAGTCTTGAAACCGTTGTAGAGGTCTGCGCAGAACTGGACAACTTCAGACGCCGTGGTCTCTCGACCAAAGACTCTCCCTGGGACCACATTTTTACCCCCGATGAGAGCAACTGGATTGAGGCGACCATTGCCTATTTCACGGAGATGGAAACACACATCGCTCTGGCCAGTTACCCTTGGTTTCAGCGCCATTTACCCCTTTCCATCAGCAGCCGGGTCATTGCCCACAACACTCGGCAGACCTGGATGGAGCAATCCACGTCCCACCGAACCGTCCTTCCTCTCATGCTTTTTATGAACAAGGGAGCCAAAGAGTTCAGCGTGGAAAAACTCTTTAACAAAGGGCTTTCCATGCTGAAAATGGACAACAGAGAAGTAGATCTGGTGGTGGTCTCCGCCATGAAAAGCTGGCTGGTCAAACAGATAGAACAGGGCATCAAAGTAAAAGACCGCACCACCTACAAAAAGATTTTAGATGAACTCAATGTGTGCCCAACAGGCTGGGTTTTCTACAATTTGTATTCTTGCAGAGAGCCTCTTGCGGCCTTAAAAAAGCATGCTGACACATGGGAGACCCGTAGAAAAGAAGAGAAAGAGCGCCTCTTTAATACCCAGATTCGGGCTCTCTACTACGACGCCAAAACCCGTATTGACATTGTCTTTTCTGATCTTGAAAAGGTCTTTGGGGCCGAAGAAATCTATGGAGGAGAGTACAAGGCCAGCAGCATCAATCACATCTTCCATCGCTACCGAGGGGAGATTGAGTATACCTATGAATTTCTTCAGGCAGGCCTTTACGAAGAGAAACTCTCCGAAGCCAGGCTTCCCCTTGCCAACTCATCCAAAAGCTGCCTCCATGATTTTACCGCCGCTTTTGTTAAAAAGCCTTCTCTTCGTGTGAACCATGTCAATCTGTTAAACGCCTACACCCTTCTTTTTCGCGAACTGGCCGCACAAGGAAAGGTGAGCCAAATCACCCGCCATGAAGATGAGTTGGAAGAGTTGATCCTCTCCCAACGCTACCAATTGGGCTCGATTCTGGACCATCATGAAGACAGCCGTTATGAGATCTATCGAATCATCTCACAAACCTACCTCTCTTCACCCCGCTTAAGAACACGGGCCCTCAAGGTGGCGGCTCGAAGTTTTGAGCTGGCGCGAAGTTACTATATCAAGGCGGCAAAAAGAGAAGGGTTTATCTCAGGAGCTCTTCCTGGAGCACTCTCCAACGACGCCACAGAGGTGGACGACTTTGAACGGCAGTATGAATACTACCAGGTCATTGCCGAACGTCTGGGAAAAAAGATTTTGCTGCTGCTTCCCCCTGAAGACGTCAACCTCTACAACCGAATGCAGGATTCAAGGAATCCGGAAGGGTACACACTATGATGAAAAGATCTGCTTTCATTTTTACCTTCGCCCTTCTCTTTATCCCATGGAGCACCGTATCCGCCGATTTCATGGAGACCTTCAAAACCCATGGCCGAAGTATCTATCTGCTGCACACGGTGCCTGAAGGCCCTGCCAAGGAGAAAAGCTGCATCACCGATTTGGGAGAGAAGGATCAACGCCAGGTGGAAACCTTGGCTGCCATTCCTAAAGAGAGCACCATTTTACCCTTTCATGACATTGAGACCATGGTGAGCCGAATTGACCTGCTCACCGAAGAATTTGAAGCGTCCAAAGATGGAGAACGGCTCCAACGCCTGCGTTTTGATATTGCCTATGAATACTTCTTGCTCTACCTTCACTACCAGAATATAAAGTATGGATTTCAAAAAGAGAAACGAAAGCCCGATGAGATTATTCCCATAACAGACCGCGAACTCCGCCAGTACCTCATGTTAAGTCGGCACTACCTCTCCCCTTTCTTAGAAAAAGCAGGGGCAAACGCCAACGCGAGAACCTCCTTAAAAGATATAAGGGATATGGATGATGTCACCTTTCGCGTAAGAGACGATGAGACCACCTACCTCAATGTCCACTTTCTTGCCATGATGATTGAAGAGGAGCGCATGGCCGGAAGCTGGATCACCCCGGATGCGCCACCGGCCATCAGTCAGGTGTGTGAACTTAAAACCTGGCACTGGCTGGAAACATTATGGAGACGATATCACCGAAAAATGCGAGGAGTCGCCTACACCCCGGAGCCCGCAAAGCTCTTTTCTCTCTATGAACTCTTTCTCAGGTATCACTTCATGGGTCGAAGCTTAAGAGATTTGCAAAAAGCCGATCCCCTCACCGACACGAGAACCCGAACCCTTTTAACCCGTCTCAATACCCTGAAAAATGCGGCGAAAATCAAAGGAGGAACCCCTTACGCCCGCTATGTGGAAGAGGCCAAAAAAGATTCGGGCAACACCAGTTTTGTGGTGAGTCTTTATCTTGCGCGGCGGGGTTTTGCTGTTATGAACAACAATACCCTTCCCGCAACCAAGGCCCAACTCTTCCATCTCTTTCAGGGCTATTACGACCTGGCAGCCAAACAGATTCGCTACAACATCTCCTTTCGAAAACAAATCTACAATGAGCTGATTCTGTTGGGGCTGGAAACCGGAAACCTGCGGCTTATGGAGGATATTCTCTATCAATACGGTGAGATGAGCCTGAGAATCCCAGGTTCTGATGAGAAGAATCGTTTTATCGGAGACTCGTCCAGATTGACCATGGCGTGCCTCATCGCCAATATCCTGGAGAAAAAAAGGGTATCCGGACTCGCGTCAGACTCTGGAAAGTACGCCGAAATGGCAGCCAGTCTTGTGGAATCCCTCACCTCGCCTGAAACATCCTACTGGCGATACGCCTCGGTGATTCACCGGTGCCTGGCCGAGTACTACTCCGGTTCCCACGAAGGCCGAAGTGAAGATCAAGCCATCTACCACTCCAGACACGCCTTTCTTACCTTGTGCAAAAAACTCTCCTTAAACGGAAAGGCTGGTGATTTCAGAGCATTTCAAAAGATGCCCGGATCAAATAATTTTCTGGGGCTCTTTCTCTATTATCAAAAAAAATACCCCACGAGCCGCCATGCATCCACCCCGCGGGAGTACCATGCGGCGCGTATTATTGAGATGAAACTTCAGAAGAACAGGAGTTAACCCATCATGGCGGAAACAAAGAGAGGACGTATGAAATACCTTTACTCGGCATGGATGATCTGTGCGCTTCTGATAACAGCAGCACTCACGCCTACTTCGACCCTGGCTGCAGAATCCAGCACCATGGATGAACTCAAAGCCAACTACCTGACCAGTATCTATGAAGACAGCCGAATTTTTATCGAAGGCATTGAGCTCTTTATCAACCGAGACTACCCCAAATTCTGGGACGATATTGAAACCGGAAAAAAAATTTCCAAAGAGATGATTCAACGTTATACTCGAGAGCTTAAATACTTTGAAGGCCAGTTAGACGCCCTTTATGAAGAGTTCATCAGCTACGCCGACACCTCAGCAAACCGAGCCAATCGCTCCAAGGCCAAGGTGAAAAAGCTCGAAGCAAAAATTTATCAGATTCTCGCCTATGCCTACATGCGCACCGGGGACTTTGCCATGAGCTACGCCCTCATGGACAATAAGTCCCTTGTCTCCCAGGAATTCACCATTCCGCTGATGGATATCCAAGGGAAACAGTCTGAATTTCCCTTAACCCGTCAGCTAAAGCGCCTCAACCAGATCATCAGCGCCAACCTCAACGTGGTTGAAATTCGCATGAAGTACTTCTTCCCCACAGACCTGGGCGGCATCAACGCTTACCTGAAGGTGGATGCCTACAATCGCCTCAATCCCTTTAACCTCACCTTTTTAAGCTACTACGACAAATCATTTCTTGAGATGGGCAGAGACCGAAGCGATATCATTCATTTCACGGAAATCATCCATTTCTTTAACCGCATCAAATACAACAACGCCTTCAGTCAGGGCATGAGCGATATTACAGGCAGGGAGAGAATTTATCGCCTTCCCATTATCAAAGCCGAGTACGGCATGGACCTAAAAGATAGGTCCATGTTAGGGGCTGTTTCCTCAGACAACAGTGTTTTGGCATTGGAGCGGCTTTGCCACTACAAAGGCTTTACCCGAACCGACTTTAGAACACTGAAGGTTGAAGAAAAGCAAAACATGAAAAAAAGCTCCCTTGCTGACAAAAACCTTCATTTAAAACGTATGGATGCTCCTTTGGATAAAGGCTCTGATGGGGTCACCATGCAGTACTACGGCAATGTGCCTGAAGATGGGAAACTTCAAGTCGGTATGCCTCTTCGCTACGGCCAATACAGCCTTTTTGAAGGAGAAGAGTTTGTGGGAATGATTGAACTGGTTCCCTGCTACAAAGGCCAACCCTGCACCAAACGAAGCACAAACAAGGCGGTGACCGAGGTTAAGGTCTACAACCACGAACTCACCTTCTACCAGGACACCCTTGACTTTATTCGCATGAACACCCGTATGTACGGCAAAACAGGGCATGTTTCCCTCTCGGGTTCAGGAGAGGTTCATATCGGACGCGGTTGTTCGGCAAAAAAACCGCGATAAAAACATCGTCTATTTCAAAAAGGTTGTCTCTATTAAGGAGATTTATCTATGGACTTTTTTCAAATGACAGCGCCATGTGGTTTAGACTGTTTCAATTGTCATTTTTATTTAGCCCACGAGGACAAAGAAGCAAGAAAGCTGCGTCCCAGTCCCCTCGCTTCGCTCGGCGGCCCCTTAGTTCAAGCGCTACAAGAAGGTGTAACATTTTCTTTTATCGAGGATAATAAGATGCCCAAATCACCAAAACCCATAGTTTCTTTTGAGGATACATTCGATAAACTTGATATTCGTGTTGGTAAAGTGGTTGATGTAGAACTCGAAAATCAAACAAATAAACCGACATACAAAATGGTAGTTGATTTTGGTAAATTTGGTAGGCGAATAAGCTATGGCAGATTTACAAGTCACACTATAGAAGAGGTAAAAAATCGATTAGTTCTTGGTGTGTTAAATTTTGAACCAAGGCAAATGGGAACTGTTACGTCAGAAGTTCTTATTGTTGGTACACAATTTCCCAAAGCCGAAAGCGGTGAAGCAACATTTGTATCTCCCGCCGTAAATTCAAAAATAGGCAGTAAGCTATTTTAATGACTTGTATTTAAACAAGCTGTAACCACAAATCGCTTTAAGGAGCCGCTACCGGCTACACAGTAAGCCCCTCTCGCTTTGCTGGGCGGCTCCAAACTCAACCATCTCTATACTCTTTCAAATGCACATTTCACATCAGGTTGGGCGTGCCAAAGAGGCTTGAAAATTTCATACCCCAAATTTCATCCTGAAAATTTCACCAGGGTGTGATCCTCTCCTTCCAGCTCCTCATCGATAATCTGTGAAATAACGTTCCAATCACCACCTGCAAGACCAGCCCCCAGAAGGGGGTATCCAAAACGTCTGCCGGAAAAATCCCGCTTCAATTTTTTAAAAATCGAACGAATCGCCTTATAGTCGGCCAGAACACCCCCGCCTCCATAGTGATATTGAGAATAAGCATTGATAATGGCCAAGCGGTGCCCTTCTCTTTCAACCCAGGCATGGGAAAAGGTTCCCAGTTTTTCTCTGCTCCCTTTTTCTGTTGAAAGATCAGCTTCCCAGGCTTCCGGAAAGGTCTCTCGAATGGCACGCGCAATGCCAGCTCCCATGGTACAGAAGCAGTTGCACCCATGAATAATCACATCAAAATGCCCCTCAATGGCCAACCGGATCAAATCGCCTTTTACACTTTTCATAGAGTCTCCTTTCTTTTAGATATCCGCTGTGGCAATCAGATAACATCAGCTATTTCTCTGGCTTTATGCGTTCCCATAAAAATACCTGCCACCACCTTCATCAGCAATGCCTTTTCGAAAAATGTCGCAACGCTTGTCGCCCTTTAGTTTTTTCTTACAAGGCCATCTATCAATTTTTCTGTAAAAAACACCCTCTATCTTGAACGGTTTCTGAACTTTATGCTTGACAAGTCCCGTGAACTTTATTTTTATTTTGAACAAGATTCAATTAATAAATCACATTTAATGATACTACATTCCGCAAACATGGCGCCCATGGGATTCGCCCTTCGCCAAAGCAAACACGTCCCACCAAGCAAATAAAAAAGCATCAGAAATACCTCACCTTACGACGGAGGAAGAATGGATTTTTCACTGAGTAAAGAGCAGGTGATGTTTAAAAAAGAGGTGATTCGATTTGCAAAAAAAGAGATCGTTCCCCGCGTAGAGGAGAACGATCGCAACCACAGTTTCGACTTTGAAGCGTTTCGCAAGATGGGAGA
>JAKSCC010000002.1 GCA_022360815.1 Desulfobacterales bacterium
CCTTGGGGCCCAAACTCAAAGGTGCCGGTTTTGGTGTAGATGAAGAGCATGGCCGGCAGTACCAGGGCGATGGAGGCACCCAGAATGTAGGTGAGGTATTTCCGCCCTGAGCTTCTTGCCTCCCGGTCCTGGTGGTGGGTGACCAGAGGATAGGTGGCAAAGGAGAGCATCTCGTAGAAGAGATAGAGGGTTAAAAGGTTGCCCGCAAAGGCGACGCCCAGGGTTGCCGAAAGGGAGATGGCAAAGCAGGCGAAGTAGCGGGTCTGGCCGTGCTCTTTTAAGGTTCTCATGTATCCGATGGAGTACATGGAGGTGACGATCCAGAGGCTGGAGGAGACCAGGGCGAAGAGCATGCCGAAGGCGTCCACCTTAAAGGAGATGGCAAGGCCCGGCAGGACTTCCACAAGTTTCCAGACAATATTTTTGCCATCAAGCACGTAGGGCAGCATGGAGAGGACCAGGGCAAATTTGAAGAATGCCGCAGCAAAGGTCCATGCTTCCCGAATGTTCTCCTTTTTGCTTGCGAAGATCAGAGGCACCGCAAAAAGGGAGGCGCAGACGGCCACAAGGGGTGTGATGGAGGTCAAGGTGTTCATATTCATGCAATCCCTGCCGGAATGGCCAGCTGAATGAGTTTCGTCACAATGTCACCGGAGTAGAGCCCGAGGACGAGAAGAGAGAGGGCCGCGATCACCAGGGGAGCCACCATGGTCAGGGGAGCTTCAGCCATAACGGGGCCATGGTGATGGCTGCCATGGTCTCCGTGTCCTTCGGCAAAGGGCTCGAAGTAGGCGATCTCAAAAATGCGGAAGAAGAGCACCGCATTGACCAGGCTGCTGAAGAGAAGGGCCCCGACAAAGGCCCAGTTGCCAGCGTCGATCCCTGCGGTGATGAGATACCACTTGCTGAAGAAGCCGCAGGTGGGCGGAATGCCGATGACAGCCAAAGCCGCCAGCCCAAAGGCGAGCATGGTGAAGGGCATCTTGGCGAAGAGACCGGCAAGGTCCTCGAATTTGTCGCTCTTGGTTTTGTAGGTGATGACAGAGACCGCCATAAAAAGGGCCATGGTCATGGCCGCGTCGTTGATGATGTGAAGGGTGGCTCCGGTGATGCCGGCTTTGTTGCCCAGCCAGAAGCCGCCCACCATGTAACCCACTTCAGCCACAATCACATAGGTGAGCATGCGGGTGAGTCGTCTCTGCATGAGGGCGAGAAGGGAGCCAAACACAATGGCGAAGGTGGCAATCCAGACGATGGTCGAAGAGAGCATGGGCCGAGCAAAGGTGTACTCGGGCGTGAAGATGGTGAGGCCCGCCCTCACCATGGCGTAGATCATCACCTTGGTGGTTAAAGGGGCAATGAGTCCGCCCGATGCCGACGGCGCGTTGCTGTAGGCATTGGGCAGCCAGCCATGCATGGGGAAAAGAGCCATCTTCACAAAGAGGCCTGCCATGCAGATGATGAATGCCAGAAACAAGGTGGGAGATCCGCCGAGTTGGGGGACGAGGCGGGCGATGTCCATCATGTTGAGGGTGCCGGTGGCAATGTACACATACCCGATGCCCAGAAGGTAGAAGGAGGCACCGATGGTTCCCATAAAGAGGTAGTTGAGGCTGGAAAGGGCCGCGCGCTCTTTGCCGAGGCCGATGAGGGCGTAGCCGGTGAGTGAGCCGATCTCCAGAAGCACGTAGAGGTTAAAAGCGTCGCCGGTGGCCACGATGCCTGTCATACCACACACAAAGAGAAGGTAGAGGGCAAGGTAGGCACCAAGGCGGTCGGAGAACTCCTTTTCGATGCGTTCTTTGGCGCCGATGAGGTTGAGAAGGGCCACGGCCAGAACCACCACAAGCACGGGAGCGTTGAGGTAGTCGATGGTGTAGTTGATGCCGACGGGTGGTTTCCACCCGGCCATTTCATAGATGATGGTGCCGCTGGTGAGAACCTGAACGAGAAGGGCCGTCGCCGATGCCAGAGCCCCCGCAAGGGCTGCCACGGCAACGGGAAAGCACCAGCGCTTATTGGTCCACCCCATAGCTGAAACCACTAGGGCCGACAGCAGCGGTATAGTCACAAGGAGTGCCGGATATTGCTGAGTCATTTACTCTCCTGCCTGCATTCGAATCTGGTGGTTGATGTCATCCTCTTCCAGGGTGCCGTACTGCCTGAAGATCTTGATGCCGAGGGCCAGGGCCACCCCTAAGGTGGCCACCGAGACCACGATGGCGGTGAGCATCAGTACGTGGGGAAGGGGGTTGATATAATCGGCTGCGTGAACGGCTGTGTGGCCGTGGCCGCCATCCATGATGATGGGGAGCGTGGCCCCTTTCTTATATGCCGTGGAGACATAAAAGAGGATGATGGAGGTCTGGAAGATGTTCATGCCGATGATTTTCTTCACCAGGTTGTTCTTGGCGATCATGGCGTAGAGCCCCGTCATCATGAGGATGGTGTAGATCCAGTAGTTGTATTTGCCCGCGAGAAGCGGCAATAAATCTTGCATAGTTCTAAAGCCCCTCGTCGTGTTTTCCTGCCGAAGACAGGTTGTAGTAGATCCAGAGAATCACCGCCATAACGGTGAAGGCGACGCCGATCTCCACAATGAGAATGCCGTGGGAACGGGCCATCACCTCACTGACGCCAAGTAAGGGGGCCAGCATCTTGTAGTTGAGGAACTCGGCCCCCAGAAGAAGGCAGAGGAAACCGGTGCCCGCGTAGATGAAGACACCCATGGAGCCGAAGAGGGCCGTGGTTTTCTCTGAGAATCTTTGGAGTGAGCGCCGCAGATCGTGGCTGATGGCGTAGAGAATAAAGGATGCCGCCAGAAGCACCCCGCCTTGAAAGCCTCCGCCTGGGCTGTAGTGGCCGTGGGCGATGACGTAAAGGGCAAAGATCTGAATAAAGGGAATAATCACCCGGCAGGTGTTCTTGATGATGATCTGATGCGGCACAAAGTTGGAGTCCATGCGCCGAAACACCTTGGAGGTGGCGGTGGGCACCTTTGCTCCATCTTTGATTCGCAGGGTGATCCCTGTGGGGAGATGCCTGTAGAGGCGGGCTTCTCCGTTATTTCTCTTTTTTCGTCTGAGAAGAAAATAGCAGGCGAGGCCAGCGGCCAGAACCACGGTGGTCTCGAACATGGTGTCAAAACCCCTGTAGTCCGCCAGAACGCCGGTAACGATGTTGGGGGCGTGGGTATCTGCCTGACCGTGCTCAAGATAGTAGGGTGAGAGGTAGGTGCTGGCAGGGGAGGCGCTGTCCCCAAAATCGGGAAATGCGCCGGTGTAATAGATGATCAGGCCACCCGTCAGGAGGATGGCGATCCATGCAAGCCGTTTCAATCTTTGGTCCTCCGTGTGGTGTGATAGACAGCGGCGACGCAGAAGACGGTGCTGACGCCCGCGCCTACGGCCGCTTCGGTAAATGCCACGTCTACAGCTCCCATGGCAGCCCATGCAAGGCACATGAGAAAGCTGTAAGCGCTGAAGAGAATGCAGGCTCCCAGAAGGTCTTTGACCATGAGGGCACCGATGCCGCTGATCACCACAAGGGTGAGTATGATCAGATCAATGGGCAGGGTCATGGTTTTTCACCCTCCCTTCTCTCTTTGCTCCAGGGCACAAGACCGGCCCGAATGCCCGCATCCACAATGGCGTGGGTGGCCGTGGGGCTGGTGATGTAGACAAAAACAACAATTATCATGATCTTCATGGCGTTTAAAACAGAGGCTCCGCTGATGCCGTGGTGACAGAGCACGTAAAGGGCCAGGCTGCTTAAGGTCAAAAGAAGGCCCAGGGTGTCGATCATGCCGGCGGGGTGGAGCCGGGAGTAGAAGTCGGGAAACCGCAGAATTCCCAGGGCTCCTGCAAAGAAGATAAAAATGCCGAGGGCGATGAGAAGGGTGCTGATGATCTCGATCAAGGCGTCCTCCTTTTGAGGGACTCTCCATGGAGTCCCTTTTTTTTGTGGAAATACCGGGCCGATGCCAGGACGGTGATGAAGTTTAACAGGGAGTAGGCAATGGAGATGTCGATGAACATATCCACTCGGTCAAAGAGAAGGCCAATAAGAAGAAGAAGGACCGTGGTCTTTGTGCCCAGGGCGTTGATGCCTACGATGCGGTCCAAAATGGTGGGCCCTACAATGGACCGGTAAAGGGAGAGCAGAGAGATCAGACAGATGGCCACGGCGGCCAGAAGAAAAACGCTATTCATGGTGACTCCCTCCAAACACGTGTGCCACACGGCGCTCCATCTCTCCGGGAAGGGGCTCGGCCGAGGCGTCGTCAATGGCGTGAACCACGTAGTCTCCGTAGGTGGACAGAGAGACGGTGATGGTTCCGGGGGTGAGGGTGATGGAGTTGGCAAAGGTGACCAGCCCCATTTGGTCTTTCATTTTGCTTCGAAAATCGATGATCTGGGGGTTTATTTTCTCCTCAAGATCTCGAGAGAAGACCAGTTTGAGGAGGTGAAGGTTGGCAAGGAGAATCTCTTTCACAAGCCAGGGCAGGTAGAGAAAGAAACGAAACCAGAGTGTTGGAATGCCTTTAAATGAGGTGGCGGTGATGAGCAGGTCAGAGGAGATGAAGGAGACGATGGCGCAGGAGAGAACGCCCAAAGAGAGGTGAAAGAGGTCAAATTTGCCGGAGAGGGCCAGCCAGGTGAACATCATTACCACAAAGGTAATGACAAACGGAACCCGTTTGAATCTGTTTTTGCCGGGGGACCGTCCTGGCGGCGGTGGGGTGTTTTGTCTTTTTCTTATCACAATTGCTACCTTCCTAAATGTTGACGCGTTGCGTCGGAATCTCAAAATCTTTTGGAGTCCGGCGTGATGTATGGCGCTGAAAGGACAAAAATATCCGGAAAGGGAACTCGTAAAAACAGAAGTTCGCAGCGCCGATCGGTGCGTATGATTATCAGAGGGCTTGACCCTTATTTCTCTTAGGCTTTTAACCTTTTAGGTGGATGTGGTTGCGCGCCTTGAGTGGGTCCCGTCAGGAATGGGCTGACAGTGAATGCTTGGGTATTCTGCAAAAGAACATATGGGGTGTCAAGGGGATTTGGGCGTTGATGACTGTGTTCAATGATATTGATATACCCCTAAGGGGTTATACTTACTAAGATCCCGAAAAGATTGGTAGGCGTCGGCCTTTTTCAGCTTGCTATAAGAAGAGATAGGCTCCTTGGAAAGGGTTGTTTTGGTAGGGTTTCCTTGTGGGGGTAGGGGTCAAATTTGTTTGGTGTCGCTAAAATGCCGAAGTCTACGTTTCACAGGGATCTGATTTTTTTCTGATGTTTCTCATGCGATTTCAAAGAGCTACTTGTGGTGCATAAAAAAGAGTCTTTTTTAACTTAAAAAATAGATGGAAGATAAGTGGCGAAATGGTTTCTGTATTTCTCGCATGAAAGGGTGTCAGTTTTTTTTACAAGGTGTCGGAGTGTTGGGCACCCATGAATAGCAACTGTAGGTCAATACCCTGTGATTTCAGGAAGAGAAATGGTGGCACGGTGTTTGCCCATACTTTGGTCGGAGCCGAAGTGGTGATGCTTCAGGGGCTTTTAAGGGGGAGGTTTTGATGCGTAATGTGCTGACGCTACGAGTTCAAATTCGTTTTCTTGTGGCACTGATGGTTTTTCTTTCGATTTGCTGTGGTGGAGTGATGATGGGATACACCCACAAGGTGGAGAAGCTGGTGGAGTCTTTGGTGGAAGAGAGTGCCAGCGCTTATCAGGCCGCAGAGGCTCTGGAGGCGGCTCTGGTGAATCAGAAGGGATTTATGTCCTACTATATTATGGACAGAAACCCAGAGTGGCTGCAGCGTTTGGGTGAGTATCGTCAGCTTTTTCGAATGAAACTGCAACGAATTAAAGAAGGGGTGGAAACCGAAGAAGAGAACCTTGCGTTGCAGGAGATTGAGGCGGAGTACGACGCCTACGTGGCAGCCAAAGACGGGGCGTTGGGGCTGTATGTACAGGGGCAGGTTGAGGCCGGACGCAAAGCACATCTTGCGGTGAGGCAGCATTTTTTCCGCATCCTATCGCTTTGTGAGGCGTATAGGAAAGGCCATGAAGCCGCTCTTTTTACAGCTCGAAAATCGGTGCATGTGAGGGCCCGACGCCTGAGGTGGGCCATGGGGTTTGCTTTGGTATCTGTGGTTCTTCTCGGCTGGGGGCTCCTTGTGCTTTTGGGCCGTCAGGTCTTGATTCCGTTGAGACGTTTGGCTCGAGAGGGAACAGGTGAGCGTGGGGTGTTGGGACCCAATGAGGTGATGGCGGTCACCCACCGTATTGAGAATCTGGTGCGTTCTGAAGGTGAAGCGCAGAGTGAACTTGCCAGGAGTCGAGAGAGTTTGGTGCTGGCCGAGAAGATGGCATTGGTGGGAAAGCTGGCTGCTGGCATGGCCCACAGCATTCGGAACCCTTTGACTTCGGTAAAGATGCGGCTCTTTTCTCTGAATCGTTCCTTAAAGCTCGACCGGGAGCAGGAAGAGGATTTTCAGGTGATCAGCAGGGAGATTGGTCAGGTGGATACCATTGTTCAGAACTTTCTGGAGTTTTCACGTCCCCCTCGCCTTTCCATGCAGAAAGAGAGCCCTTCAACTGTGGTGGACAGAGTGCTTCAGCTCCTCTCCCACCGGTTGCGATCGTATGAGGTGGATGTGCGTGTTCATCGTAAGGTGCTTTTGCCGGAGATCATTTGCGATCCAGAGCAGTTGAAAGAGGTTTTTGTCAACCTTGTGGAAAATGCCTGCAATGCCATGAATGGTGGAGGATGCCTTACGATTCTCGAGGAGTGCAAGCCGTGTGACCAGGGTGGTGGGGCCATCCATATCCATTTTGAAGATGAAGGGTGCGGCATTGCTGAAGATGCCTTGGATCAGGTATTCCAACCTTTTTTTACTACCCGGGATGAAGGCACAGGGTTAGGGCTTCCCATCTGTGAGCGGATTGTCGAGAACCATGGCGGATGGATGAGAGTGACCTCAACTCTCGGCCAGGGAACGCGGTTTACTGTCTCCCTTCCTTTGAGAGTGCAGGCTATACGCGAGAAAGGAGAGAACTCATGAAGGGCGTTAAGGCAACAGTATTGATTGTGGATGATGACGATTCCCTTCGGACCTCTTTTGAGAAGCTTCTCTTGTCCGAGGGGTACAATGCGTTGATTGCGGCCAACGGCATGGAGGGCATTGAGCTGGCAAAGCAGAGCCGCCCGGATCTTGCCATTATTGATATGAAGATGCCAGGTATGGGAGGGCTTGCGCTTTTTCAGAGGCTCAAGGAAGAGCACGCTCTTATGCCGGTGATTGTGATGACAGCTTTTGGGACCACGGAAACCGCCATCGAAGCCATGAAGATGGGGGCCTTTGACTATGTGCTTAAGCCGTTTGATATCCCGTCTTTGCTTCAAAATATTGCCGAGGCGGTGCAGGCGGGACGACTTATGAAGTCCACAGTCACCATGGGGGGCACGGGAGAGGGTGAGGAAGAGAGCGGTGAGAGTATTGTAGGGACAAGCCCAGCCATGCAGGAGGTGTACAAATCGATTGGTCGAGTGGCGGCAAGCGATGCCACGGTTTTGATTCGTGGAGAGTCGGGCACCGGTAAGGAGTTGGTGGCTCGTGCCATTTATCAACACAGCAAGCGGATTCGACGCCCATTTGTGGTGATCAACTGCGTGGCCATCCCGGAAACCCTTCTGGAGAGCGAACTGTTTGGTTACGAGCGAGGGGCTTTTACCGGAGCAAACCAGCGGAAAATCGGAAAGATTGAGCAAGCCCACGGCGGCACGTTATTCTTGGATGAGATTGGGGACATGCCCCTTCATCTTCAGACGAAAATATTAAGACTGCTTCAAGAAAGAAGCATTGAGCGTATTGGGGGGCGTGAAACCATCTCGGTGGATGTGCGGATTATTGCCGCCACCAACAGAGATCTGGAGCAGGCTATCTCCGAGGGACGGTTTCGTGAAGATATCTACTATCGCTTGAAGGTGGTTACCCTCTCTCTTCCCCGGCTGTGTGATCGCAAAGGGGATATCCCTCTTTTGGTGGCGTTTTTTTTGAATCGCTATGCACGTGAGCTTGGTGTGGGAAGTCCGGGGCTGGAGAGGGGCGGTCTGGAGGTTCTGGAGGCGTACTCGTGGCCTGGCAATGTGCGGGAGCTCTCCAACCTGGTTCAGAAGCTTCTTATTTTTCACCGAGGCGGGCTGATGACGCGCGAGAGTATCAGGCAGAGCCTGGCGGGGGAAAAAACTTTGGCGGAAGAGATTTCCCTGCCCGAAGATGCCATGAGGGGTTGGGTGAGGGGGCGGTTGAATGGAAAAGAGAGGCGTCTTTACGAGGGACTGACGGATGAGTTTGCGCGCATTGTGCTTACCGAAGCCCTGGCTGCAACCGATGGGAACCGTTCCCAGGCAGCGCGTCTTTTGGGGATTTCACGCCCCACCCTGCATGCCCGCATGGATAAGTATGGCATCACCGTGGGGGCGCGTATCCACCAAGAGAGTGAGAGAGCAAAGGAGGAAAACCATGGTGAAACGAGCACACGATGAGAAGATCGGGCGGTTTATTCTTGGAAATATGACCCTGGTTCCTCTGATCCCCTTTGTGGCGCTCTTGGTGGTGGGGGGGATTCTTTTTACCGGGGCCATGGAGCGGAGCATTGTGGGGCGTATTTCTCAAACGGCCCGAGACCATGCGTTGATGGTGGATACCTTTTTAAAGGAGAGGCGAGCCGACCTTCAGTTGGTGGCTGCCAGTTCCGCCTTTGAGACCCTTTCCACAGCACAGGGGTTGAAGGAGGCCTTTTCTTACTTGCGAGAGAGCTCCGGTGCCTTTGCCGACTTGGGTGTGTTTGATGCTTCTGGCATGCATGTGGCTTACACCGGGCCTTTTCGCCTTGAGGGGATGCACTATGGCAAAGAGGCGTGGTTTCAACGGACCATGGATGAGGGAACTTGGATTAGTGATATTTTTTTGGGATTTCGAAAGACGCCGCACATGGTGGTGGCCGTACGAGTAGACAAAGATCAGGCGCCCTGGGTTCTTCGAGCGACCATCGATACGGACCTTTTTGAGTCTTTGGCTGGAAGTGTGCGTATTGGAGAGACCGGAGAGGCTTTTCTTGTTAACAGCCACGGGCTTTATCAGAGTCAGCGGGCCTCTCGCGGGCGGCTTATGGGGAGAGACCCGGACAGTGAAAACTACAGCGGTGATGCAGCTGGAGCTCGAGTGATTCGGTGTGTCGATGGAATCAAAAGGGTGGTGGCCGCAGCTGGACTTTCAGAGAAACCCTGGCAGCTGGTGGTGGTGCAGGATAAGAGAGAGGCGCTGGGAGGTCTTGCAAATATCTATCTGGTAATCACGGCGGTGATGCTTGCCGGTGGAGCCGCTCTTCTTGCGGTGGGCTACGGGGTGACCTCTCGAATTATTTCCCGCATGCGGCGAACCGATGACCAAGCAGAGCATCTTGAAGAGCAGCTTTTTCGTGCGGCGCGCTTGGCTGAATTGGGAGAGATGGCCGCCGGATTTGCCCATGAGATCAACAACCCCCTTCAGGTGATGCAGAGCGAGTTGGCTTATATGAAGGAGGTGATGGGGGATGTGAAGGGTGAGAGCGAGGCGTGCTTGGAGCTTGAGGAGTCCATGGCGCAGCTTAAACTTCAGATTACAAGATGCTCCGAAATTACTCGGTCTGTGCTGAGTTTTGGTCGAAAGGAGAGTGGCCGAGAGCGATCGGTAAAGGTGACGGAGTTTTTGGATGCTGTGGTGCGTATGGTTGGACCGCGTGCGGAGGTAGGCGGGGTGCGCTTTGAGGTGAAAACCCCCGGTGAAAATGTATCGGTACAGGGGGATGCGTCCCGGCTTCAACAGGTTGTTTTGAATCTGATCAACAATGCGTTGGATGCGGTCGCTGCGCGTCATGGAAGCCGAGGCGGCGAAGTGCAAGTTTCAGCGTTTAAAGAGGGTGGAGCCCTTCACCTGGGGGTTAAAGACAACGGAGAGGGAATGGATGAAGAGAGACGAGCGAAAATCTTTTCACCTTTTTTTACTTCGAAACCCCCTGGAGCTGGAACGGGGCTTGGGCTCTCTGTTTGTCATGGTATTGTGGAGAGCATGGGGGGGCATATTGACGTAGAGAGCATCTGCGGAGAAGGAAGCTGCTTTACCGTGGTTCTTCCTCTTGATGAGCCCCAAAACCATAAGCCGCACTCCTGAATGAGAGGAGATCCAAAGCGGTTCTGACGAAATTGAAAAAAAGCCCCGACTCTTTTTGCGGTCGGGGCTTTTTTTATGTTTGTGGCATTGCCCCTTACACGTTGTAAAAAAGTTGGACAGGCTGTGTGTGCATTTCTCGACGGATAGATCTGTATAAATCCTTTTGTATTCAATGGGTTTTGGGCTTAAATGGTCTCTGGCATGGCCTCTGCAATTTACATTGGAAAGGAGATAATGCCTATTTTTTTTAAAACCGATGATGAAGGAGGAATGATGGAGACATTGCATGTTTTGCTCGTGGATGACGAGCCACGCTACCTTGAGACGACGGCCAAATTGTTGACCCGAAAGGGGTGCCATGTGGCCACTGCCAGCTCAGGTTTGGAAGCCCTGGATTATCTGGCGGTAAAGCCCGTGCATGTGGTGGTTTTGGATGTGAAGATGCCAGGCATGGACGGTCATGAAACCTTTGGGGCCATTCGCCAGAGTCATCCGTTGGTGGAGGTGATTCTTTTAACGGGGCACGGCACCGTGGACTCAGCGGTGGAGGGGCTGAAGTCAGGAGCCTTTGATTATCTTTTAAAACCTGTGGATATCGATTTGCTTTGGGAGAAGGTGAGTCAGGCGTGGGGAGCCTATCTGGCCCATGCGGAGAAGATCCGTATGGCCATGCTGGAGAAGAGCCTTCAGAGCCCGCGGGAGATCATGAAGAAGCGAGGCTAAAAGAGAGATGTGATGAGACCCCGGAAGGAGTGACATAGATGAAGAGAGACAAGGAAAAGCAAAAGGTAACAGGCTATGACAAGTACGTGGATTGGAAAATTTTCTCTGTACCTGTCGTTCTCTTTTTTTTGATTCTTTTTATGCCGACGCCCTACGGCATGAAAGATGTTGGAACAGAGTATAAAGTGGGGCCCAAGGCGGTGACCGCCTATCTGTGTCGAACACTTTTCGATCAGGAGAGCCACGAGGTGCCTCAGTGGAAATTGCTTACCGCTCAAATGATGGAGCGGAATATGCGTATGGGGGCCCTTACCAAAGATCGGTTTTTAAAGAGAAATGAGAAGTGGTGCAAAAAGTACAAAATTCAGGCCGACAGCACCAACTTTAAGAAGGCCCATGCCTATATTCGGGAGCATGTGGATGAGGAGCGGTTTGTCACGGTGATGCAAGGGGCTTTGGCTCAAAGGCGTGACCTTCTGCGTTATGAGAATCTCACTGGCAAAGATAAAGCCCGGGCTGACAAAGGGGCCTGGCATATCAAGGTGGCCATTGCCATGGTGGTCTTTGTGGTGCTCTGCTTTTTGACCGAGTGCATTCCGCTTCCTGGTGTGGCGTTTTGCATCGGTTTGATCCTGGTCTTTACCGGTGTGGTTACAAGAAAGCAGGTGGCCATGCTCTACTGGTCGGATGCCTGCTGGTTTATTATGGGTTCTCTGATGTTTGCGGCGGCTTTTGTAAAGACCGGTGTGGACAAGAGGGTCTGTCTGATGATGTTTCAAAAGTTGGCGGTTCCCAATGTGCGCTGGATTACCATGATTTTTTTTCTCATCATCACCCCTCTGGCTGCCTTTATCTCCGACCACGCTCTGGCAGCCATGTTTCTTCCCATTGGGATGCTGCTCTATCAGAACAGTTTGACGCCTGAGACGCCTGAAGATCCTGAATTGGCAAAGGTTTTGATGATCGGAATTGCCATGGCCTGCAACATCGGTGGGCCGGGCGCTCCTTCGGGTGGGGCACGCAACGTGATTATGATGACCTATCTCACCGATATGTTCGGGTTTGATATCGGCTACTTCCAATGGATTACTTACTGTTTTCCCTTTCTCTTTGTGATGATTCCGGTCTCCTGGCTGGTTTTAAACTGGCGCTTTAAACCCCAGATCACAAGCCTCGCTCCAGCCATGGATCATCTTAAGGTGGAGATTGGCCGTATGGGGCCCTGGAATCGAAAACAGATTATCGCTTTGGTGGTTTTTCTCGTGATGGTTTTTGGGTGGTTTACCGAAAAAGAGTTCTACAATTTAGGGATCTATCCCATTCGATTGGGCATCGGAGTGATCGCTGTGGCTGGGGCTGTGGCTTATCTTCTCACCGGTGTGGTGAACTGGAGAGACTATCATGAGAAGGTCGATTGGGGTGTGGTGTGGCTCTATGCCGGTGCCATTATCTTCGGCAGGACCTTGGACGCAACTGGTGCCGCCTACTGGTTGGCTCGAACCGTAATCGATTTTCTGGCTCCTTTTGGTATGGACTCTGGTTTGCCTTTGATGGCCGTATCCAATGGTTTGACAGCAGTGCTTACCAACCTGATGGCAGATGGCCCGGCCGCAGCAGCCGTGGGGCCCATCACTTTGAATATGGCAGGGCTCGTACATCCGGGAACCACCTTTCTTCCCTTTATGGCCATGGGAACAGCCATCGCTTCCAGTTTTGCCTATTGTCTCATTATTGGTACGCCTCCCAATGCGATTGTTTATGCTTCTGGATATCTGGAGCCCAAAGACTACCTGCGGGTTGGCGTGCCCCTTTGGTTTATGGCCAATATCGTTTTGTTGCTGCTCACCGGTTGCTTCTGGGTGCTGCGCGGTTTTAATGCACTTCCTGGGTTTTAAGGGGGTGCCATGAAAAACGATGGAAGGTGGCGGTTTGGCTTTTCAGCCAAGGCCGAAAGAACCCTCTTTTTTATTCTGACCCTGGTCATGTTGGCCTATGGGGCCGTGGTGTGGATTACAGGAGGTGGATGATGGCGGAGACTCTTTGTGGTGTTGGGCCTCAGGCTTTTAACCGGTTGCATCTGCGAGAGGTGCTCTTTGCGCCAGGCGTTGTTTACAAGCGGCTGGATAAGACAGGGGGGCTTTTTCGCCTTCTCACGGGCTTTTTTCCTTTGGCAGGGCTTTACGGGGTGATGGTGGCCCTGGTTACTCCGGAGGCTCGCATCGGTGCGGCTCTGCTTTCAGTGACCAACGCTCTGGTTATGGCGACCTTGATCAGTCTGTGTGCTTGGTTGGCCCTGCAGCTGGTGGGGCGAAAGCGTTTACTTCTTGGTCGAGTGGTGCCAGCGGTGGCTTACGGGTTCGGTATGAGTTTTCTCATTGCCTGGGTACCGGGAAGTCTTTGGCTTTCGGAGTTTTGGAAGTGGACGGTGATGGGAATTGGGTTTTGCCGACTGACGGGTTTAAGGCGTGGTCAAGTTCTGGGTGCCATCGCCTTGGTCTGGTTGATTTTGATGGGAATCTTCAAAATGTGGCTGGTTCTTTTGGCAAGATAGGCCCTGAGCGATGAAGGAGATGAATATGAACGAAAATATACGTGTGATGATGGTGGATGATGAAGATCGTTTTCGTCACTCTACAAAAAAAGTTCTGGAGAGACGCGGGTTTGAAGTGATTGCTGCGGCCTCGGGAGAAGAGGCGTTGGAGCTTTTGCACAAAGGCCCTCAAGTGGTGGTCCTTGATATTCGTATGGAGGGCATGGACGGCCTCGCGACCCTTAAGGAGATCAAGGCGAGGACTCCTGCGCTTCCGGTGATTATGCTGACAGGCCACGGAACCGGTGCCACAGCCGAAGAGGCCTTGGCCTGCGGGGCGTGTGACTATTTGAGCAAACCTTGCGATATCGATCTTCTGGCCGTGCGCATTTACGAAGCGCTGATGGGGCAGGGGGCAGCCGAAGGGGAGGAGCGGGGAGTGGATCAGGTGATGGTACCGCTTTCGGAATTTGAGGTGGCCCATCCCAACCAGAGTGTACGCTATGCGGTGGGTGCCCTTCGAGGCTCTTTTTCACCCAAGACCCTTTCCGGGGCTTTGGTGGAATCTGGACAGCGCTCTCTTTTGGTGATGGAAGATGGCAAGGTGAAGGGGGTCTTTTCGGTTCGAGGGTTGATGGAGTCCCTTTTGCCGGACTATGTGCATGCCACTTTGCCCAGCACCATCTCTACCATTCGGTATTCTCCCATGTTTTGGAAAGGGCTTTTTGCCACCCAGGTAAAGAAACTGATGGAGCGCAAGGTGGGAGAGGTGATGAGCAATCCTCCCGTAGAGATCGGGGTGGAGGCCAATGTGATGGAGGCGGCCTACATGATGGTAAACTTGAGCCAAAGGCGTCTTGCGGTGATGCAGGAGGGTAGGTGTTTGGGGCTTGTGCGTGAGGAGGAGCTTTTCTTCGAGTTGGAGAGGCTGGGAGCCCAGTAAAGTCTGCTTGGTTGTAAAACTAAAAAAGCCCGATGGAATCTCCATCGGGCTTTATTTGCTTTTTTGTGTTTTGGTCGGGGCGAGAAGATTCGAACTTCCGACCCCTTGAACCCCATTCAAGTGCGCTACCAGGCTGCGCTACGCCCCGCCAAAAACAGGAGCTTTATACCCCCATGGTGCAGACGATGTCAAGCACTCTTTGACAAAAAAAATGGCCCGGCCCATAATAACCGGCAAGTAAAGGGCGCTTCGATTGGTGTGGTTCTTGAATGATCAGGATATTTCAGTGTGTTGTGGCGGTCGTGTTGCAGGAAGATGTTTTTGTGAAAAAAATGAAAGTGGGGCGGCAGATGGAAGAGACCCAGAGAAAAATTGGAGTGGTGGCCACATCTGGGGCGGTAAGTTCGGCCGCCTTTGAAAAGGGTGTGTCGCATTTGAATGCAATGGGGTGTGAGGTGGCGGTGGATCCTTCGGTTTACGCCGCCACAGGCTATCTTGCTGGCAGCCCCCAAGAGAGGGCCTCTGTTTTTTCGGCATACTGCGGGCAGGATCTCTACCTTATTATAGGTGCGCGTGGTGGCTTTGGGGCTTTGGAGCTTCTGGCTCACTTTGAAGAGAACGCTTTCTCTGAGCTTCCTCTGGTCATGGGGTTTAGTGATATGAGCGCCATTTTGATGCGCTGTGTTGCCCTCGGCGTAGAGGTTGTCCACGGACCGACGGTGCAATCACTGGGGCATGCCTCACAGCATACACTTGCGGCGGTGAAACGTCTTATTCTTTACGGGGAGGTTGAAAATCCTCTGGGGGGTGAATGGAGCAGTCTCTGCTCAGGATGGGGTGAAGGCGTGCTTGCCGGAGGAAATCTGATGACCCTTGCTTCCATGTGTGGAACGCCCTGGCAACCGGATTTTTCAGGATGTGTTGTGGCTCTTGAGGAGGTCAATGAGGCTCCGTATCGTGTGGATCGTGCCTTGACGCAGCTTTATTTGGCGGGGTGTTTTAACGGTGTAAAAGGTATTCTTTTGGGGGAGTGCCTGAATTGCGGGGAGCCTGGCGCAGTGGAAGCAATTTTTAGAGCGCGGTTTGAAGGGGCCCATCTTCCTGTTGTTTCTGGCGGGCTGTTTGGGCATGGCGCTGTGAATCTTCCCATGATTTTTGGGCGAAGGGTTTCCCTTTCAAGCGATGACGGGTTCTCCTATGTATGATTTTTCAGATATCAGAGCGTCTCTGCAGGCTGAAATGGATAGGGCCGTGGGGCAAGGGGTTTTTCCCGGAGGCCAGTTTGTTGTTATTGAAGGGGGAGAGTCTGTTTTTGAGGTAGTGGCTGGAACCCTTTCGAAAAACAATCAAGGGGCTGTGACCCCTGAAACGTACTATGACCTGGCTTCTCTTACCAAGCCTTTGGTTGGGTTGAATCTCTCTCTTTTTCTCGTCTCTTCAGGTCTACTGGACCTTGACAGAGATTTGGCTTATTATCTTCCGGATTTAAAGGGACACGCTCTTGAGACGGTCACCCCTGCACATCTTCTCTCCCATACATCAGGGCTTCCAGCCTGGCGAGCGTTTTATGAAGAGCTTGCTCTGCTTTCTGAATGTGATCGGCACTCTTTTTTGAAACAGGCGATTCGGCACTGTGACCTTGAAGCGATTCCAGGCAAGGTAAGATGTTACAGCGATATCGGTTTTATGCTTTTGCAGGAGGTTGTAGAACGGGTTGCTGGCGATGGCGCGAAAAATCTCTACAACATGCATATCCTTGGGAAGCTGGGTCTCAAGGAGCCTGTCTATTCTGCCGATCTTGAGGGCACGTTTCGAGTGGCATCCACTGAAGTGTGTCCCTGGCGGATGAAGGCGCTTTGCGGAGAAGTGCACGATGACAACGCCTGGGTTTTGGGTGGAGAGGCGCTTCATGCGGGGCTGTTCGGTTCGGCCCGTGGGGTTGGAGAGTTGGTGTGGGCTATGCACGAGGCTTGGCTGGGTGTTGGGGGCCTTGGTGATTCGGCGCTTTATCATCGAGCCCTTTTTTCGGATTTTTCCCTTGGGGTGGATCATCCCTCTTCTATCGGTTCAGCCAGTGGCCGCGGGTTTGGGCCTGGTAGCTGGGGGCATCTCGGTTTTACTGGCACCTCGTTTTGGGTGGACCCTGGGAGGGGTGTGGTGGTGATTCTTTTAACCAATAGAGTGCATCCCTCGCGGGAAAATTCAGCTATTCGGCAATTTCGTCCTCGCATTCATGACCTTTTTATGAGCATGAGGTACGGCGTATGCCTTGACAGTCGTTGATTCACACAATTTTTCGGTGGTTTTTTTAAGTTGTCAAGAATGGCTATTTTTGATAGCGGTGAAAAGCGATAATCTGCCTCAGCCCTACTCTAAATGGTTGGGATCTTCGACAACCCATCTGAATCTCTGAAAATCATTGCGTGGGGGGATGGCAGGCCCATCAGGGCATGGCATAGGGGTGATAAAGGTCTTTTGGTTACTCCTAAAGGAATTCGGCAGCCGCCACCTGTCGCTTACGGATCCATTTTTCGGCACGTGATCCAAACATTTTTATTTTTAGATATCTTAAAAAATGAGGAGATTCTGGTCCAATCCATCAGGGGTATGCTTTCGAGTAGCTCACAGGATGGCTTTGTCTCATTTTCAAGGTGTCCGCCAATTCATATCGGGAACAAAGGCAGATTATGAACCTTCTTGACTCACTTCTGGGAGTTTTTTCCAGTGACCTCGCCATCGACCTGGGTACCGCAAACACTCTTGTCTATGTCAAGGGAAAGGGCATCGTACTTAGCGAACCCTCAGTTGTAGCTGTTCGTACCGACAATCGTACCAAAAATAAGGTTTTGGCCGTGGGTGCCGAGGCGAAGAAAATGTTGGGCCGTACCCCTGGCAATATCGTGGCCATTCGTCCCATGCGCGATGGCGTCATTGCCGATTTTGAAGTGACCGAAGCGATGCTTTCGCACTTCATCAAGAAAGTGCACAACAACAGGCAGAAGTTTGTTCGACCTCGCATTATCATTGCCGTTCCATCGGGTATCACCCAGGTGGAGAAGCGTGCCGTTCGAGAATCTGCTGAATCTGCAGGTGCCCGTGAGGTTTTCTTGCTGGAAGAGCCCATGGCTGCTGCCATTGGTTCGGGCCTTCCCATCACCGAGCCCACCTGTAACATGGTGGTCGATATCGGAGGCGGCACCACCGAGGTGGCGGTGATCTCCCTGGCGGGGATTGTCTACTCCCGCTCTTTGCGTGTGGCGGGAGACCGTATTGATGAAGCGATCATGCAGTATATCAAGCGTCGTTACAATTTGCTGATTGGTGAACGGACGGCAGAGGTGATCAAAACCACCATTGGAAACGCTTACCCCGAGACCGAGCATGTGGAGACCATTGAGGTGAAAGGCCGGGACTTGGTCTCCGGCATTCCCAAAATCCTTGCCATCGATTCCGAAGAGATTCGCCAGGCCATCAGCGAGCAAATTGATGCCATTGTAGAGTGTGTCAAAATTGCTCTGGAGCAGACACCCCCTGAATTGGCCGCCGATATCGTGGACCGTGGGATTGTGCTGACCGGTGGCGGGGCTCTTCTTAAAAATCTGGATAAACTACTCAAAGAGAATACCGGCCTTCCCATTACCGTAGCCGAAGACCCTTTGTCTACTGTTGCCTTAGGGGCTGGTAAGTCCCTTGACAGCATCGAAATTTTAAGACAGGTGGTCATCAGGTAGCCTATGTTCTCACGGCGCATGGTACTGGTGCTGGCGGTTCTGGTACTTCTCTTGCTTAATATCGCCGCTCTTACCGTGTCGAGCAGCCGCACCCAATCTTCTGGTGGGGCTGCCCAGTTGGCTCTTCACCTTGTCGCTCCGTTTCAAAAGGGGGTCAGCGCCAGCCTGTCGTGGATGCGTTCTGTTTGGTATGGCTACTTTTATCTGGTGACAGCTGCCGAAGAGAATGTGGTGCTTCGGCGTGACGTAGCGGTTTTAAGGGGCGAGCTCAACGCCATGAAAGAGCTCTCTCTTCTCAATGAGCGTATGCGTGCGCTTCTCTCTTATAAAGAGGAAAAATCTGTTGCCACTGTGGCTGCCGAGGTCACAGGAAAAGATGCTTCCCCCTGGTTTCGAACCTTGATTATTGATAAAGGAGCCACCGACGGTGTCTCCAAGGGCCAGGCCGTGGTGGTTCCCGATGGCATAGTCGGCCAGGTTGTTGAGGTTTCTGCACACTATGCAAAGGTGCTTCTTGTGACGGATCGAAACAGCTCCGTGGATGCCCTTGTTCAGGAGACGCGGGCCAGGGGGGTGTTGAAAGGCGGAGCAGAAAAAGGGTGTACCTTTGCCTATGCCAACAGAAACGACGCCATTGAATCGGGGCATCGTATCGTCTCTTCTGGTCTGGATGGGGTTTACCCCAAGGGTTTTATGCTGGGCACCGTAGACGCGGTGAGCCGTCAATCTTCAGGTATTTTTCAGGATGTGGTGGTGATGCCATCGGTTAATTTTGAAAAGCTTGAAGAGGTGCTGGTGATTCTGGGCATGGAGGAAAAGCAGCCATGACCATCTTTGGCTATGCATGCGTCTCCCTTCTTTTTTTATTGATACAAACCTCGCTGATTCCACAGCTTTTTCTCTCGACTCCATTTGATCTTCTATTGGTTCAGGTGGTCTATACCGCCTTGAACCTGGCCGCCTTGCCCGGCACTGTGGTGGTTCTTTTTACAGGGCTGCTTGCCGATGGGCTTTCGGGAACACCCTTTGGGCTTTACACCACAAGCTATCTTTGGCTTTTCATTGTGCTTCAAGTGGGGGTGCAGGTGCTGCATGTGCACAGTCGGGGCCTTCTCTATGTCGCCATTCTGGCGGGAATTGTCCTTGAAAATCTGGTGGCTTTATTTTGCCTCTCTGTTGGCGGTGGTGAAAATGCGATGGGGCTGGGGCTTTTCCATGCTGGCAGGCAGCTGCTTTGGGCCGCTGTCTTGGGACCCATTCTCTACGGATGCCTTCGAGTGATCTACAGCATGGGTGCCGAAAGTGGGCGTGTGGCCGCGGCCCGCATGAAAGGGGGCCGAAGTGTTTCGTAAGTGCTGTTTTGGTGGAGGGCAAGTGTGAGCGGCTACCTGAATAACCCCGATGGAGATTGGTACAACAACAGGTTGAAGGGGACAGTCATCCTGATTCTCTTTGCCTTTGGTGTGATCTTGGTGCGCCTTTTCTTTCTTCAGGTGACCCACGGTGCACGATACCGGGAACTCTCCACCAACAATCGGATCAGACTTCAGAGTTTGGAGCCTTCAAGGGGGCTTATTTATGATCGTTCTGGGAAGCTGTTGGTAGACAACCGGCCCGCCTTTGATCTTCTTATTACCCCCCGTGATGCCAAGCCGTTGGGCGATACTCTGGCCCGTTTGGAGGCGCTTACAGGGCTTAATGCAAGTGAGATGCTTGCCAGGATTCGCAAAAAAGGGTCGGAGTCCAATAAAAATGTGGTGGTTTTGAAGCGAGATATCGGGCGGGATATGTTGGCACCCATTGAGGTGGAGAACCATGATCTTCCTGGGATTACAGTCAAAGTTCGTCCCAAACGGTTTTATCTCAATCCCGGGATGGGGGCGCACCTTTTGGGGTATCTGGGTGAGATCAACGCTCGGGAACTTTCAAGTGGAAAGCACCCCAACGTGTCGGTGGGGGATTTTATTGGTAAATTCGGTATCGAAAAGGTGATGGAGCAGACCCTGCGTGGGCGTCAGGGGGGGCGCCAGGTGGAGGTGAATGTTCGAGGGCGTGTGATTCGTGAGTTGAAGCGGGTTGAAGCCCAGGCTGGCGACAGTATTTTTCTGACAGTGGACACCAAACTTCAGAAAAGGGCTGAAGAGCTTCTTAAAGGTGAGGCCGGATCTGTGGTGGCATTGAATCCGCAAACTGGTGCTGTGCTGGCTCTTGCAAGCAGCCCCTCTTTTGATCAGAACGATTTTGTAAGCGGTCTATCTTATGCCAAGTGGAACTCCTTGAGAAATGATCCTGAAAAGCCCATGCAGAACAAGGCGACTCAGGCCCTTTATCCGCCGGCTTCCATTTATAAAATCATTACGGCCATGGCGGCTTTGGAAGAGAAGATCGTGGATCCGAGGACCCGTATCTATTGCTCAGGAAGTCATGCCTATGGTGATCGAAACTATCGATGCTGGAAGCGTTCGGGCCATGGCTCTGTGGATATGGTTCAAGCTTTGGCTCAGTCGTGTGACGTCTATTTTTATGTGGTGGGCCAGAAATTGGGTGTGGATCGTCTTGCTTTTTACGCTCGAGGAGCTGGGTTGGGGCAGCGCACCGGCATTGAACTTCGAGAAGAGGTGGATGGCCTGATCCCCACTGCAGAGTGGAAGCGCAAAAAGCTGGGGCGTCGCTGGCTTAGCGGAGAGACGCTGTCTCTCTCTATCGGGCAGAGCTACAATTTGGTGACCCCACTTCAAATGGCCATGTTGGCGGCTTCCGTGGGAAACGGTGGAACCATTTACAAACCACACCTGTTGGAGAAAATTGAGTCTGCCGATGGCAAGCTGGTGAGAACCATTGCCCCAGAGGTGAAGGGCAAGCTTCCGGTGAGCAAGAAGAACCTGGCCCTTATTCGAAAAGGACTTTTTGCCACAGTCCATGGCAAGAGGGGAACCGCCCGTGGGGCTGCCATTGAAGGCGTGCTTGTGGCAGGAAAAACCGGCACGGCGCAGGTGGTCGGCAAGGGTCATGACGATGCCGAGAAGAAAAAGAAAAGAAATCCAAAGAAATTTAGGGATCATGCCTGGTTTGTCTCCTATGCTCCGGTGGAGAATCCCACCATTGCTGTGGCTGTGATTGTGGAGCACGGCGAAGGCGGCTCTACAAAAGCGGCGCCCATCGCCAGGGAGGTGATGGAAACCTGGTTGGAAAAAGGGGAGATCGCAGGTGATTGACAGGCGGCTTGTTGAGCATTTTGACTGGGGGCTTCTTCTTATCACACTGCTTCTTTGCGGGGTGGGGTTGGTGGCTCTTTACAGTGCGGTGTATGCCGGGTCAGACCCCTCTTTGCGTCCGCTTTTTATGAAGCAGTTGGTGTGGATGGGCGGTGGGTTTGCCGCCATGTTTGTGATTCTTTGCATGGACCCCAAGGAGGTGGAACGGCTAACGCCTGCCATCTATGCGGGGTGCGTCGCCCTTCTCTTGGTGGTTCTTGTGGCAGGGCGTGTGGTCGGAGGCTCTCGCCGGTGGCTGGTTTTGGGACCACTGACCCTTCAACCGTCTGAACTCGCCAAGGTGGGTGTCATTCTCATGCTGGCGCGACACTACGCCCGGAACACCACCACACGTGGATTGGGGTTTCGGGAGCTGATCAAACCTGGGGCCATTGTCCTTCTGCCTTTTGGTTTGATTTTTCTTCAGCCAGACTTGGGGACCGGTCTTTTGATTGTCATGATCGCAGGGATTATGACTCTTTTTGTCAAAATTGAGCGCCGAACGTTAACAGCCCTTATCTGCGCAGGCTTGGGAATGGTTGTGGGGTCATGGCTCTTTTTGCTGAAGCCGTATCAGAAGGAGAGGGTGCTTACCTTTTTGAATCCAGATCGTGAACCCTTGGGGGCAGGCTACCACATTATCCAATCCAAGATCGCCATTGGTTCGGGCATGCTTTCAGGGCAGGGGTTTCTGAAGGGTACCCAGAATACGTTGAGTTTTCTTCCAGAAAGACATACAGACTTTATCCTTTCTGTTTTGGCTGAAGAGTGGGGGTTTATAGGGGCGTCATTTTTGGTGCTTCTTTACTGTGCCCTCTTTATTTGGAGTCTTAATATTGCCCATAAAAGTCGCAATACCTTTGGGACGATTTCTGCCGTGGGGGTAACGGCCATGCTCTTTTGGGAGTCCTTTATCAATATGGGGATGGTGATGGGGCTTATGCCTGTGGTAGGCGTTCCCCTGCCTTTGGTAAGTTACGGTGGATCTTCGGTGGTGACCACATTGATGGTGATTGGGCTTTTGATGGGCGTCAGTATGCGCCGATTTCGAAAGTAGTCATCTTGTTCTAAAGGTTCTGTTGTTTGAAGCAGGAAAAAAAGAGCGCTTTTCATGGGGCTTCTATCATTGTAACGTCATGAAAATGCAAGGTTCCTCGTAATATCCTTTTTTGGTTCACTTCTTTTTCTCTTGAGGCTCTTCTTGCCTTCTTTTTTGTTGGGGCTTTTGTTGAGGCTCTGTGTGTCTGCTCAGGGAATATTCGGCCCCACCCTCTACATATTCCGCTTTTATTTTACTCCCTTCCTATATCTTGTACTTTGTTTTTTGAGCTTATCATATCATACGACATTACTTCCCTTTGCCGTGGTAACCTTTTGCTTGTAAATAAAATCCCAAAGCCTTGGCATGTAAGGGTTGTGGCATTTTGGAAAAAGCTGAATTCACTTGTGAATTATGGCGATGTTTTCTAAAACAGGTTGACATAAAAAGATAAAAATTGATATAGCATCGGTGCTAAAATGTAGGGATTATCCAAGACTCGATACAGTCTTGGTTTTTGTAGCTGTTGTTATTTTTCTGCCCAATTTTTATTAACTTTTGTTGGAGGGTCACCAATGGTTAGTGTGGATTTTTCCGTATTGGTGCAAATTGTCAACTTTATCCTTTTGGTCCTTATTCTGAACATTGTTTTGTATAAGCCGATCCGAGGGATTCTCTCCAGGCGTCGTGAAACCATTGACGAGTTGAATCAAAGTATCGATCTCTCGGGTGAAAGCGTACGCGAGGTAGAGGAGACGTTTGCAGCCGGAATCAAGGAGGCGCGGTCTCAGGGCGTTGAGCTCAAAGATGCCCTCATTGATGAGGCATCCCAGGAGGAGAAGCGGATAGTCGGTGAGATCACCAGCCGTGCCCAGGAGGATCTTGTCGCGGTGCGTGAAAAGATCTCTCAAGAAGTGGTCGCAGTGCGAGAGAGCCTCAAGAGTGAGGTGGATGATTTTGCACAGGCCATTGGCGAAAAGATTCTGGGGAGGGCACTGTAATGTTCCATGCGTTAAAGGCGCCGAAAGCAAAAACTTTACTCACATGGGGACTCGCCATCTCTTTGACGTTTGTCGCCGGAGCAGCGTTTGCGTCCAGCTCGGCCCATGGTGCAGCGGAAGCAAAACATTGGCTTACGACCGATACGGCCCGTGTGATGAACTTTGTGGTTCTCATGGGACTGCTTTTCTATGTTTTGAGAAAGCCCGTTAGCGAAGCGCTGTCCGGCCGTATTGAGACCATCAAGAGTGAGCTGGAGACCCTGGAAGGCCAAAAAGCCGATGCGGAGAAGACTTTGGCCGAATACAAAACCAAGATCGCGTCTCTGGAAAGCGAAAAAGAGCAGATCCTTGCCCAGTACAAAGAGCAGGGTGAAGCCGCTAAGAAACGCATCCTCGAAGAGGCCGAGACCTACGCTGAAAAACTCGAAGGGCAGGCCAAGCGCAATATCGATCATGAATTCAAGACGGCCCGTGCCGAGTTAAAGGCCGAGATCATGGCAGAGGCCTTTGAGAAGGCCGAAG
>JAKSCC010000207.1 GCA_022360815.1 Desulfobacterales bacterium
AGCACCAACCCGCTTGAGGCAAAGGCCACGGCAGGCTCCACCTTACGGGTTGTAACATGCCGCCTGACCTGATGCCCCAAACGTTCACCAGACTCCGACTCCATGCTCTCCAGCACGGTCACCGTGTAATGTGTGTTCGCCTCCACATGGGGAAACCAGAGTCGCCTGGCATCTTGGGATAGAACCCAACCGCCATCGGCCAGGGAGTCTCCCACGGTTACCCGCACCATGTCGTCATGGCGAAATGACCGCAAAAGAGGTTCGGAAAAAAGAATGGAAAGGGCCGGTCCGTTGTCATATTCACGCTCTCCGATGTCGAGAATGCGAAAACCGGTCTGCGCAAAAACGTCTGACGTTGCCCCTGCCAAAACCAAAAGAGTAAGAAGAGAAAAAACGGTGAGAATGCGCTTCATGGGTTCCTCGTATCCGGTGTGTGCGTGATGGCTCCGAAAAGTTAAAAAGCAGACGTCCTTCAAGTGAATCAACCAGATAAAGGCGTCTGCTTTTTAAAGAATTTGAATTTACTCCTGCGTCATTTTTGCATAACGATCTGCCTCAGAGCGATCTCCTTTGGCTCGGTAGATTTGGCTGACAGCGCCATAAACCGATCCCGCAATGGATGGATCTTCAAGGGCAAGCTTCAAATAGCTTTCAATAAGCTGAGTTGACGTATCACCTTCCTGGGCCCTTAAGTCAGCGTAAGCTAGTTGAATGTGAGACGGCACGCGCTGCCCGCACCCGCTGCATCTCCCCATGGAAGATTCAAGGATTTTTCGAGCCGCCAAAAGGTCTCCGGCCTCTTTTTTTAAGGTGGCCAGCATGTAGGCGAGATTATCATCCCAGTCTCTCTCCAGGTTTTCCGAAAGCCAGGCATCGGCTTTTTTGGCTCGTCCCAGAGTAATGAAAAGGCGAGATTTTAAAAGAATCAACTGAACTGGATAGGATGTCATCTTCTCCAACTGCCCTTCCAAAACCTCTAAAGCATCTTCCTGGGCCCCAGATTCGGCAAGAAGATGGCAGAAAAGCTCGATTCCCTGAGGGTGACCGGGGTGATGGGAGAGAAAGGTCTTTAAAAAACCTTTGGCTTCATCAATCTTTCCGGTGTTGTTGCAGGCTGCCGCAAGTTCAAGGGGCACATAGCTCGCCTCACCCAACTCTTCAAGGGCCGCCCTTAAAAGGGTTTCCCCTTCTTCAAAACGCCCCGTATTCAACGCGGTATAACCCTTCTTAAACGTCTCCCCATAGGCCATGTAGGCATCCCCTTGCGTCTCTTCAAGGGACATACAAAGCGCCTCAAAAGCCATGGCATCGTCCGAGAAATCTTCCTCCTCGGCCTCTTCAACCTCCGTCTCCCACTCCTCTTCCACGTCCATGGCGCTTTTCAGCTTACCTAATATCTTTTCAGCGGCTTTCTTTGTCTCCTCCTCCAAAGCCAAATCCAGAGCCAAAGAGAGAAGATGATGGGCTTCGGCATCAATGCCCGACCCATGGAGTTCCTCTGCATGGGCGACATGCTGACGTGCCAGATGCTCGCCGCACTGAGCATACTTCTCTTCAATACGAAGACACATCGCGTCACTCCCCTGCCCTTTGCCCTCCAGCTTCTCCAAGGCTTTGGCATACTCGTTTCGGGCCGGCCCGTAAAACGCATCCAAAACAAGTTGATCGCCTTTTCTTTCCAAATCTTCAGGAGATTTTATAAAAAATGACAAAAGGCCCATGGGACATCCTTTCTTTCAGTTAGGTTCAGAATTTATGCTTTTCCGTTAAAAAAACTCTCATGAAGTGCCTTCACCGAGATCTTCAGATCCTCTTCACGCACAAGAAAATAGAGGGCCACCGGTGAGGGACCAAAGGCGATCATCTCCACGTTGATACCTGCCTCATCCATGGTGGAGAAGCACCGCGCAGCAACGCCTTTGTTCACACTCATCCCCTCGCCCACCATACCAATAAGAGCCACTCCATCTTCCCTTTCGACTTTTCGAAAAGGGTTGGGGGTCAGCTCTTCAAGGGCTGCAAAGCTCTCATCCATATCCTTTTTATCCAGAAGAAGAGAGATGCATGTCTGAGAGGTCACCACAGACTTGATGTTGATGCCCTGCTCTGTAACGGTTCGCGCCACATCAGCCAGCATGCCGGGCCGAGCGCCAACGCCCGAAGCATAGACCTTTACCAGGCCAACGTCTGTGTTCTGCGTCACACTTTTGATCACATGTGGGGTTTCTGGGCTGTTTTGGGTGATAAGACTGCCCCGCGCATCGGGGTCGAGCGTGCTCTTGATCGCAATATCCAACCCGTAACGCCTTACAGGCTCAACAGCCCGTGGATGAAGGATTTTCGCTCCAAAGTAGCAAAGCTCTGCGGCTTCGGCATAAGAGAGCACAGGAATCAGCTCTGCATTTGAAACCATACGTGGATCAGCAGACATAAACCCGGCCACATCTTTCCAGAACTCCAGAACTTCCGCTTCCATGGCCACCGTGGCCACCGCTGCAGAGTAGTCGGTGCCCCCCCGTCCATAAGTGGTGATGTTGCCCTCCTGGCTGATACCGTAAAATCCGGGTAGAAAAACAACGGTTCCCTCTTCCACCAAGGGGCCCAGATGGTTTCTGAAATTGGTACGAATCACTTCCAGATCAGCGGTGGCATCTTCGTATTTTCCATCGGTAAGCATGCCAATGTTTTGGGGCATGCGGCACTCGGTTTTTACCCCTCGATCCCGCATGGCTGCCGTCAAAAGCTCTGCGCTGAATCTTTCACCATAGCTGCTGATAAGATCCCGCATCTTGGGTGTTGACTCTCCCGTGTAACTGAGGCCGTAGTAGTATCGCTCCAGGCGCTGAAGTTCCCTTCCAAACGATTTGGAGAACGCCCTTTGAAGATCGGGATTTGAGATGAGATAACGAGCCGTAGAAATATGCCTGTTTCGAAGCCGACTCATAAGAGGGGCGATGGTCTCCTCATCGACCAAGGCATCTGCCATGCCGTCGATTAGCATATCGGTAATCCCATTCAAGGCTGAAACAACAATAATATCCCCGTCAACACGGGGTGCAAGCAGATCCAAAATGGATTCAATGGTCTTTTTGCCTTTCAGACAACCGCCACCAATTTTAATGACTTTCATGGCTTGATCAGATCTCCATACAGAAAAACCAGACCCAAAGGTCTGAGGAAGGTAACTGTGAGTAGGAATTATACGGATTTGATAGGAGACGATGGTGACTCAAAGACGAATTTTTGCCAAATCACCACCCTATAAATTAAGTCTCTCTTATCATACCTCTCAGGGCGCAAACAACCAGATGTTAACGCTGCGCCCCTCTTTTATCAGCAC
>JAKSCC010000173.1 GCA_022360815.1 Desulfobacterales bacterium
AAGGGTTACCCCTGCCGACTCCGGCCTTCCCGGCCCCGGTGAAATGACAATGCCGCCGGGTTTCATTTTACGGATTTCATCCACGGTGATGGCGTTGTTTCGAAAGACCCGCACCTCTTCTCCCGCCATCTCCACGTACTGCACGAGGTTGTAGGTAAAGGAATCAAAATTATCGATAATGAGTATCATGAATTTTCTATCTCCGATGGCCAGGGGATGATCCCCTGGACCCCCATAAGGTGAATGCTCGGTGAGAGATATGACTCGTGGTGTTGTCTCTGGCATTCATGCCATGGGTGTGGGGTTTCCAATTCTGAGGACCGACGAAAATTTTCGTTTTTCGATCCTCTATGATTGCTGTTTTTTTACCCCCGCACCCGGAACGGGGGTGGGGGTAAGCGAATGTGAGGGGCCGAAGGCCCGGAGCATTCGCGAACCTGGGGTCAAGGGGCTTTAGCCCCTTGCCGCCGGATGCTGCGCATTTTGCATCAGTAAAGCCAAGGCTTTTTCGATGGCTTTGGCTTTGCTTACGCACTCTTGTCGTTCGGTTTCGGGGTCGGAGTCGGCCACGATGCCGGCCCCGGCCCTTATGGTGAGGGTCTCTTCTTCTATGACAGCGGTCCTGATGGTGATGGCCAGATCCATGTTGCCGGAAAAAGAGATGTAGCCCACCGCACCGCCATAAGGCCCCCTTGGCATCTCTTCGAGTTGGGCGATGATCTCCATGGCGCGCACTTTGGGAGCCCCTGAGAGGGTTCCGGCCGGAAAGCTGGCTTTGATGAGGTCAAAGGCGTCGAGGTTCTCTTTTACGTCGCAGCAGATATTGGAGACGAGGTGCATGACATGGGAGTAGCGCTCGATGACCATAAGGTCTGTCACCTGAACGGTTCCGGTTTTGGCGATGCGCCCCAGATCGTTTCGTCCCAGATCCACCAGCATCAGGTGTTCGGCTCTCTCTTTTTCATCCTTCAAAAGATCGTCAGCGAGGTGGCGGTCCTCCTGCTGGGTTGTCCCCCGGGGCCGGGTGCCGGCGATGGGACGCAAGGTGGCTACGCCCTTTTCAAGTCTCACCATGACCTCGGGGGATGAGCCCACCAGGCAGGTCTTTCCGAGGTTTAGAAAATAGAGGTAGGGCGACGGGTTGATGTAGCGTTGAGCCCGGTAGAGTTCCACGGGGTTTGGGGGCGCATCGCAGACAAAGGGTTGTGAAATAACGGCCTGAAAGATCTCTCCTTCAAAGATCTCTTTTTTGACCTTTTCCACTCGGTTTCGATAGGCCTCTTGGGAGACGAGGGGTTTGGGAACCAGAGGCGCTTGAGGTGTTGGAAAAGAGGCATCGCCCTTGCCGCTTTCCACATTTTGGATGAGTCTCTTGAGTCTTTTTTGAGCCTTATCGTAGAGCCCTGAAAGGTCACCTTCTTTCTCATTGTCCTCTTTAAAACAGAGCACCATAGCGATCATGGTGTTTCTGATATTGTCAAAGACAAGCATCTCATCGGCCAGGACAAAGTGGGCCAGGGGTTTCTCTTTGGGGGCGTTGTGGGGAATCTTTTCAATAAAGGAGACCATTTCATAGGTCATGTAGCCAGTAAGCCCCCCTTGAAAACGGGGCAACTCGGGTAGCTCGGCGGCCTTAAACTGGGTCATGAGGTTCCGCAAAAGCCCCAGAGGATCGCCTTGATGATCTCTTGTCTCTCTGCCCGCTTGCGTGGCGATCTCCACATGTTCGGCAAAGATTTGAACCTCCATGCGGGCCGAGACCCCTAAGAAGCTGAACCGTCCCCATCGCTCGCCGCCTTCCACGCTCTCCAGTAGAAAAGCCGGGCTTTCAGGGCGGTAGAATCGGGAGAGCAGGGAGACCGGTGTCTCCATATCGGCAAGGATCTCCCTGCAGAGTGGAACGACATCGGCGCTCTGGGCCAGGGTGTTAAATTGATCCCGTGAAGGGAATTCTCTGAGAAACATGGGAGGCTCCTGACTTGTTTTTAGCGAAAGAGAGGCTCGCTGTTTGAACGTAAAATAAAAAAAGGGCCGGTAACGTCAGGTGTCGGTTACGGGCCCTTTTCATTTGGTGATTTTCAAAAATAAAAAAGGGACCGTGAGGTGTGCTCACGGTCCCTTTTGTCTGGCTTTTATGCGTGCTTTTTTATGTAAGGGGGTGTGGGCAGACCTCGTGCATGTGCGTGCGCCACCACCAGTAGGTGGGAAGAAGAGTGGGTGAGGTTTTTAAGGTAGATGATACCATAGTGCCGGTTTTCCTTACAGATAATAGGCAGTTTGCGAGGCGGCATTGAAGAGCCGCTCTTTCAATTTTCTTAAGCGAGGTTTTACATGGCTGCATGAAGGGTGTCAATGAAAATGTTTCTTTTTATAGAAACGTCTGCTCTTGCTGGGGCCATCGCTCTATTTGGCGGTCCAACTTCTCACTTATGCATGGGGGTTCCGGAGATGATCTGAGATCGAATATCCAGATCCACACTTTCAATGCCCTCGATGTCTCGAATAAGGGTCAGAATCTCCTGTTTTCGGTTTTCCGCTTGAGAAACCGGGGGATCGAGCTTGATAGAGAGGTTTCCATCGGTACAGGAGACTGTGGCATCCAGATAGTCATCGGCAATGGCCGCCTTGACCGCAGCCACCACGGCAAGGTCGTTTAAGTGGTGAAGGGCCTCTTCCTGTTTTTGGTAGTAGGGGGCGTTTAAGGTGCTTAGGATAATATCCACACAGTGCTCCACCGAAATGTGGTCAAGGTTGATAACCAGATCGTAGAGGTCGGAATCTGTGGTGTCGACTTTGTAGAGGGCCGAACTCCAGTTGGCACGCTCTTTGTCGGCCTGCTCAATTCGTTTTTGAGCCACCTGCTTGGTAACGTTTTCCCGTTCCATCTCATCGGCAATGCGCATTTCCATACTTGGAACCACACGCACTTTCAACACATGGGGGACACCTTGAACAAAGAGTTGGCCCAGAATGCCGTGATAGATCACGTTGCCCTGTTTAAGGTTTTCCAGAAAGGTGGCGCGGAAAAATGCGATGTATTTCTCTTTTCCATGGGTGAACCGCTCAAAGATGGTGGGGCTCTCGTTCATGGCTCGGGCCATTTTGATTTGTGGTACGTTGTACTGCTCGGATGCTTCGAGAAGGATTTCTCGGGAGACGCAGGAGAAGCCTGTTTTTCCTGCAAGTTGTCTTGCTACGATTTTGCGCATGTATTGCGACGGACTGGAGATGGTCAAAATGGCCATTGGGAAGTTCCTCCGAAGGATTGGATGCATTGATTTTTGTGTGAATGGTCGCCAGCAGGCGGTGGCTGCAGGGCATGGGATCAGGAGGCATTGCCTGACTGAAAAGAGGCCGCAGTTGCAATTTAAGTCAGGCATCATAAAGCAACCATTTAGTGAAGAGCAAGTATAAAAATTCAGTTATTCGATGACTCAGCTGTGACGGGCTTCAATGATGACGGCTTGGCAACAGGAACGTTTGTTTTTTACGATGTTATTCAGATATCGTGACCCTTCTACTTTTCACTTAGTATGTGCACGGGTTCCCACTCAGGGGGCGGCGGGTTCTCAATGCAGTGTGAAATGCGCTGGAGATAAAGCTGGTAAAGAGAGGATGGGTTTTGGTGCTCAAGAGATTGTATCGTTTTTTGTGCATCGACAAATGCTCGGTGGTTGTAAAGGTCAATGCCTTGGTGAAACAATGAGACCTCCTGCTGGAGAGAAGCGGTTGGGGTGCCGATGCATAGGGGTTGATAAATGGGCACCGCCTGAGTTTTGCCTTTGACGCACACGGTGTCCAGGTGTCTGCAGAAGATGGTTTCTGGAAGCTTTTTGTGGGTTTCTTCTGAAATGATTACATCCACGCCGTAGTGTTTGGTCAACCCTTCAATACGTGAGGCCAGGTTGACTGCATCTCCTAAAACAGTGTAGTCAAAACGCTTTTCGCTTCCAAAGTTGCCGGCACTGACAATGCCTGTATTGAGGCCGATACCTGTTCTGGCCATGATTCCACCCTGGCTCCATCTGCTAAAAAAACCGTCCAAGGCTTCTTGCACTTTCAGGGCGGCAGAGACGGCTTTTTCTGCCTGGGCTTCATCTTCAAGGGGCGTCCCCCATATGGCCATCACTGCGTCTCCAATATATTTATCCACCAATCCGCCATGGTCCATAATGATATCACTGATAACAGTGAGGTAGGCATTCATAAATGCCCCCAGCTGGTCCGGGGGCATTTTTTCGGAAAGGGTTGTAAAACCTCGAATGTCGCTGAAGAAGATGGTGACCTCTCGTTTTTCGACGTTGAGAGAGAGCTTTTTGGGGTCCTTCATCAGCTGATTGACCACCGAAGGGGCGACATAGAGGGAGAAAGCCCCTTTAATAAATTTTCGATGGGCTCCCTCATGAAAATAGTTGGTGGTGTTCACTGCAAGAAAAAGGAGTGTAAGAGCAGACAAAGGGAAGGAAATGCCCATCATCTGGTTGTTTAAAAAGAAGAAAAAGTGGTTGCCTGCCACAATAGAGATCAGCATGCCAAGGGCGGCCAAACTGCCAGACAGTGGGGGAAGCCAGATGAGAAGAAAGGTGAGGAGAAGGCCGCCGCCAACAATAAGGGTGTAGGTAAAGCCCACTTCGGTGAGCCTGTCGTAGGTAAAGGCATCGTTTTGGATGATGTTGTCGATGACGGTTGCGTGGACTTCCACACCGGGAAAGATGGAGGAGAATGGTGTGGCCACAAAGTCCATGATCCCGGCCGCCGAAGAGCCGATCAGCACATGGCGGTTTTTGATGCGGTTTTTGGCATCGCCTCGCATTGCATCAGCCGCAGAAATGAAAGGAAAGGTGAAGGATGGTCCTCTGAAGTTGACGGTGATTTGCCCTCGGGTATCTGTGGGTATCAAGCGATGCCCCAGGCGAAGCCCTCGAAGGGGTTTTTCTTCATGGAGTGTGAGGTCGGAGACTTCCACGGTGATGGTGTCAATGCCTTCTCCCAGTCTGAACATCTCCAGTGCGAGGCTGGAGTAGGGCCTTTGGTTGAGGCTGATCAGAAGAGGAACCTGGCGTATGGTGCCGCTGGGGTCGGGAAACACGTTGAAGAAGCCTTCTGTGGCTGACATGGCCACTTCTGGAATATTCAACACAGGCCGGTAGGCCTTGATGAGATTGATTTGTCCCCAGTTAAGGGATGGGGGGATGAGCTGAAAGGTTGCCGAAGGAAAGGGGGTTTGGTTTTCATCGGCCAGGCCGTCATGTTTGAAGAGAAAGGGGTAGCCAGCCACCGTATTGCCGATGGCCATGGCCTGACCAAGCTGGACATCATGATCCCATGAGGGGTTTTCCCAGCGTTTGATGAAATCGGAGTCTTTGGGCTCTGTTTTGAAAAGGTGGGGGTGTTTGGCCATGTACTCTTTGGGCGTGGTGCGATCCCGCTCTGAGAAGACCATATCAAACCCGACAGATTTTGCCCCGGCCTGGGTCAGGGTTTGGAGAAGTTGTGCAACGGTTTGCCGTGGCCAGGGCCACTGGCCGAAGGTGGCCAGGCTCTCTTCGTCGATGTCTACAATGACAACGGCTTCGGCTGTGGGTTGGGTTCCTCGAATACGAAACATCTCATCAAAGATTCGGTGGTCCAACGCGACGAAAAATGAGGGCTTCTCCATGCCAAAGTGGTAGCTCACAAGGCATGACAGAAAGATGACTATAATTCCTGTTTTAAGAGGCGTCCACTCCAGAAAGTTCATGGCGTTCTTATCGTTGCCCTCCAAAGATGCCCATGTAGGTGTTGCTGGTTCCGTTGTTGGTCTTAAAGTTTCCGGCAATGGCTTCGGCGTTTGGACCAAAGAATGCACCGTGTAGTTGATGGGTGTTGTTTTGCGTATCGGAAAATGAGTCTGAAGAAAGACCACCATCGAAAGAGAGGCTGAGGTTGCCGTCAAAAGTAATTGTGCCAGCAAATGTTTTGTCGCCAAAGTCAAAGTCGAAATTGGATGATCCGCCGGTTAGTTGGCCCACATCCCCTGTGTTTGAGATCATGATGCCTTCGGCTCCCCCTTTGTAAGTGGCTTTTGCACCGGAGCCGATAAGGTCACTGATTTGCGTGTCCGGAGTGCGTTCTCCAGCAATCCAGAAGTTGTTGGGCATGCTCAGGTGGTAGGTGTCACTTGAAGCGTCTTTGTATGCGGTGCCCCAGTATCCCCAGGTGACGTAATCGGAGAATTGCTTATTCGAAGGTGCGGTGTAGATGTAGGATCCGCCATCTTGGATCAGGTCGATACCGGTGCCATCGGTGATCAGGCTGGCAAAGTGGTCGTCAGAGACGTAGGCGGATTTTCCCTTGCCTCCCAGGCCGAG
>JAKSCC010000103.1 GCA_022360815.1 Desulfobacterales bacterium
AATGCATGGCGCGTAATTTTGTTTTGTGACCGAAGGCCGTTGGCAAATGTGACGAGGTGGAGCCTCGGAGCATTTGCGAGTCTGGGGAGCAGGGGGCTACCCCTTAAACACAAATAGTACAAAAATAAAGATCACGGCACAGAAGGCGCCGACCCCCGTGGGTACGGTGCCGCTTTGAAACGCCATCTTAATTCGTGTGGTGGGGTGCTCGCCTCGAGCGGTCTCTTTATCGATGAATCCTGAGAAAGGAGCCAGCACGGCCACGGCCAGGGTTTGCGGTGCTTTTTGTGCAAAGCGGTTGATGGAGCCGGTGATGCCTTTCACAAAGAAAGCATCGCTGGCGCTGTTGATGCCGTTGAAGAGCTTGTCGGCAACGTTTACCAGAATGCGTCCGAAGCCGCAGTAGAGGTCGTCCGTGTCCAGGTTTTTAGGGGCACTCAGCCCGGGCATGAGTCCTTTGGCGAGAAGCAGGACAAAGGCAAGGGAGCCGAAGAACTGAAGCTGGAGTTGATTGACCACGTGGGCTGTGGTGTAGGGTTCGTACTCGGCGGCAAAGGGAAGCATGGCGTAGAGCGCTTCGTGGTTGACGCCCACAAAGACGCAGCCCAGGGCGGTGAGGCCCATGGCGATGCGCATGTTCCAGGGAGCTTCGTTGGGGGTAAGGCCTGCATCTTGGTTGAAAAAGGCGAGGTAGGGAATCCGAAAGCCCACAAAGGCGAAAACGCCCACGGCGCAGAACTGGAGAATAAACCAGGCTAGGGTGAGGTGCTCGTGTCCCGCAGCGGAGATGATCATGGACTTGCTCACAAATCCGCAGAAAAGGGGCGTGGACATGGAGAGGCCGCCCACAATGCAGAAGGTGGCGGTCCAGGGCATGGATTTAAAAAGCCCGCCCAGATCCGAAAGGGTCTCTTTTCCGGTTTGCTGAATAATGGCGCCTGCACTCATGAAGAGAAGAGACTTATATAAGATATGGCAGACCGCGTGGGCGGCCACGCCGTTTAGGGCAAGGTCGGTGCCGATGCCAATGCCCACGATCATAAAGCCCACCTGGTTGATGAGACTATACGCCAGAACCCTTCGAAGGTTGTTTTCGATAAGTGCGTAGACCAGGGGGATAAGCGCCATGGCAAGGCCCAGGGGGATGAGAATGTCGGCCCCTGGGAAGATGCGGGCCATGGTGTAGACCGCGCTCTTGGTGGTAAACGAGCTTAAGAAAACGGCCCCGGTGACGGTGGCTTCTGGGTAGGCGTCCTTTAGCCAGGCGTGCAGCGGATAGATGGCTGCGTTGACAGCCACCCCTGCAAAGATCAGCCAGGAGGCAAGAGACCCCAGCTCAATGGCTGAGAAGCTGGTGGTGCCGGTCTCCTGAATATGAAGCACAATCCCCGCAAGAAGGGCCAGCCCGCCGATGATGTGAACCATGATGTAGCGGAAGGCAGCCTTTTGAGACCTTTTGGTCTTTCTTGCCAGGATGAGAAAGGTGGAGGCCACGGCCATGAACTCCCAAAAGATATAGAGGGAGAAGAAATCACCGGCCAGGGTCACCCCTACAGCGCTTCCCGCATAGACCATGGCAGAGGTATGGGAGAGGGCGTCTTTCTCATGCCAGCAGTAGATGGCTCCCGCAGTGGCAGCACCGCAGAAGATCATGGCAAAGATTCGGGAGAGCCCGTCCACCCGGCCAAAGATCAGATCGTAGCCCATGAACGGCAGGGTCCAGTGGACGCCGTCAGGAACTGAAAAGAGAGCGGCAAGGCCGATGAGCGGCAGGGCGATCATCCACAGCTTGCGCAGCACGCCCCGTAAAATGGGCAGCATCAACGCACC
>JAKSCC010000313.1 GCA_022360815.1 Desulfobacterales bacterium
TCTCGTCACTCCCGCCACAAACCTGAAAGTGAAAAGAATGATACTTGCGTCCCCATCGTCTAGCCTGGTCCAGGACACCGGCCTTTCACGCCGGCGACAGGGGTTCAAATCCCCTTGGGGACGCCACATTCTCTTCTCTTTCGGTTTTTTTTTGTCCAAAAATCGGCTTCTCACTCTTTGTAAAGCCATCCTCTTTGCCCCTATGATCACCGGAATCATCCCCATCTGGGAGGAGTCCTTACAGGTGATCGTATCATATATAGCATGTTCTTTTCGTAACAAAGGGAGCATGCCCTAATTCACAGGTTCGATCCGCCTCTTTTCAAAAAGCCATAATTCTCTCCTAAATCAAGCACTGCAGGCTTGCCTATCGGTGTATGGCACTCTTTTGTTTGAGCGGATCGGCCTGTGGATTTTTTGGATTCCCAGTCTTAATTCTTTCTATTTTTAGGCCTAAAAGCGTATTAAGTCTGAATGCCCCATCATCAATTTTTTCTTTTGCCTGAAACTTTCGGCTCTCCAAGTCAATGCACGGTGTGATTTTTCAGGGCAGCTAAAAGGTTTGGTAAGGTTTGGGTTGTTGTGGTGCGCTTTTCATGGAGAGGGTGAAGATGATTCGCTGAAAAATCAACACCCGATCTCTTTTATGAAAAGAGGCATATTATCCTTCCATTACGCCTGTCTGAACGAGAATGTTGTGAAGCTGTCTGCGGCCCTCCTGGTCGATGGCCGCGGACGGACGCCTGGGATGACCACAGCAATACCCCTGAACCTCCACAGAGGCTTTAAGGGCGCCGGGAAACGGAAGGGCGAAGACCACCTCCATGATCCGGCAGAGTTTTCTGTGGCACTCTTGGGCCTTCTCCATATTGCCCGCCTGGTAGCTGTCGTAGAGCTCTCGGCAGAGGGCGGGTGCCACGGCAGCCCCCACACCCATGAACCCATCTCCTCCCACGGCAAGGGTGCCGAGGAAGACCTCATCGAGACCGCTTAAAACGGAAAAGGATTGATGGCGTGTGGCGTTGACAATGCCCACGGTACTGGAGAGATCCGCCACGTTTTTGATGCCCACGATGTTTTTGTGTCGGGCGAGCTGGGCGATCTCTTCGGCACCCATGGTGACGTTGGTGGCGTCGGGGTAGTGGTAGATCATGACGCCCACCTGGCAGAGGTCGGCAATCTCTTCGTAGAAGGCGACGATGCCTTCATCGGTGGTGGCGGGGTCATAAGGGGTCATGACGAGAACGTAGTCGGCACCGATTTCACCCGCGTAAGAGCAGAGCTCTTTGGTCCACTGGGTGGTGTTGGCACCGGTGCACGCCACGATTTTGCAGCGGCCAGAGGCGGCCTCTACGGATGTTTTAAAGAGAAGCTTTCGCTCCTCAAGGCTCAAAGAGGGAAACTCACCGGAGTTGCCGCCGATCAAAATACCATCCAGTCCGTTTTCGATGCAGCGGTTCACCTGAACGGCGATGTTCTCTACATCGAGGCTTTCATCGCCGAGCATGGGGGTCGGCATGGCGGCAAAGACACCCTGAATGGGCCTGGCAGAGGCGAAATTTCGGTTTTCAAGGAAGTCGCGGGTGCTTTCAAAGGAGAGGCTGCCCACATTTTGAATGGCGTTGACCCGCTTTCTTTCGGCATCGTAGAAGACCCGTCCGCAGAAGGTGACTTCAACCTTCTTTCCGTCGGTCTCCACAACCGCTTTGGCCCCATTTTCAGCCACATTGGCATCCACCAGAGCGTAACCAATGCTTTTTTCCACGGTGTAACCGTAATTTGCGGTGGTCACCTTTCCCACCACCTTTCCCTCTATCTTAACCGGGCTCTCCAGTTCGATGTCGATCTCATCGTCTACCGCCACAAAACCTGTGAGTTTTCGCGCGGGTCCTTTCTTTTTCACGGCCTCCAGAGCTTTTTTACCGATGAACTCTTTGTCCCACTTCACAGACCATCCCATGCCCAGCTCCAGCGGGTTGTTGCCGCGGAAGTCTCGAATGGTGACCAGGCCCTTTTCGGTTGGAACGCTCTCAAGGGTCACGTCGCTCTCAATGAGCTTTACGCCGAATTTTTTGCCGCGCTGAAGCAGGCGATCCACAATGCGCTCCATGCGGGTGGCGTCGGCAAAGATCTCAAAGCCCAGCTCGCCGGTAAAACCGGTGCGGGAGAGGATGACAGGCACGCTGGCAATCTCGTTTTCCATGAAGGTGTAGTACTTCATGTCGGTCATGTCCGAGAGCATGCATGAGGCGATGAGACGTCTGGACTCGGGGCCCTGAATGGACCAGAGGGCGATTTCATCGGACATGTCCTCAAAGGAGACGGCGCGGTTGCCGCGGTGTTCGTTGAACCAGAGGAGGGTGTCGTCTTTGAAGGCGGAGATCATCCAGAATTTCTCTTGGGCAAAGCAATAGACGGTGACGTCGTCGATCATCTGGGCCTGCTCGTTCAAGAGGCTGGTGTAGGTGATCTGACCCGGCACCAGGCGGGCGATGCTGTTCACACACATCTCTTCCAGAAAGGCCTTGGCGTCTTTGCCCTTGATCTCAATGAGGCCCATGGTGAAGTCGTAGACGGCCACTCGGTCTCTTATCTGTTCATGATCCAGGCGTCTGGCCACATCGTGTTTTTTGCTCATAGTACCTCCCTTGACTAACCTACTTTTTAAATAAGGATGATTCTAAATGATTCAGGGTTCTGGGTATTTTTAAGCTCTGCCTGTATCAGCAGTGTCTCAGTTATTATTGTCACAAATAAAGAGACAGATAGTTATTATTTGTGACGATTATCATCATTCCTGTTCTCTGTCAACCAGGGGGGCCCAATGTGCGGATACCGGGTTTTGAACAAATCGCTTGAGATGGGCAGCAATATTTGGTGGAACATGGAATCTGGATCATTGGCGGCCACCCCACTTTTTGATCGCATCAAGACGCGGCTTCATCCACCAGGTAGAGGATGGATTGAAAGAGAATGCCCGACTCCTCGGAGAGCCCGATTTCGCAGGTTCGGCTGGTGGAGTACCCCTGGGTGGCCCCTTGGGGGATCTGTTTTTTAAGATCCCTTAAGCCGTGGCGGTTGAGCTCTGGGGTGGTAAAGCCTTTGTCCCCTGCAAACCCGCAGCAGTTGGTGCTTGTGGTGACCACCTCGTCGGAAAGGAGCTTCGCCAGTTCGGTGAGCTTTTCTTCCAGTCCCATCTTTTTTAGGGAGCAGACCGGATGCACCACCACCGGGCCTTTGACTTTTTTAAGGGCAAGCTTTGGTATGAGACAGTCAAGGGCAAAGGTCACGGGCTCCATGAGTGTAAGCCTTGGGTCAAGGGTCTCTCTCATATGGAGAAGGCACGGGCTCATATCGCAGAGCACGGGGTATCTTCCGTTTTGTGTGGCGTCAAGAAGGGCGCGGTTGAGGCTTGCTTCGCGTTTTTGGGCGGCCTTTTTCATCCCTTTGCTGGCAAAGGAGAGGCCGCAGCAGAGCTTTTGGATCTCTTCCGGAAGGGTGATGCCGAGGCCCGCCTTTTGGCAGAGCCGCTGCACCAGGGTAAAGATCGCCTCATCTCTCGGCGATTCAGGGTCAGCTCCCATGGTTCGGTTGATGCAAGAGGGAAAGTAGACGATGCGGTTTTCAGCTGAGGTGCTGCATGGTTTAAGGGGGCTCTGGGCAAGGGGCATGTGCGAGAGCCAGACGGGGGTGCGGCCTTTGGTGATGCCTCGAAAGGCCGCTGTTTTCTCTTGAAGCCATGTCTCTCCCATAACGGCTCTGGCCGTCTGGGCCAGTTTTAACCCAAGCCTTCCTGCCTTTTCGGCCTCTTTGATGTGGCTTCCGATAAAACCCGCCAGTTTTTGTGGGATTTTTCCCGCCTCTTTTTCCCGGAGCGTTTTGATAAATTGCCCGGTATTGATGCCCGAGGGGCAGGCCACGGCGCAGAGTCCGTCGGCGGCGCAGCTCTCTAAAACCTGGTAGGGGTAGTCTTTCAAGAGCTCTTTAAAAAGGGCCGAGTCTCTTTTTGAGCTTGGCTTTTGAAGGGCTGCCATGGTTCTGAGGATGACAATGCGCTGCCGGGCAGAGAGGGTGAGGCCGTTTGCCACACAGAAGCGCTCGCAGAAGCCGCATTCAATGCAGGCATCCACCTGGGCGTCCACCGAAGGGAAGGTCTTGAGATCGGTGATATGGGCCTGGGGGTTGTCGGTGAGAATCACGCCGGGGTTTAAAAGTCCTTTGGGGTCCAGAAGCCCTTTGAGTTCCCCCATGATTTCGTAGATGGCATCGCCCCACTCTTTTTTGACAAAGGGGGCCATGTTGCGGCCGGTGCCGTGCTCTGCCTTGAGTGAGCCGTCGTACTTGTCCACCACCAGATCCACCAGCTCTTCAAGAAAGATTTTGTAGCGGGCGATCTCTTTTTTGTCGTTGAAATCCTGAAGAAGAACAAAGTGGAGGTTTCCGGCCAGGGCGTGGCCGAAGATGACGGCGTCGTGGTAGCCGTGACGTTTGAAAAGCGTGTGAAAATCGGCGATGGCCGGAGCCAGGTCTTCTAAGTGAAGGGCGATATCTTCGGAGATCATGACGGTTCCGGCAGGGGCTTTGGCGCAGATGATGGGGTCAAAGCCGTCTCGGATCTCCCAGAGCCTGGCACAGGCCGCAGGGTCAAAAAAGAACTCGGCGGGGCTTGAAAGGGGCGCATCTTTGAGGATCTTTTCGAGAGCTCGAACCTGAGAGTTCAACCCCTCTTCGGAGGCGGCCCGGGTTTCGATAAGAAGGGCTGCGGCATCGTCTTGAAGCCCTTTCATCATGGGGGGGATTTCGGGAAGGTCCTCTAAGGCCCTTAGTGTGGCCCGGTCCATAAGCTCGGCCGCATCGAGGTTTTTATCTTTGAGGCGCAGGAGGGTTTCGCACGCCTGGCCGAGGTTTTCAAACACCAGCATGGCCGTGGCCCGAAGGGGCGGGTTGGAAACGGTTTTAAACTCCACGCCGGAGATAAACCCAAGGCACCCTTCCGAGCCCACCATCAAATGGGCCAGCATCTCGATGGGATCATCATGGTCGACAAGGGCGTTGACCGAAAAACCGGTGGTGTTTTTGATGGCGTACTTATGTTGAATGCGGGAGAGCAGCTCGGGTGTGTGCCTGATTTTTTGGGAGAGCGCCGCAAGCCCTTGAACAATATCGGGGCGCGCTTTTTTAAAGGCCTCTCTGCTTTGGTGGTCTGCGGTATCAAGGCAGGTGCCGTCGGCTAAGATCATGCGCATGGAGGCCAGGGTTTTCTGGCTGTTTTTTGCCACGCCACAGCTCATGCCCGATGAGTTGTTGGCCACCATGCCCCCGATGGTGGCCGATTGAAGGGAGGCCGGGTCGGGGCCGAGCTTTCGTCCAAAGACTGAGAGAAGTCGGTTCACCTCTCCGCCGGTTATTCCGCAGGCGGCCCACACCTTTTTTCCGTTCTCCCTTACTTCCGCATCCCTCCACGCTTGGGTGAGCATGATAAGAACGCTCTCTGAGATGGCCTGACCCGATACCGAGGTGCCGCTGCCTCGAAAGGTGAAGGCAAGGTCGAGGTCGTGGCAGGCCGCCATGACAAAGGTGAGCTCCTCCTCGTTTTCAACCCGAACCACCAGGCCGGGGACTTTTCGGTAGAGGCCGGCGTCGGTGCCCAGTGCGATGGTTTTGATGGGGGAGGTGATGAGACGCTCTTTATGGAGTTTGCTCGAAAGCTTGGCCGCAAGGGTTTTGCATTTTTTTTGAACGTCAAGGGAAGGGGCGTACGTGTGTTTCATTGGCTTTGCCTCCCCGGGTGCAGGCACCCGGAAATCATAAGGTGAATGCGCCGAGGCTGCTGAAAATAGACGTTTCCATTGCCCATAAGACATATGGGCAATGGAAACGTTTTTTGCGGGAGCCATTTTTCAAAAAAGCGACTCGCCGAAGGCGAGCCAAGGGCAACCCTATGACAGGTTTATGGGGTAGTCGCGGCAGGTGTCGATGGTATCGATCATGGCCATGACGTTGTCGACGTTGCAGTAGTCGGTGATGGCGTTGGAGCTGGAGATGATAAAGCCTCCGCCGGGGCCGCACTCTTCGATGCGCTGTTTGACTTCGGTGATGGTCTCCTCCACGCTGCCGCGGGTAAGGGTGTAATGGAGGTCGATATTGCCCCAGACGCAGATGCGGTCTCCGTATGCCTCTTTCATCTCTTTGATGTTCATGACATCCGGCTGAAAGCTCATGATGCTGTTCATGCCCATGCCCACCAGATCGTCCATGACCGGGGCGAGGTTGCCGTCGCTGTGAAAGGCCCAGGGCATTTTGATGGTGTCCAAAACGGGCTGAATGCCGGGAAGAAACACCTCTTTTAAGGTTTTCGGGTTGAACATGGGGCCGGAGTTAAAGGCGATGTCGTCGTAGGACATGAGAAAGTCAAATCCCAAAGGCTGAAGACCCTCAAGAACCTGAATGTTCCACTCGTTGAACCGCTCGATAACGGTGTCCAGAAAGGGGCGGTTTCGGTGAAGGGCCATGGAAAAATCCATCATGCCCATGGAGAAGAGGGTGTTGAGCATGCCGGTGCGAAAGCCGGCAAAAAGCGCCAGCCCTGAGTCTCCGTATTTGTCGATAAAACGCTTTGCTTCATCGAAAAAGCCGGGGGATTTGGGGTCGGTGAAGACCATTTTATCCAGGTCGGCTTCGGTTTTAATGAGCCCTGCGCCCTGAAGGTGTTCCACCCCGTTGTCGTCCACGATGGTTTCGCAAAAGTAAGGGGCGCAGTAAGCCTCCATGCTGATGGCATCCATGCCGATGAGTTTGGCAAATTGGGCCTGATCCATGTTGGGGTCCCCCCCTTTTCGAACAATGATTTCAGACCGGATTTTGGGCAGGACCCAGTCGATAAAAGGGATCTTGTCGGGTTCTTCCAGGCGAAGGGCGGCCATGACGCGTTCTTTTGAGTTCATCTCTTTACTCCTTCTATTTGCGGCTTGCTTCTGCCTGTTTGATGTAATCCAAAATGGCCTTTTCGGTTGTCTCATCCAAAAAGGTTTCGGGCTCTTGGGCCATTCGCGCTTCATAAATTTCGTGGGCCATCTCCACGGCATCCTTTCCTCCGGCCCGGTACCAGCTGTCGTGGTCCTGCCAGTCGGATGCGATGGGCTGCCAGCAATCTCTGAATTTTTTAAAGGTGCTGGGGTGGGTGAGGTAGTTTCCGGAGCTTGCCACCTCTTGTATGAGGGCGATGGTCTCATCCAGGTTGCTGGTGTCCATGCCCTGATGAATGCGCATGGCGCGTGAGAACATCTCTTCGTCGAGAATGAACTTTTCAAAGGAGATGGTCATGTAGGACTCCAGGGTGCCCAGAGATTGGGTGAGGATCTCTGCGCCGCCAAGGCAGGAGAGAAGAAGGGACTGCATGGTCTCCATGCCGGCCTGGTAGTCGGGCACTTTGGCGTCGGTGTGGCCGGTTAAGGTTCTTGTGGGGATCTTGTAGAGATCCCTTGCCAGCTGAAGGCTCACCAGGTTGATGAGAATGCTTTCGGGAGAGCCGGTGCAGAAGCTGGCCCGCTTCATGTAACCCGCCACAGAGGCTGGGGCGTATACCACGGGAAGGCCGGGTTTGATCAGTTGAATGAGGACGATGCAGGCAAGGGTTTCGGCGTTTTGCAAAAGGGCGGTTCCCAGAACATCGATGGGAGCGGTAATGCCAGCCATGGCGGCCGGCGTGATGAGGAGCACCTGGTTTCGTTTGGCGTTGGCAATCACGCACTCAAGGGTTTCGGTGGAGTAGGAGAGGGGGCTTAAGGGGTTGATGCCCGAACCCAAGACGTAGCGGCTTTCAAGCACCTCTTTTCCGCCGTAGGCGATCTCCATCAAGTCGAGCATCTCGTTGGTTTGACGCTGGGTGGCGGCCCAACCGATCAGGGGTTTGTCGGTGTACTTGAGGGAGGCGTACATCTGGTGAAGGTGGCGAACATCCGGGTCGATTTCATCGGCCACAATGGGCACGCCCCCGGCCAGCTGGATGAGATCGGAGCCTTGAACAAGGCGTTGGTAGTTGATGTAGTCTTGCAGGGTGCCTTTGCGCCTCTCTTTGCCAGGTTCCTGAACAAAAACACACCCAAAGGCGGGTTGAAGAAGGTGTTTTTTTGAACCCACACTCACGGTGTGCTCGGGGTTTCGTGCGCAGAATTCGTAGGTGGGGGGAGCTTGTTCCAGCGCTTTTTCAACCTGGGTGGCTGAAAAGAAGACGGTCTTTCCCTCCACTTTGAAGTCGTTTTCCTTGAAAATTTCAAGGGCTTCGTCGGAGTGGAAAACCACGCCAGTCTCTTCCAGAACTTTGAGAGATCCCTGATGGACCCGGTCCATCTCTTCGGGTGAGAGTACTTTGACTTCAGAGTGTAATGCCATGAGCGTTCCTACATCATAGATAAGTCGTGAAAAGGCTGCCCTGCTTAAAAAACATGCTTTTTAAGCAGGGCCGGGTTTGGACTAACTCGCTTTTTTAAGGGTGCCGTTGTCGTATTCGTTGACCGGTCTGAGCTCTTTTTCCAGTTCACCGTAATCCTCTTTGAGCCAGCGCATGAAGCTGACGACGGAAAGAGAGATCACAATGAGAAGGGGCAGGGCGGTGACCACACAGATGGTCTGGATGGGTTTGAGGCCGCCCATGGCCAGAAGGGCAATGCCGACGATGGTCAGGGCAAAGGCCCAGACCATGCGGTGCCACCTTGGGGGGTCCTGGTTCTCTTTGACGTTTGTGGAGGCCACGATGGCCAGGGAGTAGGCGGTGGAGTCCACGTTTGTGGCCAGGCAGATAAAGGCGCAGAGAACCCAGATGGCAACCAGCAGGTTGCCCATGGGAAGCTGCTGAACAAAGGAGATGATGGCAGCCGGTGCGCCGTCGTTGGCCATGATGTCGGTGAAGGGGACGATATTGTTCATATCGAAGTACATGGCGGTGCCGCCCATGACAGCCATGTAGGCCATGCATCCCAACCCGCCCACAATCACCACGGCCACCACAATTTCACGGATGGTGCGCCCCTTGGAGACTCGGGCGGTAAACAGACCCACAAAGGGGGCCAGGGCCACGTACCAGCCCCAGTAGAAGATGGTCCAGCCTTGGGGAAAACCGCCATTTTGGATGGGGTCGGTGTAGAGGCTCATGTGGGCCACATTTTGAACAATAAGCCCTAAGCTGTCGGTGAACTGGCTGATGAGATAAACGGTGGGGCCGGCCAGAAGCACGAAAACCAGAAGGCCCACAAGAAAGTACATGTTGATGTTGGAGAGGGTGGCGATTCCCTTTTCAAGGCCCCTCCAGACGGAGATGGAGAAGAGAATGGTCATAAAGCCCAGAATGGCCACATCCATTCCAAAGCCCTTGGGGATGCCGGTAAGACGGCTGACCCCTTCCGAGAGCATGGGGGTGCCCAGGCCAAAGGCCGCCGCGGTGCCGCCAATGAGGCCAAACATGAAGCACATGTCGATCACCTTGCCGAGAAGGCTGTGCTGATGCTCGCCAATGACACCGGAGCATGCCGAAGAGAGCCTTAAGAAAGGAATCTTTCGGTTGTAGAAAGCGTAGGCGATGGGAAGGGTTGGGATGCAGTAGATGACCCAGGCCACAAAACCCCAGTGGTACATGGCGTAGGTGACGGCCCACTCGCCGGCCTCTTTGGATTTGGGGGCAATGCCGTGCCACGCCGGGGACTGAAAGTGGTAGCCCCATTCACAGGCCGACCAGTAGAGAAGACCAGATCCAAAACTGGCGCAGAAGAGCATGGCAAACCAGGTGAAGGTGGAGAAATCGGGCCTGACGTCCGGCCCGCCCATGCGCACGTTTCCATATTTTCCAAAGGCGAGCCATCCGAGGGTGACGCATGCGCCGGCTGTAAACCAGAGGAAGAGCCATCCCAGCTGGTGGGTGAGGAAGCTCAAGACGGTTCCTGCGATTTCGGCGCTTTTGTCCGGAAGCAGGCAGCAGGGGATGGAGACGATCACCAGAATGATGAACGTCGGCCAGAAGATCTTCTTGTCTAATTTGGCAAGATTGGATTCCATACGATAGGCTCTCCTTTTCATTTATCGATTTGTCTCTTCTATCTTTTTTCCTGGCGTGGAGGCTTTGGTCCTTTTTGTCTGTGCTTTTTTATGCAGCCTGTCCCTTTTTTAGGAGGGGCAGGCGTGTAACGATTCAGCTTTGTCTTTGGAAGGGTCGCTTTTTTTAAAACATGCCAGCACCCTCCCATGGGCTTGCGGCGGTCCGGGTGAAGAGTCCCAGAATGCCTTGGCGCTTTTGAATGTAAGGGGGAAGTTTCTTCTTCCTTTCAGCCAGGATCTCTCGCATCTCCTCTTTTGATCTCTCTTCTTTCTCCACGCCGACCAGGGCAACGCATCTTCTTTCCACATGAATATGGATGAGATCGTTTTCTTGAATCAGGGCGATGGGGCCGCCTTTGGCCGCCTCGGGTGAGACATGGCCCACGGCAGGGCCTCGGCTTGCGCCCGAGAACCGTCCGTCGGTGACCAGAGCCACGCTGTTTCTCAAGTGAGCCTTGGTGTGGAGGACTTCGGTGGTTTTAAACATCTCGGGCATGCCCGAGCCCATGGGGCCTTCAAACCGGATCACCACAACGTCTCCGGGTATGATCTCCCCATTTTCAATGGCACAGATGGCCGCCTCTTCGCTGTCAAACACCCGCGCGGGCCCGGTGTGATCGTGCATGGCAGGATCCACGGAGGCGTGCTTGATGACAGCCCCTTCGGGAGCCAGGTTGCCAAAGAGGATGCCGAGGCCCCCATCTTTTTTATACGGTTTGTCGATGGGCTGGATGATTTCTTGGGGGCTGCGCTTGTAGTTTGAAAGGTAGCGGTTTGCCTGCTGAAAAAAATCTTGGGCTTCAAGGGCTTCCAGGTTCTCTCCAAGGGTTTTTCCGGTGACCGTCAAAGCGTCTAAGTGGAGAAACTCTTTTAACTGGCGCATGATGCCGGGAACCCCGCCCGCATACCAGAGGAGCTGACCGGGCCATTTGCCCGAAAGCTGAAGGCTGCAGAGCACGGGGATTTCTTTGTGAATGCGGTCAAACTCTTTGGGGTCGATGGCAATGCCCGCCTGCTTGGCGATGGCCGGTAGGTGCAGAAGGGCGTTGGTGGAGCCTGAGACCGCCGCATGGATCATGATGGCGTTTTCAAAGGCTTTTTTGGTGAGAATCTGGTGGGCGGTGATGCCGGTCTCTTGAAGGCGCATCACCGCCCGGCCTGCCTCCTGTGCCTTGTGGCGCAAAATATTGGCCCAGGCAGGCATGAGGGCGTTGCCCGGTAAGGCAAGGCCCATGGCTTCGGCAAGGATCTGCATGGTGGCGGCAGACCCCATGTACTGACAGGCCCCATAAGAGCCGCAGGCGTTGGTTGTGAAAAAGTCGGCGGTGTGGGCCTCCATCTCTCCGTTGGCAAGAGCCTCGCGCGTTTCGTAGCATTTCACCGCTGTGGTGAACTCGGGGACAGGCATCATGGAACCAACGCAGACGTGAAGGGATGGCAGATTGAGCCGGGCGATGGCCATGAGGTGGGCGGGAACCGATTTGTCGCAGCTCGAGAAGGTGATGAGGCCGTCATAGGGGAGGGAGGCGGCGTGGGCTTCGACCATGCCGGCCATAAGATCCCTTGAGACCAGAGAGTAGTTGATGCCGTCATGACCGCAGGCCACGCCATCGCAGATATCGGTGGTGGTGTACTGGGACGGCTTGCCTCCCCATTTGTAGACACCATTTTGAGCCGCATCGGAGAGCTCTTTTAGATGGCGACTGCCGGGATGGCTGTCGCCGTGGGCGCTATCTAGAAGAATCTGGGGGCAGGAGAGGTCGGCGGGGCTCCAGCCTGCACCCAGCATCAAAGGGTCGGCTTCGGGGTTGATGGCTCTGGTGGTCTGACTTTTCAGCATAATCTTGTCCTAACCTATCGGTGATAGCTTTATACTGGGCTTTGGCGAAGATAAATTCAGTCAAAGAGAAAAATTAGATAAATGGTACCAGGTATCCGTCTTTAAAACGCATGGGTTCCGGCTTTTTGACGAGGGTGAGATCCGGGCGCTTTTCAAGCTCTTTGGAAAAGTTTTCGGAGACCTGTATGGTATCGAGGCTTAAGGTATCCCTGATTCGCATGATGCGGATCTCATGGGGCTTTTTCATGCCGATACAGCGCATGAGAATGGCGATGCCCTCTTGGTCGTTTTCGGCAATGCAGGGAAGACCGCCCATCTCGAGAAGGCAGGAGGTGATGATGTTGAGGTCGGTGGCTTTTCTGTCCACCTTGTTGTGGAGGCGGCTTGTGATCAGATCGAAAATGCCAAGGCCGCAGGCGTTGCCGCCGGAGGCTTCGGTGAGGTCGGAGACCATGATGCGCCGAATGCTGGGCCGCTTCGGCTCCGGTGTAAAAAGGGGCGCGCCGATTCGGCCCACGACCTTGTAGTCCACGCCCGAGCCGGCGATCTCTTTACCGGCGCGGTCGATCAAGAGAATGTCCGCCTCGTCAAAGGGGAGGCCTGGGGAGATGGCTTTGGACCAGGCGAGGAGCCTCTTCTCTTCGCTTTCAACCTGTGAAGGCAGAAGCGCTTCAAGGGCTGCGGTTTCGTGGTAGCCGTTCTCCACCGAGCCGACGGCAAAAAGGATGTTTGTTTTTTCAAGCACCACACGGCCGCCCGCTTTGATGATGGTCGAGGGCCCATAGGTCATCATGGCCCGGTGGTAGATTTCGGCCCCTTCAAATTTGCCCATGCCGATCACACAGATCTTCATGAGCCCGCTTTCGATATCTCCCTCAAAATCGGTGTGTTTTTTGATGCGGTTAAAGGGGACCACATGGTCCGCCTCGTAGGCGAGACGGTCCATCATTACCGGTACGCCTTGGGCGGTGGTTCCGATCTGGACGGTCTCAAGGGAGGAGCGGATGGGGGCTTTGATATAGCTCTCTGTGATGCCCAGATGCTCCAGTGTCCTCTTTTGGCCCTGGGCGGTGGCTCCCCCGTGGCTTCCCATGGCGGGAAAGAGAAAGGGCCTAAGGCCCATTTCTTTTAGCTTTTGAACCAGGGTTTTTATGATGAGGGGGTAGCTGGCAATGCCACGGCTGGGGCAGGCGATGGCCACGGATTGGCCAGGGGCGATGCGAGACGCAAGGGCGTCTTTAAGATTGTCGATCTTTTCTGCAAGATGGGTTGCAGGGTCAGATATCACGGGCCGCTCAAAGTTTTGACGAATGGTCAGCATCTGTGGGAACGTCATCATATGTAAACCTCGGTTGGAGACCACTTGAGCAGAGGGGTCTCTTTTTTGTGGGGAGAATGGCTTGATACCTGCATAAAAAGCTTGTGATTCGTGCGAGACCAATAGGATTGGCTCCTTGTTCTTTTGGACATTCACTTTTTATGTTTTCATTATTGTCGAGCTCATATGTTTATTATTTGTTACATATACTCTTTATTTGTGACAAAGCTATAAAAACAGGAAAAGGGTGTCAAGCCCTATTTTCCTTCTTTTGTTACCATGTGTTTGGAGAGAATAGAAAATATTATGGCTGTTCGGTAAGCCAAGGTGAGGAAAAAGTTCATCTATACGGAAAAGTTCCCGTATAGATGAACTTTTTTCTTTGAAAAAAAGGGGAGGGCGGGGTTCTGGTGAGTAAAGTCAGACCCCCGAAGTGCTTATCTGTTGAATTTTTGGGAGAGGGCTCGAGAGACCATGAGGAGCTCGCTCTGAAGGGCTGAGACCTTTTCAGGGGTCATGCGGGAGGTGGGCCCGGAAACCGAAAGAGCGTAGGAGGGCTCGGTGTCGTTGAAAAGGGGGATGGCAACGCAGCGCAGCCCCAGACACCACTCCTCCTCATCCATGGCAAAACCCTGGTTTCGAATCGCCTCAAGCTCTTTTTTAAAGGCGGTTTTGGTGGCGATGGTTTTGGGGGTGAGCCTTGAAAACCTTGCGTTTTCTGCGTAGGTGGTCTGCTCCTCCTTTGACCGAAAGGCAAGGATCGCCTTTCCCATGGCCAGGGTGTGGGCCGGAGATCGTTCGCCAATACGTGAGTCGAACTTGATCACCTCGGGGCCGAGAACCGTATCGATGGTCACCACATCGCTTCCCTCCAGCCGGCCGAGGTTGACCGTCTCCCGGTGGGTGGTGGAGAGCTCGCGCATAAAGGGCCTGGTCATGGACCTGACTTCATCCACGTCGTCGATGTGGTTGGCGATCTCAAAGAGTTTGAGGGAGAGCCTGTATCTGGATTGCGAGTCTTTGAGGACGTAACCCAGCTCGTGAAGGGTTGCCAAAAACCGGTGACTGGCGCTTCGATTCTGGTCGAGGTGTTTGGCAACCTCGGTGACAGAGAGGGTCTTGTTTTTTGCCAGCAGCTCGATAACTTGCAGCCCTTTTTCAAGGGTGGAAATTTTGTAGTAGGCCTTTTTGTTCTCTGTCATATGCTTTTTTTAAACTCTTTTCGGGCGGGGCCCTTGGGTTGTGGCGGGAAGATCGGTCGTGACGAAATCGAGGATCCTATAATCCAGCAGGCCTTAAGGCGTCAAGAGCCCCGGATCATTATTTTTGTTGCCCCCCTTTTGCGCACCTTCTTGCGAGTGCTGTTTTTTAAGAGAGAATCCTGGCCGGGGTGGCCAGGACTCCCAGGGCCTATTGGAAGTATTCAACCATGACGCGGTAGAGGAAAAAGGCATCCTCACAGCCTGCCGTCTCTCGAATGGAGTGCATGGCCAGCATGGGAACCCCTATATCCACGGTGGGCACACCGGTGAGAGAAGAAACAAGCGGTCCGATGGTGGAGCCACACGGCATGTCGCTTCTCATCACAAACGATTGAGTCGGCACGCCAGCGCTTCGGCAGAGTAGCCGAAAACGGGCCGCGGTCTCGCTGGTGGTGGCGTAGCGCCTGTTTGCATTGTACTTGATAACCGGCCCGTTATTTAAAAGAGGGCTGTGGCCAGGGTCGTATTTTTCGACATGGGCCGGGTGTAGGGCGTGGGCGTTGTCCGAAGAGATCATAAAGGATTGGGCAAGGGCCATGGCCCGCTCTTGGGGGTCGGGGAGAATCCTTTCAAGGATCTGGCTGAGAAAATTGCCGCTGGCTCCTTCCGGGGTGTGGCTTCCCACCTCTTCATGGTCATTTAATACAATGAGAGAGCTTTTCCCTGCCGAGGCGTTTGCCAGGCCATGGGCCAGGGTGTAGCAGGAGAGAAGGTTGTCGATGCGGGCTGAAGAGAAGAGCTCGCGGGTGTGTCCGGTGTAGTCCGGCGGTTGGGTGTCGTAGAGCTGCAGCTCGTACTCCAGGATGGCGGCACTTTCAAGAGCAATTCTCTTTTCGGCGAGTTCTTTTTTGAGAAGGCCCTCCAAAGGCTCCGAGAGGTGGGCTCCATCGCTGATGAGGGCGGGAAGTTCTTTTTGGTTTTGAACGGAGCGGTTTTTGTTGGCTTCTCTGTCAAGGTGGATGGCAAGGTTGGGGATAACGGCCAGGGGCCTTTTTAGGTCTACCGTGGTGCTCTGGATGGCCTGGGAGCCGGCATCTTCCTGCACAAAGCTGACCCTTCCAGCTATGGAGAGATCTCGGTCAAACCAGGTGTTGAGAAGGGGGCTGCCGTAAACTTCTACCCCAAGCCGCACACCGCCTGGGCCGGTGAGAAGGGGAGAGGGTTTGACTTTAAGGCAGGGGCTGTCTGTGTGAGCTCCTGCCATGGCCAGGCCGCTTCGGTGGAGAGGACGCTGGCCTAAGATAAAGGCGATGAGAGCCGATCCGTTCCGGGTCACCACATAGCGCCCACCGGGTTTGATATTCCACGGTTGCGTCTCGTCCAGATATTCAAAATCCTGGGATTCGAAAAGGGGTCGCAGGTTGGCCACCGCATGAAAGGGGGTTGGCGATGTGGCGAGATACTCCAGAAGGCCGTCGTTGAACTCAATTTTATTCATGGTGCTCCATTGGTTTGGAAGAAGGGTTGAGGCAGGCTCCACAGGCAGCATGAGGTTAATAAAGGGGTTGTACCATTTGGGACGGGTGGTGTCGAGACACTCTTACTGGCCTACGGCGTGGGGCTGTGCGATTGCGATGGGAACTTCAATGCGGATTCGCGTCCCTTCTTCAGGGGCGGATGTAAGTTTCATGGTGCCTCCCAAGAGGCTGACCCGTTCTTCCATGCTGCGCACTCCCATTCGTTTCTCCATTATTGCTTCAGCAAGTCGTTTTTTAACGGAAAACCCTTTGCCGTTGTCTTCAATGTAGAGGATGAGCATGGGGTGGGAGGCGGTAAGGCGAATGGTCACCCGTGTGGCGCTGGCGTGTTTGCGAACGTTGGTGAGAGCCTCTTGGACGAGTCTGTAGAGGTTGATCTGGATATCAAAGGTGAGGGTGAGCTCACGTACCCCTGCAGTAAACAGATCAATGGAGGCGCCGTAGCGGGTGCTTTGTTCATCGCAGAATCGGCTGATGGCCGTGATCAGGCCCAGTTGTTCCAATTCTGGGGGTTGCAAGTTGTAGGCGAGGCCTCGAATGCTCTGAATGGAATTTTTAAGGAGGCGGGAGAGATGCTGGATACGCTCTCGCGTGCCTGGAGGCATGGTGGCCTGGTTGTCAAAAAGGGTGTCCCAGCCGATTTTTAAGGTGGCAAGGTCTTGGGCAACGTTGTCGTGAAGGTCCATGGCGATGCGCTGGCGCTCACTCTCTTGCGCTTTGATAAGTTCCTGAGAGAGGGTTCGGATCTGTTTTTCTGCTCGTTTGAGTTCGGTGATGTTTCGAGCAAAGATGGCCACCAGGTCGACCCGCTCATTGTGGGGTATGGGGTGGATGGTTACTTCAAAACAGTTGCCGCTGGGACGGCTCTCCTCAAATAGGTTGGTTTCACATTGTTCCATCGCTTTATTGAAGAGATCTCTATGCCACGGCTGGATCATCTCATTAAAGATCTCCATGGCGTGGCATCCCACCAGTTTGTGGCGCGAGGTTTTTAGAAGGGTACAGGTGATGTTGTTGGCTTCCAAAATCTTGCCTGTGGGGGTGAGCAGCACGGCCGCGTCAGAGGAGGCATTGAGAAGGGCTTTGGCCTGCTCCTCACTTTTTCTCAGGGCGGCATCCATCTCTTTAAGCCTTGTGATGTTGGTAATCACCACGAAGCTTCCTTTGAAGTGTCCCTTCTCGTTCATAATGGGTTCGGGTGAGACCTGAATGTGCAGCACCCCACCTTGAGCGCTTGCCATTCTGGCTTCGTAAGGGGTTCTGTCGCCCTGGTGGTGTTCGTTCTGGCGAGAGAGCGAGAGGGAGCGATCTTCGGGGAGCATTACTTTGGAGCTGTCTTGGCCCATGAGCTCTTCCCGGCTGTATCCGGTCATGGTGCAAAGGCATTCGTTGGCATAGGTGAAACGGCCATGGGGATCAAAAATGGCAAGCCCCTCATTCATATTTTCCACCAGCATGCGGTAGTAGTGTTCGGCCTGGGCCAGGGCTGCTTCGGTGGCAATGCGATCGGTGATCTCTTCTTTAAGGCGGATATTGATGCGCTCCAGCTCTCGAGTGCGGCACTGCACTCTCTCTTCCAGTTTTTTTCTCGATTCCTGGAGCAGAACCTCCCTCTCTTTTCGATGGGTGGTGTCTCGAGCAATGATAAGAATTCTCTCCAGCTCCTCCACATGGATGAGTGCAGCGTGGAGTTCCAGATAGAGCGAAGGGCTTGCTGAGATGTGGATGGCGCTGAGTTGACAGGGGCCGGAATGGCCGCAGATAGCGGTCTGGCGAATGGTGCGGCTAATGAGATTGTGGTTTTCTTGCGAGAGATTGGGGAGCCTCCACAGGGAGAGTCCTTTGACTTTTTTGGGGGAGAGGTGCATGAGATCGGCGGCAGAGCGGTTGATGCGAAGCAGGGTTCCAGAAGTGTCGGTGAGAAGATAGGGATCGGGTGCAAATTCAAAGGTGTCTTTGAACTCTTTTCGGGAGATGGCAAGGCGTCTTAACGCCTCCTCTTTGTCAAATATTTCCAATTTGAGGTTGTTGTTGGTGGCTTCAAGTTCTCGCATGAGGAAAAAGTCCCGAATAAATCCCAAGGCACTGGCCCGGGAAATGAAAATGCTGAGGAAGAGAATGGCTACCAGGTGGCTATTTCCAGCCAAAAGCGAAGTAAAAGAGCCGCCCAAAAGAAGGACAGTGGCGAAGAGCACCCCCAGGCACCAGAGGTGGGCTAGGATGAGTGCTGCAGGTGAGAGGATGACCGAAGTGCTTAAGGCAAAGGCGGTGAGATAAAAGGGGTTGATGCCACCTGCTGAGATATACTCCATGCCTGCGGTGATGTTTAAAAGCCCGGGGAGCACCATAAGGGTTAGAAAAAGAAGAGCTCTGTGGGCCCTGGAATTGGTTGTGGGGTTGGTGTGTTTGCTTAGAGTGTGAAGAAAAAGGGCTGTGGAGATGATCGCCAGGTCCATGATAAGAAACCGGGCGTAGCTGTGGTGGTGGTATTGGGTGCAGGCCATTCCCAATCTCATCAGGCAGAAGGCCGTGGCCCCTATGAGGGTGATGGAAAAGACAATGCTCAACCGTCGGGCGTTGGTTCGCCTTTGGTGAGCATGAAAGGCCCCTCTCTCTTCTTCGGGGATTCGTGAGAGGTGTGCGAAGATTCCAAAATTCCAGATGGGGGAAAGGGGCATGGTCAAGGCACCGGCTTGAGCTGTCCAGGTAGTCCGTAGGTGGCCGCTTTTTCAACATAGACATCGGCCGAAGCGCGAATCACCTCCAGAATATCTTGCGAGAAGGTCTTTTTGACCTTGCCTGGCATGCCAGCGACCAGAGAAAAGGGGGGGATTTCACTGTTTTCAAGAACCACGGAGCCTGCGGCAATGATCGATCCCTTGCCGATGGTGGCACCGTTCATGATGACGGCCCCCATGCCGATGAGACAACACGATTCAATGGTGCACCCATGAAGAATGGCACGGTGACCCACGGTGACTTCATTGCCAATGGTTAAAGGGGAGCCTGGGTCCACATGAAGCATGGACAGATCCTGAATATTGGTGCGTGCGCCGATAACAATGGCATCGCCATCTCCCCGAATGACGCTGTTGAACCAGATGGAGCTCTGCTTGCCCGTGGACACATGGCCTACCACAGCGGCGCCGGGAAGGATCAGGGTTGAGGGATGAATTTGGGGCTCACAGGGGCCAAGGGTATAGCAGCTCATGGGCGTCCCTCCGAAGGTGTTTGCATCTCTTGCTTATCAGGCAAGTAAGTCATAATTTATTTCAAGCTGTTTTTCAACAACATTGCGCGGTTGAAGGAGGTTGTGTGGCTAATTTTTATCTTAAGGGAGACAAGGGGCGAATTGCCCTTCCTCCTCTTGTCGAAGGGCGGCTTTTAAAACGTTACAAACGGTTTTTGGCCGATGTAAGACTAATGGACGGACGCGTTGTGACAGCGCATTGTAATAACACGGGATCCATGAAAGGGTGTGCCGAGCCCGGCTTCCGGGTCTGGCTCAGTGTTTCGGACAACCCCAAAAGAAAGTACGCCCACAGCTGGGAGCTGGTGGAGAGTCAGGGGTGTCTGGTGGGTATCAACACCATCCTTCCCAACCGGCTGGTCTCCCTTTCCATTGAAGAGGGGCTTGTTCCCAATCTCAAAGGGTATGATGCCGTGCGCCGTGAGGTGAGTGTTAAAAAGGGCTCCCGATTGGATATGGCGCTCTTCAAAGCGGGTTACCCTGTCTGCAATGTGGAGGTGAAAAATTGCACCCTGGTGAGAGGAGGCGTGGCCGCCTTTCCCGATGCTGTTTCGGAAAGGGGCCGAAAGCACCTTTTAACTCTGGTTGATCTGAAAGAGAGGGGGGAGCGAAGTGTGATCTTTTTTTTGGTTCAACGGCCCGATGCGATCTCTTTTACTCCCGCAGATGACATCGATTCTGTCTACGGCAAAACCCTTCGAGAAGTGGTCAAAAAGGGTGTGGAGATTGAGGCGTGGCGAGCACGGGTTACCACCGAGGCGATTTGGCTGGAGATGAAACTTCCCGTAGTTCTGTAAGGTTAGGCTTTGTTTTGATCATAAGCCGATGCGATATGGAGAGTGTCGAACCATGGAACATGTGCGAATCTTTTTTTCTTGACAGCCATTGATGAATAAAAATATTTTGTATGCAAAATAAATTTATCAAAGGGGGTGTCATGAAAGATCCGTTGTTCGAGTCGATTCGCATCAATACGTTGGAGCTGAAAAACCGAATCTATCTTCCTGCCATGCATCTGGGTATGTGCGAGGATTTCATGGTGAACGATCGTCTTGTGGCGTTTTATGCCGAAAGAGCTCGGGGTGGAGCGGGTATGATTGTGGTTGGCAATGCCACAGTAGACGATGTGTCAGGCAATTCCCAATACATAGGAGCCCATCTTGATGAACACCTTCCCGGCCTGACGAAACTCGCGGCAGCCATCAATGACAATGGTGCCCATTCCGCGGTTCAGTTGAACCATGCAGGCCGCTACAGCCACTCGTTTCTGATGGGGGGCAAAGAGCCCGTGGCCCCTTCGGCCATTGCCTCCAATTTAACTCGAGAAGTGCCAAAAGCCCTTGATACTAAAGGCATAAAATCCATTATTGCCTCTTTTTCCGATGCCGCCTTTCGAGTTCAGAAAGCCGGGTTCAGCGCAGTGGAAGTTCTCTCAGGCACAGGATATCTTATCAGCGAATTTCTCTCCCCACTGACCAACAAGCGTGACGATGAATATGGCGGCTCTCTGGAGAATCGCATGCGCTTTGGTCTTGAGGTGATGGCCGCCATTCGAGAGCGTGTGGGGACCGACTACCCGGTGATTGTGCGCTTGGATAACAACGACTTCATGAAAGGGGGCATGCCCCGTGAGGAGCTTGAGGTTTACGCCCAGCGTTTGGTTCAGGTGGGAGTCGATGCTTTGTGTATTAAGGGCAGTTGGCATGAGGCAAGGGTTCCCCAGCTTACACCCAATGTCCCTCGGGGTATGTACGGTTATCTGGCGCGCAATGTCAAAGAGAAGGTGGACGTGCCCGTTATTGCAAGCCATCGAATCAACGATCCGAAGACAGCCAGGCAGCTTATTGGGGATGGATTTTGCGATATGGTGGCCATGGGCCGGGGGCTGATAGCAGACCCCTTTTTGCCAGAAAAGGCGCAGGCGGGTCGAGAGAATGAAATTGTTCATTGCATTGCGTGTGCCCAGGGCTGTTTTGATAACCTTTTTAAGCTTAAGCACGTGGAGTGCCTCTGCAACCCCAGGGCTGGCCATGAGCTGGAGACACGCCCTGTGAAGAGTGAGTACTCTCAGAAGGTGATGGTGGTGGGAGGTGGGGCCGCAGGCATGAGCGCTGCCCTTGCTGCCCATGAAAATGGTCATGATGTGATCCTTTATGAAAAAGAGGTGCGTCTGGGTGGGCAACTTCATCTCGCATCGGCTCCTCCGGGGCGAGAGGAGTTTCTCCAACTGGCCAAAGATCTTGAGGCCCAGCTCTCCCTTACCTCGGTGAAACTTGCCATGAACACCTGCGTAGATGAAGGGGTTATTGCGTCTGAAAAGCCGGATCATGTGATTGTTGCAACCGGTGCAGAGCCTGTGGTGCCTCCAATCAAAGGGGTGGATAAACCGCATGTGGTTCAGGCTTGGGACGTGCTTTCAGGAAAGGCTCACACCGGTCAAAAAGTGGTGATCGTTGGGGGTGGAGCCGTGGGGGTCGAGACGGCCCTTTTTCTTGCCGAAAAGGGAACCCTCTCAGGAGAAGCGGTAAAATTTCTTCTTTTAAACCAAGGAGAGACCCCTGACGTTCTTCGCGAGCTGGCTTCCAAGGGTTCCAAAGAGATTGTGCTGATTGAGATGCAGGAGAAGGTGGGCAAGGATATTGGAAAGAGTACCAAGTGGGGGATGCTCCAGGAGATGGGGCGAAGCCGTATTACAGTTCAAGTTGGTACTCGAGTCCTTGAGGTGGCTGATGGCGGACTTTTTGTTGCCTTTGGTGAGAGTCGGGAGTTTGTATCTGCCGATACGGTTGTTTTGGCCTCTGGGGCGGTTTCCGTGAACCCCTTTGGTGAGATGCTTGAGTCTCGAGGAATTTCTTTTACCAAGGTGGGAGATGCTCGCGAAATAGCTTTGGCCTTTGATGCGGTTCACCAGGGGTTTGCCGCAGGGTGGGCCATCTGAAGGCGAGGTGAGCCGAAAGAGATCGCATCATGACGTGAAAGAAACAAACCCCCTGCGGCAATGGCGTCGGCAGGGGGTTTTGTTTTTTGCTTCGGACACTGTGTGAAGCTCACATAAATAGCATCAGTGAAGGCGTAACGTGTCGCACCTTTTTTTCGGAAAAGGGGATGCACGTCGTCTGGATGGTTTTTCAAGTCTCTTCAGGCATCAGGTCCGGGCCGGGGATCAGGCCACCCGGCTGTACTTTCCTGTCCGGAACAGGTCGAGAAGATGGAGGTAATACTCTCTTGGGACCTTGTGATTCCGGAGTCTTTCGCAGAAAAGATCTTCCATTTCCGATTTGGTGACACGAAGCTTTTCATCGGTATAAAGCTCAAGCAGGGCTTCGAGTTCCTCTTTTTCAGGGACACCGCGCATGAGGGTGTACGGGGAGATACCCAAGGCGTCTGCGATTTCTGCGATGCGGTTGATGGAGACGCCCACATGGCCGTTTTCCAGTTTGGCCACATAAGAGCGTGAGGTGCCAATCACTTCAGAGAAGTCTTTTTGGTCATGCCCTTCAAGCTTTCGCCAGAATTGCATGGCTTTTCCGATGGATTTTACAACCTGCTTTCCTTTTCCTGCGTCATTTTCCATGGTACAATACCCCTCCTATGAGTAGAAATTAATAACATAAGCCGCAATTTTCCACTCGTATGAAAAACCACATAAAAAGCGGATATAAAGAATTATTCTTCGCATTTCAATGGTGAAATGATCATTTCGCATCTGACCCATGGTCAGTAATAAGGGGTGAATGTTTGGAGTGTCAATTATAGTAAATATTTAGCCGTGGAGTATGGCATCAAGGGGAAGAGGCAATTTTTTACCACCAGTACAAAGGGAAAGTAAAAAACAAGGGGTAACACTCATTTTTGGGCCTTATGGTACCTTATGAGTGACATGGTGCGCTTGAAAACAGAAGAAAGATCCTTTTTGAGGGAACATTATTCCTGCCATGGAGTAGTTCTATTCTATATATTTTTTGTAGACAAAAAAGAGTAGGCAGACATTGGATTTGGTAGGGGGGTGCCTGGGGGTTAAGGGGGAGAGACAAGGGCGCGAGCCATGACAAAGGCTCCCATAAGGCTGATGAGAGCACTGACCAAAAAGAGAGAACCTCCCATTTTCTGATAAAAGAGCCCACTGATAAAAAAACCGGCCATCAGGCCCAGGCCGTAGGATACCGCATTGTTGATGACTTGGGATAAGGTTCGGTTGGCGGGGGTGGAGAGGCGGTCCATGTGGACGATGCAGGCGATATGAAACAGTGCGTATGTAACGGCGTGAAGGAGCTGTGAGCCTAAGATGACCCATCTGTTGGTAAAGAAATAGAGGATGAGCCACCGAAGGCTTGCGACAACGAAGGAGATGACCAGTGATTTTTCCGTGGAGAGTTTTTTAAAAAGGGGAGCTGCCCAGAGCATGACTCCCACCTCGGCAAGGGTGGCCATTCCCCAGGTCAGGGCGGTGAAAGAAGGAGGGTAGCCCAGCTCTTCCAAGTGGATGGAGAAAAAGCCATAGTAAGTACCATGGCTTGCCAGCATAAGAAATCCAGCCAAAAGAAAGAGGAGAACCCGAGGGGTGAGGAGTGATTTAAAGTCGGCGGGTGTGCTTCGTTTTCTTGGGGAGAGGCTGGATGGGATGGCAAAGGAGCTTAAGGCCATGACCACCGATCCGACCAGAATAAAAGGGATGACAATGCGGCTGGAGAAAATATCCAGTGTTTTTCCCATGGCCAAAACCACGGCAATAAAACTAAATGATCCCCAGGCACGGATTCGGCCGTAACGGTTTGGATTTTCTCCTTTGCCAGAGAGGGCCTCCATGGTGAAAGCTTCAAGAAAAGGAATAATGGGGCCGAAAAAAGCGGCGTAGACAAGCGTGACCACAAAAATGGCGGCAAAGGTGTCGGCAAAGAGAAAAAGGCTCCACGAGGCCGCGCTGAGACACGAGGCGGTGATAAAGATGGGGCGTCTCAGGGCCAGGCGGTCTGCCAGAGCTCCCCAGGCCACGGCAAAGAGTACCATGACAATGGTTCGCGCGGCGTTGACAGCGCCAATTTGAAGCCCGGTAAGGCCGATGTGGTGGCAGAAGAGGTTGAAGAAGGGCAGGAAGATGCCCATGATGCCAAAGTAGAGGAAATAGTGGGTGGACAAGGCCGTCTTGGGAGAGAGAACTCGTTGCTTAGTATGGCCTTGTATGAAACCCATCTTCTCTTTACACCCGTCCAGTGAGCATGGTATTTATGTAGAAAAGATTTCCCTTTGAGGGAACTTTTTTTCTTTTCATGTCTTGTGGCGGCCATTTCATCAGATTCCATCCTGACACGCTGTTCGAACCCATTGATCCTCCACACCATTTCCTGTCACACGCGTTATACCACACCCCATCATCAAAACACACAACTTGAGGGCGTATTAAATTAAGAATATGCGCCAGGGGCTTCTCTTTTTATGAGGGTGGGAACCGGGCGATAAACAGGAACGAAGCGTATGGATTACATCAAAATACGATCTGGCGAGGCGATGGATGCTCCAGAGAAGGGAGATCCTCGGTCGTTTGAGGAGATGTATCAATCGGTGAGCCCCATGTTCTGCGTGGCAAAGTCGGTCTGGAGTCCCCTTGTGGATATATCAGAGACACAGACCCACATCCTCATTCAGGCCACACTGGCCGGGGTGGAGGAGGATGAGGTGCAGGTGGGGGTGAGCTTAAACGCTGTTTGGATCAGAGGGCACCGGCGAGAACTGAAAAGCGATGCAAATCGCACCTACCTTCAGGCCGAGATCCGCTTTGGTAACTTTGAGCGGAAGATTCACCTTCCCTGCCATGTTGAATCCGACAGCATGGAAGCCTGTTTTGAAAATGGCATTTTAACCCTGACCCTTTCCAAAATTTCTGCACCCGACTCATCGTAACTCCGAGAGGTTCCAGTTGCCGCTTTGAATGGTGGCAAATCCTTTGTGATGGCACGTGCCATCGCCGCACCTGCGTTCTTTTTGAACGCGTTAAACCTGGAGGCCATAATGAGTGTTCAAGAATTCTCACCCGGTAGCCTTGCCCCCGAGGAGATCCCCGATCAACTTCCCATTCTGCCTGTTTACGATGTCTCTCTTTTTCCCAAAATGGTGCTCCCCTTGCAGGCAGCGGAAGGGGCGGCCTCCATGCTGGTGGACGAGGCGATGCGGGGGTGCCGTATCATCGGGCTGCTTCTCTCGCGAAAGGCCTCACCGCAGGGGAGGCATACTCCCGAGGAGCTGCATACCGTGGGGACGGTGGCGATGATACTCAAGATGTCCAAGAATCAAGATGGCAACATTCAGATGATGGTCCAGGGGATGGAGCGTTTTCGCGTGGAGGGATTCACCCAGAGCGAACCCTATCTGAAGGCCCAGATAAAGGTGGTGGCGGATGAACCGGCCGATGAGAAAGAGTCTGGGGTTATGGCGGCCAATCTTCTCTCTCAATATCAGAAGGTGGTAAAACTCACGCCCTCGTTGCCCCAAGAGTTGGGCGAAATGGCCCAGTCCATTCCAGATCCCGGCACCCTGTCGGATATGGTGACCTCTACGATCAATACCGGTCTGGAAGAGAAACAGGCGGTTTTGGAGCTTTGGGATGTTGCCGAACGTTTGAAGAAGGTTACCCAACTGGTGAATTACCAGCTGGAGATTTTGGAGATTGGCACCAAAATCCAGAGCCAGGTGAAGGAGGACATGAACAATCGCCAGAAGGAGTACTATCTCAGGCAGCAGATCAAGGCGATGCAGGAAGAGCTGGGTGAGGAGGGTGAAAATGCCGCCGAGGTGGCGGAGTACCGTGCACTGATTGAGACCAGCGGCATGGGAGAGGAGGCGCGTCGGGAGGCCGAGCGGGAACTCTCCCGTCTGGCCCGCATGCACCCGTCCTCATCGGAGTACACCGTGGCCACCACCTATCTGGACTGGATTACCTCTCTGCCGTGGCAGAGTGAAACCCAGGACAATCTGGATATCAAACAGGCCAAAAAGGTTTTGGATGACGACCACTTTGGGCTGGATAAGGCCAAAAAGCGGATTATCGAGTTTTTGGCCGTACGAAAACTGACCCAAACATCCAAGGGGTCTATTCTCTGTCTGGCCGGACCACCGGGAACAGGAAAAACATCTTTGGGCCGCTCGGTGGCCCGGGCCATGGGGCGGGAATTTATTCGCATTGCGGTGGGGGGGGTGCGGGACGAAGCAGAGATCAGAGGGCATCGTAGAACCTATGTGGGAGCCCTTCCCGGGCGCATTATACAGGGGCTTCGGCGGGTGGGGTCCAAAAATCCGGTGGTGGTGCTCGACGAGGTGGACAAAATAGGAAACTCCTTTCAGGGAGACCCTTCATCGGCTCTTCTGGAGGTTCTGGATCCCGAGCAGAATCATACCTTTACTGATCACTATCTTGATGTGCCTTTCGATTTGTCCCGAGTGATGTTTATCACCACGGCCAATGTGCTACACACCATTCCTCCTGCTTTGCTTGATCGGCTGGAGGTGCTGGATTTGGCTGGCTATATAGACGACGAAAAAGTGAAAATCGCCAACCGGTATTTGATACCCAAACAGCGCAAGGCCCACGGACTGACCGCTTCCACTTTTTCTATGACCAAAGGGGCGGTGAAAAAGGTGATATCGGGTTACACCCGTGAAGCCGGTCTGAGAAATTTGGAGCGTGAGATCGCCAGTATCTGTCGAGGAGCCGCCACCATGGTGGCCCAAGAGGAAGCCAAATCCGTAGCGATCAATGTGAAAAATGTTTCTCAATTTCTTGGGCCAGAAAAGTTCAACTGGGATGTCAGCTCGCGCATCAGCTCACCCGGTGTGGTCATGGGGTTGGCATGGACCCCTGCCGGCGGTGAAATTCTCTACATTGAGGTGACCGCCATGAAGGGGAACAAGGGGCTCAACCTCACGGGACAGATGGGAAGCGTGATGAAAGAGTCGGTGAGTACGGCCCTCTCCTTTGTGCGAAGCAACTGCAGGGGGTTTGGCATTGACGATGAGATTTTCAAAGGCATCGATCTTCATGTCCATGTGCCTGCGGGTGCCATTCCCAAAGATGGCCCATCAGCCGGGGTCGCCATGATGACCGGGCTGGTCTCCCTTCTTACCAATCGGATGGTGCAGAAGAACCTGGCCATGACGGGTGAGATTACCCTTCGAGGCAAAGTGCTTCCCGTGGGAGGGGTCAAAGAGAAGATTTTGGCCGCCCACCGGGTGGGCGTTCGAACCGTGATCATCCCTCAGCAAAACGAAAAAGATCTTGAGGATATTCCCAAAAAGGTTCTCAATGTTTTGACCATCCATTCGGTTTCGGAGATGGTGGATGTGTTGAACCTCGCCTTGGAGCGGCGAGAATCCCATGAGCGGCGCAACGATGAAGTCAAAGTGAGGAGAGAGAGGCGTCATCGAACCCTGGATCGAAGGCGACCGGCCGCGGCCTCTTCGTTTAATTCTGAGTAGCCTCTCGCCACGATGGCGTTACCCGTCGGGGTCATGAAAATGATTGCATCCCTAAGCTCTTCCCGTTAGGTTCATGGCCATGAAGACTTTCTCATTTAAACGCGTTGTCTCCGGTCTGAAGTCCTCTCCGGCGCGGATTCTCCTGTTCTCCTTTATGGCAATGATTGTTCTTGGGGCGCTTCTCTTGATGCTTCCTGCCATGGCCACTCAGGAGGCCCTCTCTTTCACAGATGCTCTTTTCACAGCCACCTCTGCAGGGTGTGTGACCGGTCTTTCTGTCTTTGAGGTCTCCAGTACCCTTTCTGCCCTTGGCCAGGGGCTTTTGCTCATGTTGATTCAACTTGGGGGGCTGGGCATCATGACCCTTTCCACCCTCTTTATATTGGGTGCCAGAGGGCGGGCCGGGTTTGCCGAAACCCTGATCATTCAGGATACCTTTACCCACAGCGGCAGGCGAAGACCTGGCGAAATTCTAAGGGATGTGCTTTATGTAACCGTTTTTGTCGAAGGGGTGGGGGCTGCTCTTCTTTTTGGGCGGTTTTTACTCCTGAAAATGCCTGCAGGAAAAGCGTTGTGGCTGGCGGTTTTTCATAGCATCAGCGCATTTTGCAATGCAGGTTTTTCCCTTTTTTCAGGGAGCCTGACCCCTTTCAGGGGGGACCTTTTGGTCAATGCCGTGGTCTCTACCCTGATCATTTTTGGGGGGCTCGGGTTTCTGGTGATTGTCGAGATGAAGGGGGAAAGCCCTTTTAAAAAGAGGCGTTGGCATCGTATGAGCCTTCACAGTCGGCTGGTGCTGGCCACCACGCTGTTTCTTTTGTTGGCAGGCTTTGGAGCCACCCTTGCCCTGGAGTGGGGCAATACCCTTTCTAAAATGCCTCTTTGGGAGAAATGTTTGGCCGCTTTTTTTCAGTCAGTCACTTTAAGGACCGCAGGCTTTAACACCCTCGATATTGGAGGGTTGGCCAACGGAACCCTTTTTCTCTCCATGGTTTTTATGTTTATCGGTGCCTCTCCGGGCTCTTGTGGCGGTGGCATAAAGACCACAACCATTGCCACCCTTTTTTTGATGGCACGAAGCCGGCTCAAAGGTGAGCGTCACGTTTCCGCCTTCTCTCGAACTCTCCCGGCTCGAAGTGTGGAAAAGGCAACCAATCTCACCATGATGGCCTTTACCTTGGTGGCTCTTGCCACATTGATTCTTCTTTCCAGTGAACTGGGGGATTTGGCCCATACCCAGAGTCGGGGCCGCTTTATTGAGCTTCTTTTTGAAAGCGTCAGTGCGTTTGGTACCGTGGGACTCTCCATGGGGGTGACCCCTACCCTTACCCCTTTGGGGAAATGGGTGATCATTTCGTTGATGTTTGTGGGCCGCTTGGGGCCCATGGCCATTGCCGTGGCGGTAAGCCGTGAAACAACCTCCCGCCATCGCTGGGCCGAAGAAGAGATTATGATCGGCTAAGGTAAATGCGAGGAAAAAGTCTCAATTCGAGATGGTGAGAGTGGGTATTCCCCGTTTTGGCAATGTGATGGGGATGGTGACAAGTTTGGGCAAGCCCATTTTTTATCTTGGCGGGCTAGGCCCGCAAGCGAATGTGACTCCCTGAAGGGATGGAACCTTTGCAAACCCGGAGGTATATGAAACAGTTTGCAGTGATTGGAATCGGAAGTTTTGGCTGGTATTTGGCTTCTCATCTGTATGAAAAGGGGCATGAGGTATTGGCCATTGATGTGGATGACTCTTTGGTGGATAAGGTTAAGAACCGGGTCACCCGGTCGGTTGTGGCGGATACCACCGACCTGGAGGCTATCTCCGGTTTGGGCCTCTCGGAGATGGATCAAGTGGTGGTGTGCATCGGTTCCATTTTGAGTAACTCCATCCTTACCGTATTGAATCTTCAGGAGCTGGGGGTGACCTCGCTTATGGCCAAATCCATTAGCGAGCCCCATACTCGAATTCTGCATAAATTGGGCGTCTCTGAAGTCTTTTTTCCAGAGAAAGACCTGGCCGTCTCCATGGCTGAAAAGCTTCATACCCCAGATATGCTGGACTACCTCCCCTTTATTGATGGCTATGGTATTGTGCAGCTGGCTGTGCCCAGCTCTTTTACAGGCAGAAGTTTGAAAGATCTGAATCTGATCAATCGCTACGGGGTTCAGGTGGTGGCTATTAAAGAGTTTGTACCCGAAAAGATGCACATGATTCCCACGGCAGACTTTATCCTTAAAGAGAGCGACATGATGGTTCTTCTTGGACCAGACAAGAGCATCGAAAAGATTCGAAAGGCCTCCTGATGGAGGGTATGTTTTATTGTTTCAAGTGGATATGGTAGTATGGAGCAGGTCGATCTGCTTTGTGACAACCTTTTGAGATAAGGAGGCGCACATGAAAGAGGTGGCTCGCATAGGTCCCCTGGAGGTGGTGGAGAAGCTGGCCGGCAAAAAGGCTTTTCTTGTGTGTGCCTACCTTGAAGATGAGGCGTTCAAGCAAGTGCATCTTCCCGGTGCCATCTCCATGATTCAGTTTCAAGAGCGCCTTCCCATGTTGCCCTGGGAGAGTGAGATCATCTTCTACTGCACCTGAAAAAATGAGAAGAGCTCCGCAGGTCTTGCGGCAAGACTCATTGAGGCGGGTTTTCGGCAGACCAAAGTGCTTGAAGGCGGTGTCAAAGCGTGGCAAAGGGCCGGTCTTCCCATTATTCCCCACCCGAGATCCCGGTGACCAAAGGTTTGGATTCAGGGGCCACAGCGATAAGTTTTTGGGCCTCATGGGATCCAGGCTCCATCAATGTGAAATCATCAAATTCAAATCCAGGACCCACCGAACACCCCACCAGAACACGTCCAAAAAGAGAGATTGCCGCCTGCCAAATGCCTGCGGGTACCACATGGCAAAAGCGATTTTTGTCAGCAGAGAGAATCGTACGTTGCGGTTGGGTGTTGCTTTCATCCCATGTATAGATGATCAGCCCTTCGCCTTGGTAGAGGTTCCATACCTCGTCAGAAACCACCTTGTGAAAGCGACTCATTTCGCCTTCATTGAGGGAAAAGTAGATGTGGGTGAGTGCCGAACGCTCCCCACGCTCTGTTTTGACCTTTTCACAGGATCGGAATACCTCTTTGAAACGCCCCCCTTCCGGGTGCTCCATCAAGTTATCAGGTTTCATTTTTTCTCCTATGGGTTGCGTCATATGTGGGTGTTTGGCCTGTGGCGCGGATACACTCGATTAACGTCTCGTAAAAAGAGCGTTTTCCTTCGTTTTTCTGTGGCCATTCCATGGTAAAGACTCCGTGCCTCAAACGGATAGAGTTCTGTCATTTTATCGGAACCCACCTTAACAGGCTGCCGGGTTGTATCGCCATGACTTTTGATGAGAGCGCTTATCTATTTTGATGTCCCAAGTACTACCCTTGCTGCCTTTTTAACTATTGAAGCCTTCCTAAGAAGGCATCTCAATATGTGTTGTAGTAATTTAGGGGTGTTTTTCGCAAGGTGGGCTGGTTTTGTATTTAACATATTGATTCATAATGACTATTGTGCCTGTTGTGCTTGTAGCCTTGTCAAGATAATGTTGATTTACAGATGATAATCTGTTGACAAATCAGATTGCCTAATACTAAAAAAAATAAAATTTATAAATTTTTTTTAGAGTCAAAAGAGCATGCTCAATTCAAGTATGTGCCAACAAGGGGGACAGGTAAAATATCCGTTTTTTAGGGGGATGCATCTTTATAGAAAGCTATTCTGTTTTCTCGGACACCTATTAAAAATAGATATGTAGAGCCATCACATGCCGTGTGTTGATGGTATCGTAAACAGCCAGGCGACCTCTTGGGTCCTGTTGCGTTTTGTGCGTTATTTTTGATTTTGTGCAAGATGTTGTAGGGGTTGGCGCGTGAATCACCAAAAATTAAAAATCGTCGCCATTGATTTGGCGGAGGTGGTGAAGTGATGAAGCGAGAACGGTTTCAACTTATACTTGTCTGCACGCTGGTGCTGTCAAGTCTATTGCTCTTAAAAGAAGAGGCCTTTGCAACGAGTGTATCGAGGCTGCCTATAAAGGCAACCATTTTAGGTGGAAGCGCCTCCGGCGGGGATTGGGCCGGAGCATCAAAAGTCTACACCCCAGACCTTAACGGAGATGGTCGACCGGACATCGTGCGTCTAAACCCGGTGCAGGGGGATGATGCCATCAAGATTTTTTTAAACAATGGGCACTCTTTGTTTGTAGACGACTACAAAGATGTGATCCAAAGTTCAGGCTATTCTCATCCTGGTAGCGGGCTGAATGCCAATCGCAATACAGGCAAGTCTCACAAAGACTTTTTTCGGGCCGATCATGCTGGAATGTTGCTCCGCAACTTCTTACCGGTTTCCAAAGCCCTTTGGCAATACGACGGCCGTCAAGTGGATCTCCATTTCTTGGATGCAGATGGGGATGAGGGCATGGACATGATCCGTCAAGAGGTGGGCATGTGGGGCGATTATGAAGGCACCACTGCAGGACTTCAATCCTGTCTTATAGACAACGGAAGCTCGGTTTACTTTGGGGCCTCCCAGGAACTTGGGGATGAGTTTAACGGAAGAAAGGGGACCCGCCTTTTTATCGGAGATTTTAACGGCGACGGCTACGACGATGTTTTGCGGGCCGAATCGGGAAACTGGGCCGATGACTATATTACCAATGTTTCTCTCCATCATGGCGGTGAGACGGCCGGGATCCGGAACTGCATGAGCCTTTCGGATTCGAGCATCGCACCTCGGCTCAAAGGCATTCGGTCCAATGCCACCGCACCTCATTTTGGTATGGCCAGTGGCAGTGAGGGGGTGGCTGAAGACCTTCACAACCTTTTTCACTTGGATAAATCGGACGTCTTTGTGGGGGATTTCAACGGGGATGGCTGTGACGATATCCTGCGATTTGACCAAGGGGACTCTCTAAATAACGAGTATTCTGACCATCCCCAAGCCGATATCTGGTTCGGACGAGAGGCAGCGATTGCAGAAAGCCAGCCGTTTTACCGAAAAGAGGTCCGCCATGATGTGGATGGCGACCGTGAGCTGGGATCAAGCGATGGGTATCTCCATACCGAACTCTCTTCAGGGGGACAGGATGGATTGATTCTTGGCGATTTTAACGGCGATGGTGCCACCGATATCCTGAGAGTCCACGAAAATGACATCACCCTGATGACGAGTGTGGCCATTACACCGACAGAGACAGACGTCGAGCATAGAGAAGTGGCGCTGTTCAGCAAGGCCACCCAGAGTGATGTTCTTGATTTTAATTTTGCTGGCAAAATGATTCGAGTGGGGGACTTTAACAACGACGGTCGGGACGATCTTGTCGTCTGGAATCGCAAACCGTATTATCTTCTTTCAGGCATCCCCTCCTCTCAGAATGACGAAGAGCAGCTCGATGTACAGTTTTTGGGCATCGCTATGGAGAAGTACATTGATGTGGCGACGGCAACTCGTCCTGATAAGGACGAGGCGTTTACCGGCCACACCTCCCTCGACTCTGACGCCGCTTTTCTTCAGGTGGCCGACTTCACAGGAGATGGTTATGACGATCTTTTGGTGGTCCTAAGCGGGGCTGCCAATGCAATGATTCTGGCTACCCCTCCTTATGATGCTCTGGCCACCCGCACCCTTGCCCATGACGGGACCGTGACCGAGATGCATGGCACCACCTATCGAGGGTACCCCATCATCGTTTTTAACGACAACGGGACATTGAAGTACAGCACCAAGAACGCCTACGGATGGCAGTCGGCAAAACCGGTGCCCCTCTACAATAAAGCAAACGATCCCAGAAATTCAGGAGACCTTCCCCCCAACTCACCTTCTGCTCGGTTTCTTGAGAGATCAACCTTTATCGCGGCCACGGGCAATCCCCTCTCTTCAACGGTTGATTATTATGCCAAGCCCTTTTGCGAGGGAGGCTATGGTGGCGAGTCCTTTGATCTGGTTTCCGATGAGAACCATATCTACCTCTTCCGCGTTAAAGGCGAGAAGATTCTTTTGGATCGTTTCGATTATGAGCCTTCGGCAAACAGCCTCCACCGACTCCCCGAGGCCCGCTACAAACTGAGTCAGAAACGATACAGTGGTTCGGGTGGCAACGATGTGATCGCCATGGTTGATCGCAGCGGAAACGATTTTTTCGAACCGGCTTTTGAGGTTCCCTTTGTCCTTCAGGCCAACGCGCCACGCAAGGTGACAGCCGCCATTATGCCCGCCGAAACCTCGGGGCATCGCCGTTTTATCATTGCAGCAGACAGTGAGGTGACCCGCACCCTAAAGATCGCTTCGGTGCGTATGGGCACCGATCAGCCTTTTGATGTGTCGGATTTAACCGATACCACCGGCTCGGGAGCCAACCTTATCTCAGGTCTTGATATCGAGCTTCTTGATGAGAACAACGCAGCTGCCATCACGCGGTATCAGATAAAGGGCATCGACAGCATGGTTTTTGCCCCGACTCGCTCTGGAAAACCGACGGGACTTCAGTTTGTGATGGCGATGACCATGGAGCACCCCACAACAAAGGCCCGGACCATTCGAACCTTTCACCGTCCGCTGGGGGCAAGGGGCAGGCTCAAGCCCGATTCGGGACTGAATGCCTTACACTACTACGGCTATCCAGGAGCAGCGTTTGGTTTGGATACGGGGCTTTCTACCCCCATGTCGACGGCCAATACAGATCAGAGTGAACCCCGTTTGGTCTTTGGAAGTGATGGTTTGATCCATCTCTACTGGCGAACGGGAAAGGCAAAAGATAGTCATTACAGGCAGGATATTCTCTTTGAAGCGATTTTTGACCCCGAATATCCAGAGCGACCTTTTGGTAAGGAGAGCTACTACCTTACCGATGAAACGGCCATCAAAGAGGTGACCCGTACCGACTGGCCGTACCGGGTGCGTCATATCTACAACGGCTCCGGCTATAGTCATTACAGTGCCTTTGTTTTAAGCAGTCTCTGGACGCCACCCTTTGGCACCTATTATCAGGTGGATGACCCGGCCCTTAGCGGCAAGCTTCAAACTCCGGTGGTATTTGAGTCGGCGACCCTTACCGAAGAGGGGGGCCAGATCAGCGGCAAGGCAAGGCGCCTCTTTGTGGATGCCCTTAAAATCAATGGTGGAAACCTCAACTTTGCCGTCAGCACCCAGGACTTGACGACGCTAACCGCAGAATCTCTTGGCACGGTTACCGCAGATTCTCAGATTATCGGATACATCGAAGGGGCTCCCCCGGTTCCCAAGGAGAACCTGGGCCTCGATCCTTCGGGGTACCATATCGTGACCCATGATTCTTCCGTTGTAAATTTGTCGACGGCATCAAGCGCCAAAGTATTGGCGAAGGTGGATCAGTCGGCAGGAGCCACCTTTCGTTCCACTCTCGGGGGGCAATATACGTCGGCGGGGGATCTGATTCAGACCAAAATTTTATTTAACAACGCCTTTATTGTGGGAGCGGATTTCGGCTCCAGCAAAGAGACGATGCTTGGTGAGACCATCAATCGAAGTGCCAACCTTATTGGGTATCTTCCCAAACCCAAGAAAACGAGTGACAAATGTGGGCCTGGGGAGTCTCCGTACAAAGACCCTTGTTTTACCTGCAATGAGGCCGGAGAGGTGGATGTTCAATTGTATCACCCTTACAACAAAGGGGTGCTGTTTACTCGTAGCTTGATTGCCGAGGCCTACGCTTTAAAACACCCGGTAACCGGTAAGCTGGTCTCAATTCAACTCGATTTCAGCAATGCCATCACCACTCCCAAGGCTGTCTCCTTTAACATCAACCCAGCCTACCAAATTGCCGGTTCCCTTGACGGGGTTGTGGGAGGCTACTCCTACTATCCGACTTCCGGCGCACGCCGCGTCTCCATTGGAGGGCATGAGTACACAATCAACAGCAATTTCAGAAGTTACTACAACCCAAGGGAGGAGAAGTACTGGCGCGATAAGTACAAAAGGCAGTCTCTTGAACTTGCCAAACGCCTTGAAACAAAGCGAGGTTCTGCAAATGCCTCTGAGCTTATTGAAGATCAGCTCTTAACCTCCACGAGCACAGTGACAAGCAACGGATCGGAGACCTCCACCAATCGTGTGGCTGGAAGTTTGACAGACTACTTTGGACTCTCTTGTAATGTATCGGCGGATCTCGAATTTTCCCTTGAGATGAAGCGGGGTGCGGTGCTCAAGGCGGCTTTGGGAGGTTATTACAAGAACAAGGTCGTCAACTCGTCGGATTCAGGTTCGGATATCACATTTTCTCAGGATATTTCCATACAAGCCGGTACCGGAACGGTTGATACCAATGGGGACCCTATCCCCTATACGGTTCAGGAGTACACCACGACCAGCTATTTTCTACCGGCTTCCCTTGAAAACTACGACACCCTCTTTGAAAGGGTGATAGATCCTGTCCATCCGGGGGACTACAACACCGGCGCAACAGCCTCGGCCTTACGCCTTTTACTGAGCAACAAGGCAAGCCAGAATAGGGTTTGGCGTGTGGCGCATCGCGTCTCTGCGGTGAGCCGTGCCATGCCGAACCCCAATTAAATTAGAGGTGTCGTAAGGTATGGCCCGGTGAAGGGCGACTACTCGACTTTGATTCCAACCATGTAAGGAGACAAAAGGCCAGCCTGCCGCTGGCCTTTTGATTGATATGATTCCATGACGCGATTGATACGAACGGTTTTGATTACAGCAGCCCTGTGTATGAGCGCCTCGCAGACCTTTTCTGCGGTTCTCTTTAAGGAGAGTCCCACTGATTCCTTGGCGCCTAGGGCACTGGCCACGACGGGAGTTGGTGCACACAAAGAGGGGGCCTCTCTTTGTGGGGCGGCAAATTACAAAAAGTTTATTGTCCAATCTGGCCCCAAACAAAGCGATATCTATCTCTACGAAGAGGGTCAAAAGACGCTTGTGGCCTCATTTGAGAGAAATCCGGCAAAAAAAGAGATGCATCTTGCCTTTCAGCCATACAAAAAGACGTCGTTGGATTTTTATAGAATCGAGCAAACCAACGACACGATTGATATCAAAAAAGAGGGCGCGACACGTGCGAGCTTTTCGGCGCGGGCAGCCGAGCTTTGCCATGCTCTTTGCCTGAACTTCGATGCAGACTTAAGGCCGGACACCTTCCTTCTTCTGAAGGGAGATAAAAATCTATTTCTTTACCTTATTCCGCAGTCAGATTTTTCAGCCACCAAAAAGTGGCGCTGTTTTTCCATTCCATCCCCCCCTTCTGCCGAGGCGTTTTTTTTGGTTCCAAGTGTTTGGGTCCACAGCATGGAA
>JAKSCC010000085.1 GCA_022360815.1 Desulfobacterales bacterium
CGAAGAAGAGCTAAGGGGCACAGCCGATGCGGCGGCAATCTTGATTTTGCCTGGAGTGGCTGTGTTGACCCGGTAGTAGAGGGTGGAAGCCACCGTGCTTGCTGAACAGCTTGAAGGGCGCTGGACACAGCCCGCTCCGTCACTGATGGATTTTGAAAGGTTTTCCACGCTTAAGAACCGCAGACGGCGGGTGTCATAGCTCACCGTACAGGTGAGGCCCCCTACCCCGTCAGGGGCGTCGAGGGTCAGGGGAAGGGTAAGGCTATTGCCCTGAAGAGCTCCTGGCAGGGGAAGAGAGAGGGTTTTTGCCAAAGCGCCCTGGGCCAAAAGCAGGAAAAGAAAAAGTGTCCCCATGAAAAGGGGGTAAATTTGTTTTTTCATTAAAATCTCCACAAAATACAAAGTTTAACGCGAGTCTTTCTATCCGTTACGAAACACACGGGTCGCCATTTGTGGAGGGGGGGAGTCTATTGTAAGCGGGTGGGAGAAAAAGGATTCGGCGTGGGGCAACTGGAGTCTCCAACCCATGGCAAAGAAGCAAAGGCCCATGGGGGAGAGAGGACCCCATGCAAAAAAAAGAGCCCCTTTCAGCTTGAGACTCTTTTCGGGAACCACCCGCGTGTTTCCCACCAGCACATCAAGAATCTGAGAGATTTTTTTTGCTGTAAAATGAGAGTTGATGCCTTTAGGGGATGTGGATGCCGTGACCATGGCGTCCATGAGGTCAATGGTGCCGTTATGGCTTGTGTCCATGGGATGAAAGGCCATGGGCGCAAGGGTGGTGATCAGCAGAAAAACCGCTGTGACGAACCCAACCCCTTTTTTGACCCGTGTCTGCTTCATACCCGATTTGCCAGAGGCACTTTAGCTGTTTAATTGATGCGATTTCATTTTAAGAAAAAGGGTTTTACGACTGATTCCCAAGCGTTTTGCTGTCTGATCCCGCCTCCATTTGCAGGATGTTAACGCTTCAAAAATAAACCGTTTTTCCGCTTTGGTCATGCTCACCTTAAGGGCGACGGGTTTCTCTTTTGCTTCCGGCTCTTTATTGGCGGGCTTTTCGGCTTTTTGATCAAAAGAGTTTTCAAGGAGAAGCTCGTCAAGATCGACCATGCGTTGCAGGGCGTTTTTTAGTTCTCGAACGTTTCCCGGCCAATTGTGATCCAAAAGCTTTTGGTGATACGCCATGGCTTTGGAAAAGAGCCGGTCCCCTTGAGGGAAGTGGCTTGTGATCTCTTGGATAAGAGGGGCGATATCCTCCTTTCTGTTTCGAAGCGGCGGGATATGAATGGGGATGACATGGAGCCTGTAGTAGAAGTCTTTTCTCAGGCTTCCCGTTTGAAGCATCCTGTCTAGGTTCCTGTTGGTGGCCGCAAGGAGCCGAACGTTGGCGTGGTGTGTCCTTCGGCTTCCCACGGGGGAGAACCCTTCGCCATCCAAAACGCGAAGCAGTTTGACCTGCATGGCGGGAGGGATCTCTCCCACCTCATCCAAAAAGAGTGTCCCCCTGTGGGCCAGATCGAAATAGCCCTCTTTGGTTTCGTTTGCGCCGGTAAAAGAGCCAGAAAGGTGTCCGAAAAATTCGCTTTCAAAAAGAGGCTCGGGAACGGCCGCACAGTTGACTACCACAAAAGGGCCGTCGTGCCTTAAGCTGTGCTGGTGAATGGTGCGGGCCACCATCTCTTTTCCTGTTCCCGACTCTCCGGTGATAAGCACCGTGGCATCGCTTTCTTGAATGTTTTGAATCCGTTTAAAGATTTTTTGCATGGCCGGGCTTTTGCCCACCATCTCACCCAGGCGCAGGCTGGGGTTCGTCTGGTGTTGACGAGAAGGCAAAAACTCCTGTCTTTTAACCTCTACCATCCCCTTTAAACCGGTCATCTCTCCGGTTTTGTTGTAGATCCCCACGCCTCGGTCCACAATCCGTTTTTCTGTGGCTCCCTTTTTGATGCGATACGAAAGTGCATAGGGAGTGGCCGCATCAAGGGCATGCGTGAGTTGCCCCAAGGCGAGAGGGGCATCATGGGGGTGCATGGCTGCCAGGTGGACGGCTTTTCCCGACCCTTTGACGAGGCGTTGCATGGATTGTGAAGCGTGGCTGTAAAGGAAGGCCTCAAAATGTTCCAAATGAAATCGGGCCTTTTTTTTACGGGGCGCTTCAAAGTGGATCTCATAAAGGGCCACATCCAGCGTATCCATGAGCTCGATAAAAGAGGACGAAATTTTTTCTGTTTTGCTTTTTTCAGTACACACGAAAGTCACAGTTTTATTGTTTTTTCCTCGTTTTACAATCGCCGTTTTTCTGATCAAACCCTAAGGGTATGAACGGATCTGAAAAAGACGAAGAGGTAAAATGTCGTGGAACATCGGAGTGTAAAAGGCTTTTCTAAAGAGCCATCAATCATAGCACTTCATAAACGACTTATCACTGAATAAGAAAGATGCAACAATAAAACAAGGGGTGGCTTTCCTTAAATTGAAAATAAGTTGATAAGTGGCGTGGACTCTCTTGTTGTTTCTCAAAAAAAGAGCCGCGCATTTTTCTCTAGTGAAACAGGGATCGAATAAAACAGGAGGTTTCTTCCAAAAGGGGGTCAGGTTGGGGGATGGTCGCTTTTTCCATGGGGCCAAAGGGGTCCACGATAATCCCGTTGGCAAGGCCATCGGCATCGCCCGGGCCTCCGTCGGTGATGGTCAGGGTGATCTCTCTTCGGTCCTCACTGATGGAGATCAGCTCTTGCGGGAGCTCTTTCCAGCCCGAAGCGTCGTATTTCACCCAGGTAAAATCCTCCTCCACAGGATCTTTCAAGGTGAAGGTAAAAGTGGCCCTTGTTCCAACACCATCTAAGAATGCGCGATAGGCCAGCATCCATTTGGGCTTCTCTTCCCAGGAATCGGGCTTTTCCGGAAGGGTTTGCGGGTCCACAAGGGCCATGGCAAGGATTCGCTGCGCATTTTCATCGGAGGAGAGATCGATCTCCACGTCAAGGTCGGGATCGCAGAGTTTGGTTCTCTCTTCTTGGGTGCGACAGGCTTCTTGCGTATCGGGAATACCGTTTGCATTGGTATCGGTGGTGGATGCTGCCGTTGTAAAGGCTTGAATGGGGCTCCAGACATTTCGTCCATCTTCAAAACGGGCGCGCCAGTAGTAGGTGTGACCGGGAACCAGGGTGAGCTCGGGTACCCTTAAGCGAAGCAGCTCCTCGGTGAGCGTAAGGTCCAGGGTGAGTCGGGTCTGCTCTTGATTGCCGAAGATCTGCCAACGTGTGGCCCGGTGACGCTGGGATCTCTGGCCGTTTCTCTCCACCTCAAGGGTCAGGGTGGTGGACTGGTTTTGAGCCTGGTTTGCGGGGGTTAAAGGGGTTGCTGTGGCCGGAAAGTCAAGACCATCTGTGGGGTTTGTTCCGGCTTTGTACTCATCCAGGTTGGTAACTCCGTCGCCGTCGATATCACCCGATCCATCTTCTGCAAGGGGATTCAGCCCCTGATGACTTGCCTCCCAGGTATCGGGCATGCCGTCGTTGTCGTCATCGGTATCGGCGTTGTCTCCAATGAGATCGCCGTCGGTGTCTCTGTTTTCCGACGCATCCCATGGAAAGGCGTCGTTGCAGTAAAGAAACCCGTCCCCGTCTTCATCGCCATCGGGAACCCCGCAGCCGCACTCCCCGGGAGCGGTTTTAAAGGGGTCGTCAGGGCAGAGGTCCTCTTCTGGAGCCAGGGCAGCGGGAAGGGAGAGGCTGACGGAGGGCAGCTGGGTGAGCCTTGCTTCCATTTCGATATTGGAAAGGGTCTGGGACTCAAACGGGGCCATGGCGATGGTGACATCCCGGGTCCCCGAAAGGACGTTGGTGATGTAAAATCTTCCGTCGGTATCGGTGGCGGCTTTTTGTGAGGAGCCTTCAATGGAGATGACGGCACCGTAGACAGGTTGAGGCTGACCGTTGACGCTTGAAAGGACACGGCCCTTTAAAGCGTGGGGCAAAATGACGCAGTACGAGAGGGTGATATCATTTTCCCTGACCTGGGTCACTTTAAAGGCGATGTAGACCCCTTCCATTCCCTTTCGAGCCTGGGCCATATAGACTTTTCCAGAAACGGCAGGGACAAAGTTTTTGGTAAAACCAGAGGCGGGAATGGGCCTCTCGCACAAGGGGTAGTGGCGCACGTCGATGGCCGGGTGAAGGGTCCCATGAAGAAAGGCGTCGGTTAAAAATCCCAATCGGCCATCTTGTTTGAGGAGACGAAGATCGCCCGAGGTCGACGAGACCTGTCTTTGCAGCATAAAATCAAAGCCGTGATCCTTTTGCACCGTAGCTTCCCCACTGATGGGCATGGGGAGAGGGCGAAGGGAGATCTCAAACTCTTTGGGGGTGGCTGCCTCCAGGGTAAAAGGTTCAGAGAGCTGGGGGATGTACCCGTATGCCGAAAAGAGAACCCGGCACGTTTTATCCTTGAGGACTCCGGTGGTAAAGCTGCCGTTGGCAATGCTCTGGGGGCTTACCGTGTAGTAGGTGATTCCGATCATTTCCTCTAGGTTGTCGGTCACCTCCATCACCTGAGCCGTGGCCGAGGCGATGGGGGCACCTGTTGCGGCATCGGTGATGTGCCCTGAGATGCCGGTGGATTCGCTGTCATTAAAGGTGATGGTGGCTCCACTGGCATGGATTTGCTCCACCCTGAATCGCTCCTGGGCAAGGCTCCAGAATTCGCTGTTGGGGTTGAACTGTTCCTGAGGGCCAGGATCGGCAAAGCGGCTGTTGTTGTTTAGGTCGATAAAGAGACGATCATCCTCGTAGCCTCCGTGGGTGGTCTGTCCGTAAACCCCGTCCAGCGAATAGTCGAGGTAGAACATCTCCATCTTGTTTTGCCCCACCATCACAGTGCCTGTCATGGCGCAAAGGGCTGAGAGCTGAAGACGGATGCTGCCCGATCGGCCTTGGGTGAGTTTGACCCCGAGAAGATAACGCCCTTCAGATTCATCGGCATAAGGGATTCGGGAGACGGGAATACGCATCATTTCAGACGCCTTTCCCCACCAAAGGGGCTCTCCCCAGACAAAGGGGGTGGGATCGCCATCGTTGGTGAGGTCGCTGTCGCCGTTGGCATCAAAGAAGAGGCGGCCACCGGCCTGGTTTGCGTCTTGATCAATGATAAAGTGGTAGCGCGTGGGCGCATTGCCCAAGAGAAGCGAGGCATAGACCCTTTGGCTACCGGTCTCAGCAGGAAGGGTGATGATGGCATCGGGAAGGGTTTTGGCCGAGATAAATTTTGACTCTCCAAAACTATCCGAAGCGATGCGACTGAGGTCTTCGGTATAGGTAAGGGTTGCGGCCCCCACCATGGTCGCGGCAAGGCAGAGGCAGGCCGTAATGAGTGCCATAAAGCCTTTTTTTAGAATCATTTCTTGTTTTCCTTATGTGAAAAAATGATCTTACGCCGCCTGTGAGCGGCGTAAGACCTTTCACCGGTGCTCTTTAGCTATCTGAGCTCGGCTGCCTTTTGAAGGATGTAGATGCTTTCGGCTATGCCCACTTTGCCATCACCGTCAACGTCGGCTCCCGTGGTGATCGCCCAGTTGTGAAGGCCACTGGAGTTTCCATGGCTTAAGATATCAAGGCAGATGGCGGCGTCTTTCATATTCACCAGCCCATCTCGGTTAAGATCGCCCTTGCGGGTGGCATCGGCATCCACAATAAGGGTCAGGGCTCTTTCCACATAACCACCCGCCGCATCAAAGGCTCGAATGCGAATGGAAAAAGCACGTCCTGGAACGAGGGTGGGTGGGTTGTCGAGGTTGAGAGCGGTCCCTTGTATACTGAAAAAGCCGTTGTGGGTGTCCCCATGACCCGAGACAAGGGCGTAGCCTACGTTCTCATCGGTTTCGGGGTTGGTGCAGGACAACTGGCCAATGGTCTCTCCAGTAAGCATCTCCACGGGAATCTGGGTGGAAGAGAGGCTGAGGTTGCTGGGCGGCACAGAGGCTTTGTTCTCAAGGTAGGAGAGGGTTCCCAGAGCGTTTCCGACAAACATGTCCAGATCTCCGTCTCCATCCATATCGCCCAATACCGGTGTGGGGTCGTTGATCCAGCCTTTGGTGTGAACCGGCTCTTCGTCGAAACGGGGCGTGGTTCGGGTGCCTTTGTTTTCGTAAAAGCGCATTTGTGAGCCAATGCCCCCGATGTAGATGGCAAAAAGGGCGTCGGTATCTCCATCTCGGTCCATGTCAAAAAAGAGGGGAACCGTCCATTTGGTGGTGACAACACCTTGAAAAGGAATTTCGTTGTCAGGTGCCCGTTCAAAATGGGGCTTTCCATTTTGCGGGGTGTTTTTAAAGTACATGAGATCGTAGCCGCCGATGGAGGCCACAAAAAAGTCCATGTCGCCGTCGCCATCGAAGTCGGCAAAGGCAGGGGGGCCGTAAAAGGA
>JAKSCC010000071.1 GCA_022360815.1 Desulfobacterales bacterium
ATATCGGTCTGACTGCTGGAAACCCTCGCTCGAAAAGGAGCACCCAGCTCAAAGGCAATACGATTTTCAATGCGCAGCTTCTCCTTGCTGCGATAGTAGGTAGGCGACTCATTAGGTGGAGTGGGCATGGACGCGATGCCTTCGGCAACACCTCCCAAACGGCGTCCCAAATTGAGCACCGTCAGGATCAGGCTGTCTCCATAATGGGAGATGGGCTCGGTCACCACAGGCAAGCCGTCCGGAACACCAGGGGCCGAAAATATTTTCAATTGGGAGGTTTCCCGACTCAAAAGAATCACGCCTCCCCAGCGCTCTTCGCCAAGAATCGTCGAAAGGGGCGTGCCAGCCAAGGTGCCCTCTGGAACGGAGTCTGCACCCCACCTGGGAAGCCCTGCAATTTTTCGTAGAATCTCTCGCCCGGTTTCGGTATGGCTCAGGGCAGCCACACCCCTTCGAAAGTAGATCCAATCCCCCATGGGGTCACCAAGGGCTGCACCTTTGGAGTTCACATAATCCGAGGCATCCATCACCACCAGAATCCCTTCCAACCCTTCAACCGTGTAGGCAAAAAGCGGACTCTGATCCCCCCCAAGACGCAGGCCTCCTTCAGGCAACTCCACACGATAAACAAGAGAGGAATCGTCCTGCATGTTTCGAAATCGAACGATCTCGGATTCCATGGAACTTGCAGGGGGAAGCCCATCCAGTATTTTCAAGGGCCAGGAACGTCCGTTCCACGTGAGGGAAAAGTCAAACGGCAGGCCTGAAGCATCCCCTTGGGCTAAATAGTTGGTTACCCCATGAACCACTTGCTCCATTGCATAGCCAGGCAAAGGATCTCCGGGTCGCCACCCGTCGGGAAGCCCAAGCTCCTGAGTGCTAACCTCACCTCTCCAGGTCAAAAAGCGGCCTCGGCTAAATTCCACTGTTCCGAAACCCGGCTGCGGAACGTCCAGATTCACATGGAACCCTTCTCCCACCGCTTTGCTTATGGATTGAGAGAGCGCTCTATCTTCTATAGACAAAACCAGTTTTTGCAGCTGTTTGCCATTTCTATAGACCGCACGCCACCACCCCTCATTCACCTGGGCGATCCGTCCCTCGGCATCCAAATCTGGCGGGGTATCGGGAAGACTCTCCAGCAGGCCGGCAATACGCGCCCGTGTCCTCTCGGCATCGAGTTTGTCTCCCCTTTGCGTCACCAAAGCCTCACTGGAAACAACAAAACGGGAAGCCGCTTTGGCATAAGCATCGGGGACAAAGGCCCCCTCCACAAGGGACCTCAGCTTTTCAATGCCCTCACCATCCATCCACCCCCCCATGTCCGTTGCCAGCTTTACAATGTCGTTGGTGTTGCTTCGATACTCCACCGCTGCGTAGTAGCGGCCGTCTTTTATAACAAAGGGTCGCCGAGACTCGGCAAAGGGGTGAGAGTGCAACACCAAACGCCCGCTGTCATCTGGAACCGGAGAATAGGTGGCCGCGTCGATTTCATGGACCAACAACTGAGCGCGCCCTGTCTCCAGTCTTTCTCCGGCAGTCACCTTCAAAACATTGATCATCCGCTTCCAGGTTTTACTGTCGGAGTCGGAAGGCAATCCCACCTCAGAAAGAAGATTTTTTAAGAAAATTTTACTCGATGGTTTTTCAAACCAGGAGGCCAAAAGCCTCACCTGACGCTTCGATAAAATGGAGTAGACCACATCCTCACGACTGAATCGAAAAAGGACCTTGTAACTTAATTTGGACGCACTTTCTCCTCCGGCAGCCTTCACCTGCATCTCATCGAAAAAGAGCTGAAAGGCAAAGGCCTCCAATTCAGGCGTCACCTCTTGGGCGGGAGCTTTCAGACGTGCAAGAAAACGCTGGGCAGCATGGGATGCCCAGCCGATATGCATATTAAGATGGGAATCATCAATGGTATCGATAAATTTCTCAATACCGATACGGGCATAGGGCATCAGCACAGTCGCCTGGTTGTAATAGGTAACCGCCCCTATACCTTTCAGCGTCACCTGAATCTCATCTATGGGAACCGTCTCATTGGGCTTTAACCCATAACGAACCCAGGCCCCACCCAACTCCTTTTTGAGGGCACGGTTGTACCCTTCAAGGAGCTTTCGTACGGTAATCCCTCCTTTACTGCCTTGAAATTGATCCAAAAGAATTTTCCGTGCGAGGTGCACCTCTGGAGAAGAGTACTCCCAGGTGGTCAAGGGTCCCACCACAAGCTCAGGAAAGTAAAACCCTTTCGGTTTGATTTCCAAGACGCTTGGAGGAACCAGGTTATCAAGTTCCAACTGAAATACCGGAAGGCCGAGTTCCGTGGAAAGGGTTCGGGCCAAAACCATCTTCCGCTCGAGTTCCTTACCGTTTAACGCGGTAATTCGAACCCCCCACACCTCATGCTCAAAGCCCACCCGATCCACCACATCGGTATGAGTAAACTCCGAACGTTTGTCTTCATCGTCGTCTATGCGAGGAAATCGCAGGGCCAGTGAAACCAGAGAGGAATAGTCGCTTGCCCGGTCTCGAGTGGAAGCATCCAAATTACCGTTGATCGCTTCGGTGGCCCGGTAGAGAGCCCCCAGCAAAGAAGGGGTCACCTCCCAGTTGGACCCCAACGGATTGTTTCCATTAAAGGAGATAAACGCCAGGCCGCTTCGCCCCGTTCCCATGAGATTATTCTTGTGGTAGAGACCGGATCGCACGGGAACCCGGGTGGCCCGAGGGTCGAGGTAAATCACCAGAGAGACTTCTGGTGCAATGGGCGTATCGGGGTTGGTGGCTGGAAGAGCCTGAAACGAATGCAACAACTCTCCCGCGGTATTTGGCCGCAC
>JAKSCC010000296.1 GCA_022360815.1 Desulfobacterales bacterium
GGAACCCATTAAGGCAACCGACCGGATTCAGGTGCTCTCCGGGGGACAGTCCCGCGCTTTGATGATTGCCGATATCGCCCTGATCTCCAATGCCCCCATCATGCTGATTGATGAGATTGAAAACGCAGGCATCGACAAATTGAAAGCGATCTCCACCTTAACAGATCACAACAAAGTGGTTTTTATCTCCACCCACGATCCCGTTTTAATTCTTATGGCCCACAGGCGTGTGGTGATGAAAAAAGGAGGGATGCACTCTCTTCTCGAACGCTCTGGTGAAGAGAAATACCACCTGTCACACCTCAAGACCATGGATGATGAGCTCACCCGTGTCCGTGATCTTCTTCGAAAAGGAGAGTCTTTGAAGCGGACCAACAGCATACAAACGATTTAGATATTATTTTAAAGAGTTGAAGCAAAATTCTTAAAGCTATTCATCCACTTTTTAAAACCGGAGGAGAGATGACCCGCATTCACCTTGCTGTTCCCCCCAACATCGCCCGCACCCTCATACAGGATTTGAGCCGTCTCTTTCCTGAGGCGGAAATCATCCCCCCCATGACCCATGATGAGATGGACCACTTTTTTACCCATGAATTCGGGCATGAAGAGGCAAGCGCCCACCTCACCCTGACGGCATACCCTCAGGCCCTTCAAAGGGCTCTTTCACCAGAGCACACCCATCTTTTTGCCCCCATGCCCCAAAGCCTTCCTCCCATGCGGGAAGAGCTCATTCAAATCGGACTTAAAGAGAGTCATCCTCTTTTTCGATGCGTCTGTGTGGTTCCCATGATAATTCTCATCTCCAACCAACTGGAATCTTTCATTTCAGGCTGGGCCGATCTTGTGGCCACCACCCAAGGGAATAAGGTGGTCATCCCTCCCCACAATACCCCTGCCCCCAATCTTTTCCGCCTCTACATGGCTAAGCTCTGTGGAGAAACCGGAGCCCAATTCGCCGATTCGGTCCATGCCACGCTTCTTCCCCAGGATATCAACAAAAGCATTGACGAGGGGACTTACCTGGCCGGTATGGCCTTCCCTGCATTTGCAAGAACCTCAAGGGGTGGGAACACTCAAGCAATCTGGCCCAAAGAGGGGGCTGTGGCGATTCCGCTGGTGGCCCTCATTCGCAAGGATGCACCCAAAGAGGCCCAAAATATCCTAAACGCTCTTTTTTCCCACGATATTCAAAACCGACTTGCCCGTGAGGGACTCTTTGTCTCCATTCGTGATGATGTTCCCCTCATTGACGAGATGATCGAAAATCAAAATACCCTGGCCTGGTGCGGCTGGAATCATCACATCACCGCCTGCACGCCATCTGCCATGTAAAAATTGATTCACCCCTGTATGGAGATTGATAGTGATTATGAAGCGACAAAAAAAAGGCTCTTTCATTTGGATTTCGATGGCCATTATCCTTTTCACAACACCGGTTTTTGCCGATGTACCGCTTGTGGATGACGAGATGCTGATCACAGCCCACGCCATCAAAAAAACCATCAGCCAAACCCCTGGGGGTACGGCTATCCTTGAGGGAAAAGAGCTGGAATCCTTGGCACCCATCAGCATCACCAATGCCCTGCCCCGCATAGCGGGTGTTGACAAATCGTCTGACTCTGCCTGGGGATCGGCCATCAACATTCGCGGGCTCGGACGAAATCGAGTGGTTTTTCTCATTGACGGAACACGGGTGAACACGGCAACAGATATCAACGCTCAGTTCGGTCTTATCGACACGTCAAATATCGAGCGTATTGAAATTCTCAAAGGGCCCGTAAGTGCCTTATACGGTTCCGGCTCCATTGGGGGGGTGGTAAACGTCATCACAAAAGGAAGAGAAAAACCCAAGAAGCCCGGTGTTTCAGGTGATACCATCCTGGGCTGGGCCTCCAACCCGCAAGGGTACAGCACCTCTGCCGGAGTCACAGCCTCTGGCAAAAAAGGGTGGCTCTCAGTCTTCGGATCTCACCGGGATTTTGATGATACCGATGACGGCAATGGAGACACCATTGAAAACAGCCAGTTCCGAGATCTGGGCATTCACATCAAAAGCGGGTACCAATGGAATGCCGATCACACCACACGTTTTCAGTATCAACGGCAGGAGGGTGAAGAGATCGGTATCCCTGGCAAGGGACTGGCTCTTCCTGTCGGACCCACGGTGACCTACCCCGACACCTAC
>JAKSCC010000281.1 GCA_022360815.1 Desulfobacterales bacterium
AGACTCTTTTGGCGACGCTTTGCCATGATATCCATACCGATGGCCCAACACCTGTTGCAGCCTCTGATTTGGGCGCAGGGGATCTTGTGGCCGGGCGCTATGAGGTGATGGAACGCCTGGGCTACGGCAGCCACGGCACCACCTACCGTGTGTTTGATATCAAGACCTCCCGAGAAAAAGTGCTGAAGGTTTTCGATGAGGTGATCAAAGAAGATGACGCAGCCATGGCGCTTATCAAAGAGACGGTACGCCGGGCCTCCATCAATCATCCCAATATTGTGCGAACCGGCGAGGTGAGGGAGGGCGAGCTTGCCGCTATGGAGCGAGAGCTTTTACCCGGCCACAGCCTGGCCCAGGTGATTCGAGAGAGCCCTGACGGGCGCTTGAACGAAGGGCTGGCCATTCACATTGCCCGCCAGATGGCCCAGGGGCTCGCCTACGCCCATGGGGCCGATGTGCTGCACCTGGATCTTAAACCCTCCAACGTCATTTTAACCGACGATGGCAGCGCCGTGCTCACCGACTTTGGGGTTACGGGAGCCCTTTGGGCTTCGGCCATGCCCCAGCATCTGGGGCCGAGACGGCACATGGCCCCTGAGGTGATTCACGGCATGGGGGTGGGCAAAGCGGCCGACATCTACGCCTTTGGTGCCATACTTTATGAGATGCTCACCGGAAAACCGCCTGTGACAGCAGAAAATGTGGCGGTGGAGACCCTCACCAGGCGCCCGGATCCCATCTCCGGGGTGAGCAAGGGGTTGTCCCGTTTGGTGATGCGATGTCTCGAAAAGAGGGCCAAAGATCGCTTTCGGGGATTTGATGAGGTGCTGGTGGCCCTTGAAACAATTCATTCACACATGCAAGGTGCCCTTATAGAACCTAAATCCTCTCGTATTTCAATGGTCTCTCTGGGGTTTGTTCTCTTGGGACTCTCTCTTTTGGGCAGTCTTGGGTTCTGGCTTTACTGGTTTAAATCACTCTCATCATAAGTCGCGTGCTGGTGAGCACAAAAAAAGCCTGCGTCACCGTGTGTGGCGCAGGCTTTTTCGTTCTTGAATGGTGTCTGATTAAAATCAGGCGTAACGCACCCCGTCCCCTTTGGTGACGGTACCGATGGTGTAGGCCTTGGTGCCGTTTGCTTTAAGGGTACCCATGATGGCATCGGCTTCGTCCGGTGAGGCGATCATGATAAATCCGATGCCCATGTTGAAGGTCTTGTACATCTCAGACGCTTCGATGCCGCCTTTTTCCTGAATGAGGGGAAAGAGGGGGTGCATCTCCCAGCTGCCCAGCTTGATGTCGGCACCTAAGCCCTCAGGGAGAATGCGGGGAATGTTCTCGGTAAAACCGCCGCCGGTGACGTGAACCATGCCGTTTACCGTATGATTCTCAATCACCTTAAGGGTATCCTTGACGTAGATTTTGGTGGGGGAGAGAAGGGCTTCACCCAGGGTGCAGCCAAGCTCGGGAACCTCGTCTTCCACCGTCATCTCCAGCACCTCAAAGAAGAGTTTTCGAACCAGAGAGTAGCCGTTGGAGTGAATGCCCGACGAAGGCAGGCCGATGAGCACATCGCCTTCCTTGATCTTGCTGCCGTCGATGATCTTCTCTTTTTCCACAACGCCCACGGTAAATCCGGCCATGTCGTACTCGCCGTCGCCATAGAAGCCGGGCATCTCGGCTGTTTCGCCGCCGATGAGGGCTGCGCCAGCCTGCTTGCAGCCTTCGGCAATGCCTTTCACCATGGCGGCCACTTTATCTGAGCTGATGCGGCCTGTGGCGATGTAGTCCAGAAAGAAGAGGGGCTTTGCGCCCTGAACCAGGATGTCGTTGACGCACATGGCCACCAGGTCAATGCCTGCGGAGTCGTGGACGTCGGTTAAGAAAGCGATCTTCAGCTTGGTGCCCACACCGTCGGTGCCGGAAACCAGAACCGGTCTCTGATACCCTGTGAGATCCAGTTCAAACATGCCGCCGAAGCCGCCAAGGCCGCCCAGAACACCTTTGGTAAAGGTCTCCTGAACGTAAGCCTTCATTTTTTCCACGGCCACCGCGCCCTCTTCAATATCCACACCCGCATCCGCGTATGTCAGTCCTGTTTTTTTCTCAGTCATATTTTGTCTCCGACGCAAGGGAATGATCCCCTTGATCCCATATGGTGAATGCTCGGTGAGCATCGTGATTCGAAAGGTTTTCGATGGCATTCACGCGATCAGCTATTGTGACGCTAACGTTTTCGCTGGAATTGCCATTGCTGTTTGTTGTGTTTTAAGCACGGGCGAAGCCCGTCAGCGAATAGGAGGAGCCTGAGGTACGAAGGCTCAGAGTATTCGCGAGCTAGCCCTGCAGGGGCTCCCCTGCTAATCGAACATGTTTTTGTTTACCTCTTCGGGGACATCCATGGGGTAGTCGCCGTCAAAGCAGGCGGTGCACATGTCGCAATTGGCTTTGCCAACAGACTCTAGAAGGCCCTCAACGCTGATGTAGCCAAGGGTATCGGCTCCGATGATCTCTTTGACCTCGTCGTTGCTTTTAAAGGAGCTCACCAGCTGCTGGCGGTTGGGGGTGTCGATACCAAAGAAGCAGGGGTATTTGACAGACGAAGAGCTGACCCGCATGTGCACTTCCGAAGCGCCAGCTTTTCGCAGGGCGTCCACGATTTTTTTGCTGGTGGTGCCGCGTACAATGGAGTCGTCTATTACCACCACGCGTTTGCCTTTGACGGTCTCTTTAAGAACGTTGAGTTTGAGGCGAACGGCCAGCTCTCGGGTCTCCTGATCGGGTTGAATAAAGGTTCTTCCGATGTATTTGTTTTTGATCAGGCCGATGCCGTAAGGGATGCCAGACTCCTGAGCGTATCCAATGGCGGCATCAATGCCCGAGTCGGGGACGGCAATAACAATATCGGCTTCTACCGGGTGCTCTTTGGCGAGAAGTTTTCCAGCCCAGCGTCTGGAACTTGAGACACTGACGGTGTCGATGACGCTGTCGGGCCGTGCAAAATAGACATATTCAAAGATGCAGTGGGCCGCAGGCTGGGTGTCGTCGTAGAGAATGGACTCCATGCCGTTTTCGTCGATGATCACCATCTCGCCGTTTTTAACGTCTCGTACAAGCTCGGCCCCCACCACATCGAGAGCACAGCTTTCGGAGGTGAGCACCAATCCGCCATCGGGCAGTTTGCCGATGCAAAGGGGTCTGAGGCCGTTGGGGTCCCTTACGCCAATCAATTTTCCCTCGCAGATGATCACCAGGGCAAAAGCCCCTTTGATCTCATGCACGGTCTTCAAAATGGCGTCTTTAAAGCCCAGGGAGTAATTTTTGGCCATGAGGTTGGCAATCACCTCGGTGTCGATGGAGGTCTGGAAAATGGAGCCGGACTCCTCCAATTTGTCTCGGATCTTATCGGCGTTGATAAGATTGCCATTGTGGGCCAGGGCGATGTTTTCACCCCGGTATTTGATCACCAGAGGCTGGGCGTTGGAGACGTGGGATTCCCCAGTGGTGGAGTAACGCACGTGGCCCACGCTGATGTGGCCCTTGAGTCCTTCTAAAATTTCGTTGTTGAAGACATCCTGAACCAGGCCCATCTCCTTGTAGTGGTAGACTTTTCCATCACGGTAGGAGGCGATGCCCGCACTCTCCTGGCCCCGATGCTGCAAGGAGATAAGGCCAAAGGCCACGCGCCGGGCAAGGTTTTTACTGGCTGTGGAGTAGATTCCCAGAACACCGCATTCGTCTTTAAACTTGTCGCAAATCATGGGTGAATCCTTACCGAGGTTTTCGGTTTGAAAAGGGGCCGGCATTCGGCCCACATGGCTGTTTACTGGAAGTACTGGACCCCAGCCTCAAATATCTTCATGTCGGTATTGGTGTAGATATTTTGTGCCACATGCTGGCCCATACGCTCGCTGTGGCCCATTTTTCCAAGAATACGGCCGTCGCGGCTTGTAATGCCTTCAATGGCGTAGAGGCTGCCGTTGGGGTTGAAATTCCCATCGTAGGTGGCTTTGTGGGATTCGTCCACATATTGTGTGGCTATTTGTCCATTTTTGATGAGATTTTCAAGGAGAGGGGCCGGTGCGTGGAAGCGTCCCTCACCGTGTGAGAGGGCCGTTTCGTAAACTTCACCCATCTGGCAGCCTGTCAGCCAGGGAGAGAGGTTGGAAACCACGCGGACCTTGGCATAACGGGCCACATGGCGACCGATTTTGTTGGTTGTAAGGGTGGGATCGCCGGGTGCAAGTTCGCGAATCTCGCCAAAGGGAAGAAGTCCCAATTTTACGAGGGCTTGAAATCCGTTGCAAATGCCCAGCATAAGGCCGTCTCGCTCGTTTAAAAGGGTGTGGACCGCCTCTTTGACTCGTTCGTTTTTAAAGATGGCCGAGATAAATTTGCCGGAACCTTCGGGCTCGTCTCCTGCGGAAAATCCGCCGGGAAGGGCGATGATTTGGGCTTCATCAATTTTTGAGGCCAGGGTCTCAATGGACTCTTCCACCCAGGAGGCGGTCAGGTTTCTAAAGACCACCACCTCGGCCTTTGCCCCCGCCTTTTCAAAGGCTCGGGCCGTGTCCATCTCGCAGTTGGTGCCGGGAAAGGCAGGGATGATCACCTTGGGTTTGGCCACTTTGTTTGCGGTGACATGGGGGGCCTTGGTTTTGAAGCTTAAGGTGCTGATCTTGCCGTCATGGTCTTTTGTGGCCGGAAAGATTTTGCCTAAGGGTGCGCTCCAGCTCTCTTCAAGGGTGTAGAGGTCCAGGCTCTCGTCGCCCTGAACGATGGCTGGTGTGTCTGTTACCATGCCAAGATCCACAACCTCAAAGGGGAAGAGTTCGGAAAGCTCCAGCTCCGAGCTGACCTCAACGACGATGGAGCCAAAGGCCTCCTGGGTAAGGGTGCTACGGGAGACGTCTTCGTTTAGGTCTATGCCTCGGCGGTTTCCAAAACACATCTTGCTTAAAGCGGCCACAGCCCCGCCTTTGGAGACGGTGTGGGCGCTGATGATGTGGCCTTCCTCCATGCGCTTTGTCAGGCAGGTGTATTTTTTGATGAGGTCTTCAAAGTCAGGGGTCTCTGCGCTGTCTCTAATCGCTTTTACCATGACAAGCCGGGACCCTTCGTTTTTGAGCTCCGGTGTGATGAGGCGGCGCATGTCGGCTGGTGCCACGGCAAAAGAGATGAGGGTGGGTGGCACATCCAGATCCTTAAAGGAGCCGCTCATGGAGTCCTTGCCACCAATGGCTCCGATTTTGAACTCTTTTTGAGCTTTGTAGGCGCCCAGAAGGGCCGCAAAGGGTTTGCCCCAGCGAATCGCTTCGCCCCTTAATTTTTCGAAGTATTCCTGAAACGAGAGATAGATCTTGGTGTGATCTCCCCCCATGGCTACAACTTTGGCTACGCTTTCCACCACAGCAAAAAGCCCTCCGTGGTAGGGAGACCAAATGGCCATCTCAGGGTTGTAACCGTGGGTCATCAGGGTGCCGGTGTGGGTCTCTCCTTTTTCCAGAGGAATTTTGGCTGCCATTCCTTCGGTGGGGGTCTGCCAGGTTTTTCCTCCAAAGGGCATGAGGGCTGAGCCTGCACCAATGGTGGAATCAAACATCTCCACAAGCCCTTTTTGGCTGGCGACATTGAGGTCTGAAAGGGTGTCTTTGAACGTCTCTTCAAGGGTTTCTTTTTGCGTGGGTGCAAAAAGCTTTGGGGCTGGCTTGGGCGCTTCCACTTCAATCTGTGTGGACTGGCTTACCCCGTTGGTTTCCAAAAAGGCCCTTGAAATATCGATGATCCAGTTGCCCCGCCATCCAATGCGAAGGCGTCCCGTATTGGTGATGGTGGCAATGGCGGTGGCCTCCAGGTTTTCAGCCTCGGCCAAAGCGATAAAAGCCTCGGCATTTTTCTCTCGAACCACCACAGCCATGCGCTCCTGGGACTCGGAGATGGCAAGTTCGGTACCGTCCAATCCATCGTATTTTTTGGGCACCCGGTCGAGGTTGATGTCGATGCTTTCGGCAAGTTCGCCAACAGCCACCGACACGCCCCCGGCTCCAAAATCGTTGCAGCGGACAATCATCCTGGAGGCGGTCTCATTTCGAAAGAGTCTCTGGATTTTGCGCTCTTCAGGTGCGTTTCCCTTCTGGACCTCGGCACCGCAGGCGGTAAGGGATTCTTCGGTGTGCTCTTTGCTGGACCCGGTGGCTCCCCCGCAGCCGTCCCGTCCAGTTTTTCCGCCCACCAGAATAACAATGTCTCCTGGCTCTGGTTTTTTTCGGATCACCTTCTCTTTGGGTGTGGCAGCAATCACCGCACCCACTTCCATGCGCTTGGCAAGGAATTTTTCGTGGTAGTACTCTTTGACAAAGCCGGTGGTTACTCCGATCTGGTTGCCGTAGGAGCTGTACCCATGAGCGGCTCGCGTGCAGATGGTGCGTTGGGGCAGCTTGCCGGGAAGGGTCTCTTCAAAGGGGCGTGTGGGGTCTGCCGCGCCGGTAATGCGCATGGCCTGGTAGACATAGGATCGTCCGGAAAGGGGATCTCGAATGGCTCCTCCCAGACAGGTGGCTGCCCCGCCAAAGGGTTCGATTTCAGTGGGGTGATTGTGGGTCTCGTTTTTGAACATGACCAGGTGAGGCACTTTTTTGTCATCCACGTCCACATCCACATGGATGCTGCAGGCGTTGATCTCTTCGCTCACATCGAGTGCTTTGAGATGCCCCTGGCTTTTGAGAACTTTTGGCGCGAGGGTTGCCAGATCCATGAGAGATTCGGGTTTGGTTCGCCCAAGGGCTTTGCGATCTCCTTGGTAATCTTTGTAGGTCTGCTTAAATTCTTCGGTATAGGGGCCTTCGTGGAAGCGAACCTTTTCGATTTCGGTCATGAAGGTGGTGTGGCGGCAGTGATCCGACCAGTAGGTGTCGATGGCTTTCATCTCAGTAATGGTGGGGTTGCGCTTCTCTTCCTCTTTGAAGTAGCTCTGGCAGAAGAGGGCATCTTCAAGGCTCATGGCAAAGCCCTGGGCCTCTTTGAATTGGGCCATCTCCTCTTTGGAGAACTCGGTGAAGCCGTCAAAAACCATGACATCTTTAGGTACCACCGATTCAATATCAATGGATTTCGGCATCGCAAGGGACAGTTCGCAAGATTCCACCACGTTGATCAGGTGTTTTTTGACTTTTTGCTTCTCTTCCTGGGAAAGCATGCCGTTGATGGCGATTACTTTGGATGCTCGAATGAAGGGGCGCTCGCCTGCGGTGAGAAGCTGAACACATTGCATGGCCGAGTCTGCCCGCTGGTCAAACTGGCCTGGAAGAAGCCCATAACGAAAGAGAAAGTCAGAGCCAGCAAAGGCTGCAGGGTCCTCATAAAGGTTGTCCACATTGGGTTCGCTGAAGACGTTGGCCTTGGCCAGCTCAAAGGTTTGATCATCAAAACCCGTGCATTCGTAGCAGTTGATGAGCCGCAGGCCTGTGATGGCTGAAATATTCAGGTTCTCTTTCAAGTCGAAGAGCAGATGATCGGCCTCCACTCGAAAGGTCTCTTTTTTCTCTACAAAAACACGTCTGATGGTCTTTTGCATTTCCCTATATCCTGATGTGGCTGTCCGTTAAATGGATCGACACCCATTGTCCGTGATCTCATGGGTTGATTTATCATAGGTTATTTTATAATTATAATTAATATTTGTAACGTTAATTAAAACTATAGCTAATAAGTGGGCGGTAAATTCGTCAACCTGTTGGTGCTTGGCCGCGACACCCATCGCACCGCGAGAAGAAACGATGCAGGTTCTCCAAATGGTGCGGAACGCTATGACACAAACTGGTTTTTTGTGGAGCCATTCATGAATATCAATTTCGAATTGTATAAGGTTTTTTATCATGCAGCAGAGAAGTTAAGTTTTACTCGTGCCGCCGAAGCGCTTTTTGTGACCCAGAGTTCGGTCTCCCAATCTATTAAACAGTTGGAGTCCCAACTGGACGTGCTTCTCTTTGTAAGAAATCGGAGAAACATGCAGCTGACAGCGGAGGGAAAACAGCTCTTTGACCACATTTCACAAGCTTTTCATCAAATCAAAACCGGTGAGCGCACACTGGAAGGGCTTCGCAAGATGGAAGGCGGGGACGTGCATATCGGAGCCAGCGACACCATCTGTCGCTACTTTCTTCTGGAGCACATCAAGACCTTTCACAACACCTATCCCAAGGTGCGCATCAAGATTACCAACCAGCCTTCTATGAAGACCCTGGAAGACGTGGCCACGGGGCGTCTCGATTTTGGTGTGGTTAATCTTCCCGAAGGGATTGAGGAGAGCCGCGTTTCCATTACTCGGATCAAAGCCTTTAAGGAGGTTGCCATCGCAACGGATCGCTGGCGTCATGAATTGCCTGAAAACCCCTCGGTGACGGACCTCTCTTCATTTCCTTTAATTTCTCTTACCCCCAACACCCACACCCGAAGGTATCTGGATGCGTTTTTTAGAGGTCTTGGAGAACGATTCTCTCCAGAATTTGAACTGGAAAGTGTTGATTTGATTGTGGATTTTGTGCGTATCGGATTGGGTATTGGTTTTGTAATGGAAGAGGCATTGTCTGAAACAGACTTGGAGCAGATTCATGTGGTGGATCTTAAGGAGGAGCTGCCCTCACGCTCCATCGGTATGGTCTCTCGAAAGGCAGGAGGGCTCTCTATTGCGACCGGGCACCTTCGGGATATCCTTATGGACGACTCTACAAAAGATCCTTTTGCGCTCTAACGCTCCACAATGGTTGCGGTACCTGACTCGTTTTTTTCATTTGTGTCGTAGCTGTTTCGAAACGTTGATTGTTTAAGGCCTGGTTAGCCATGAAACCTCTCTTTTCTGGCGTAAACCGCCTCAATGCCCCTGTCGGTGACCGGCATAATCTCCTCTTTTCCGCTGACGGAAACCCCCAGGTCGTGGAGCAGGCCATTGGAGAGGTTGTAGATCCATCCATGGACGGTGAGGGACTTTTCCTCGTCCCAGGCGCTTCCTGCAGGGGTGGTTCTGCAGACGTTTCTTACCTGTTCGATAATATTGAGTTCGCAGAGCCTGTCGTACTTTTCCGTCTGATCATCCACCGATTCCAGAAAGGATTTGTGGAGAAATTCAATGTCCTGAACATGCCTCAGCCAGTTGTTGACCAGGCCTTTGCAGCTGTTTTCCATGGCCTCGTGAATGCCCCCGCAGCGGTAGTGTCCGCAGACGATGATCTCTTCAATTTTGAGAGCCTCAATGGCGTATTGAATCACCGAAAGGCAGTTGAAATCCGTGTGGTTGACGAGGTTGGCCACGTTTCGGTGCACAAACACCTCGCCGGGCATGAGGCCCACCAGCTCGTTGGCCGGAACCCGGCTGTCCGAGCATCCGATCCAGAGGTATTTGGGGTTTTGCTGGTTGGCCAGTCGTGTGAAAAATTGAGGGTCGTCGAGTTGAATCTGCTGAGACCAATTTTTGTTGTTTTCAAAAAGCGTATTGAGATTTCCCATCTGTATCTCCGGTTGTCGGATATTTTGGCTTTTGAAGAGAGACCACCGTGCAGCCGCAGGCGCTTGAGCTTAAGAGAGAAGCCTGAAGGTGGCGCAACGATTATGGCTTGTCTAAATGCTGCAAAGCACGGATTGCGGGCCTCTCATTTCTTCGATTCGCAAGACGGCTTGCAATCTGCAAATTGAACAGGGATACCCCAAATGATTCATGAAATCAATGCGTGCAAGGGGATATTATAGGGCAAAGTGATGCAAGGGGTCTGCATGATATTTTTCTACCTTGTGGTTGGGGTGGTATTTGATTATGACTGATGTTGCAACTGTAAGGAGTGACGTGGTGCAGTGTGGACTGAGACCCAAGATCCCTTTGTGCCGGTATCTGTTTTAGGAAAATCAGGAGCGAGTGAGATGAAAAAAGTTGGGATTATCCGTTGTCAGCAGACCGAAGACCTTTGCCCAGGAACCACCGATTTTAAGGTGGCAGCCGAGGAAAAACTTGGATTTGAAGCGTTTGGCGCAGCTCAGGTGGTGGGGTTTGTGAGTTGTGGTGGGTGCCCTGGCAAGCGGGCGGTGGCTCGGGCCAAGGTGATGGTGGATCGGGGCGTGGATGCCATTGTGTTTGCCTCATGCATCTCCAGAGGAAACCCCATCGGTATGGCGTGCCCGCACTTTAAGCAGATCAAAGAAGCCGTGATTCGAAAGGTAGGCGAAGGGGTGACCATTTTGGATTACACCCACTGAAAAAATGCCAGGCGTTTCGTCGTTGGGGCGTCTGGCATCCAATTGCAAAAAGGAGGCTTGCAAGATGCTTTTCAGATTCGACGGAAGAGAACCGGTGGTTGAAGAGGGTGCCTATGTAAGCGAGACCGCCCAGGTGATCGGCGATGTGGTGATTGGAAAGGGCAGCTATGTTGGTCATGGAGCCATATTACGGGGGGATTACGGGCGCATTGAGATTGGAGAAGGGACGGCAGTGGAAGAGGGGGTGATTGTTCATGCGCCGCCTCAAGGGGTCAATCGCATCGGTACCCAGGTGACCATCGGTCATGGGGCGGTGGTGCATGGGAATCTCATCGGAGATTTTTCGGTGATTGGCATGGGTGCGGTGACCAGCATCTGGTCGGAGATCGGCTCCTGGACCATTGTGGCCGAAGGGGCCATTGTCAAGCTGAAGCAGGTGCTGCCAGACCAGGTGGTGGTGGCGGGAAACCCGGCAGCCATCGTGCGTGATGTGACCGAAAAGGACCAGGAACTTTGGAACTGGGGGAAAAAGATCTACATTGATCTGGCCCAGAAGTATCTGGACGTCGGCATGGAGCGCATTGATGCATAAAAATTTTTCCCCCATGAGCCGCTAAATTCCCTGATTGTAGATAAAATCTGTTTTTTATCCTTGCATGAAGCTTTTTCCTGTGGGGTTTACGAATTTCTCTCACTTATAAGGGTGACACCTTGCGATGATGCAGGAGGCCCGTCCTCACCTTTCCACGGTTTTTTCAAGTGCCCATGAGGATTTTAAAACCCTTTTGTGTGGTGCGCGTTTTGATGATTTTCAAAAGAAGGTCGTTTTGGGTCAGGCTGGCTTTGAAACCTGGCTGGCCCTTCTCTCTGATGGCAGCAAACTTGCCGATTTCAAAATCAAACGGCAGAATTTCACCTTAGAGCGCCACAGCATCTATGTAAAAGAGGGGCTTTTGGGGTTTTTCAGTGCAACCTCAAAGGGCGTTCGCTCGGGGTTTGTCTACCGCGCAGAGCTTTTAAAGGCTGAACCTTGTTAGTAAGGATTGTCAGATAAGGGCCCTTCAGAGTTTGATTCAGGAGTAAATCCCCTTTGCCTTTCGGCCAAAGGGGATTTTCATTTTCCGCATGCGGGATTGAAGGGTTCGGGGGTTGACGCCTAAAAGTTCTGCGGCTCCGCCTTTTCCTTCCACCTTTCCCCTGGTTTTTTTCATGACCCTTTTGATGTGGTTGATAATCATCTGATCCAGTTCAAGGGTGTCGTCTTGCGGGTATTCGGCCTGAGACGTTGGCGGATCAGGGGGGGCGTGCAGCCCTTCAAAGGAGATAGGACCCTCCCGGTTGATGATGATCTCTCTTTCCACCCTGTTTTCAAGCTCCCGCACATTGCCGGGCCAGGGGTAGTCCATGAGTTGTGCGGTGGCTCCTTGGCATAAAGAGGGCACGTGGGGCAGGGCCATCTCGCGGCTTTTTTTTGCCAGAAAATGGTAAGCCAGGGCCGGAATATCTCCTTTTCGTTCTCTTAAAGGGGGAATGGCAATGGGAAAGATATTGAGACGAAAGTAGAGATCCTGCCGAAAAGCACCCTCTTTCATCATGGCCTTGAGGTTTCGGTTGGTGGCTGCCACAACGCGAATATCGAGTTTTTTCACTCCGTGGCCTCCCAGTTTGACCACCTCCTTGTCTTGAAGAATTCTCAAGAATCTTACTTGGGCCTGAAGTGTTAATTCCCCTATCTCATCCAAAAAGATGGTGCCCCCTTCGGCCATTTCAAAGTAGCCCATGCGGCTGGTGGTGGCCCCGGTAAAGGCCCCTTTTTCGTGACCAAAGAGTTCGCTCTCCAAAAGGGTGGGGGCAATGGCTCCGCAGTTGACCTTGATAAAAGGTTTTTGGCAGCGGCTGGAGGTGCGGTGAAGGGCTCTTGCAACAATCTCTTTTCCCACCCCGGTCTCACCGGTGAGAAGAACCGGGGAGTCTGTACCAGCCACATGCTGCACAAGGGTCATCACTTTTTTAAGACCGTGATTGGCCCCGATGATCTCCTCTTCTTGAAGCTTTATCAGTTGGTGGCCGAGCAATGCGGACTTTTCGTCGAGAAGGCACAGGACCCTGTCGAGCTGGCGGTGGCGGTAGAAATGGGCGGCTGAGATGGCAAATGGTTTTTGAAGCATGAGGAGAAGATCGCCCTGGGGTTTGGTGTACGGTTTACCAGCCATGTGGGTGACCGCAGCAAACCCCAAATAGTGGCCGTCCATCACAAGGTCCATGGCCATGCAGGAGGCATTGGGGGTTTTTAGATCAAGACCCAGTTGTTTAGAAAACGCATGGTTTGAAAGGCAGTCCACAAAGGTGAGGCAGAAGCGGGAATCCCGACCATGGGTGATGTGCTGCTGAATCTCCTGACAGGCGTCCTGGGTCAGCGTGGTCTTTTTGGAGATGATGTGGGAACCCTGGTCGCTGGCATCAAGAACCGTCTCGACCACACCGAGCACCTCGTCAAAAAGGTGGAGGCTGAGATAGTCAGCGGGGAAAAAATTGTCCAGATAGATGCGGCACGCCTGCCAGGCCTCTTCTATTTTAAGGGTGCTTAAAAGGCGCTGGCTGGCCTCTTTGTAAAAGGCATGGGAAGAGGGCATAACGCTTCCTGTTTGGGTTTGAGGAAAAGGGGCTCTGGGATCTTTGAAATAAAGTGGTTTTTGGATGATTGTATTTTATTTCATAGAAAAAACTCCGGCAATTCATTTTTCATTAAAAATTCAATTTTTGGTTTAAGGGTTTCGCGTATAAGGCGTTTGAATGGTTGGATTATATTGTCTTTGGCCTGAGTTGGCATGTCTCTGGCATAAGTCGTTTTTTGTGCGATCCCTAAAGGTCGCAATCAGGAGAAGATTTTTAAACCTTAATTTTGGAGGGATCCATTATGACTCAGGTTATAGATTCTGGAAAAACTATTAAAAACTCAGCCATTGTTACAATAAACTTTCATAAGCCTTTTAAGAAGCCGCCAACTGTGACCGTGACACCATTCTGGGAAAATCATCGCGCAGAAGTTCGTGAGATTGATACGATAACAGATATTGACATGGAAAATTTTACAGTTGTAAGCGGAAACGCGGCACCAGACTATTA
>JAKSCC010000097.1 GCA_022360815.1 Desulfobacterales bacterium
CGCATCACCGAATTTATCGTTCCTCAAAAAGTGATTCCGGCTGTGGTGGAGTTTGTGGACATTGCAGGGCTGGTGCGCGGGGCCTCCAAAGGGGAAGGGCTGGGCAACCAGTTTCTGGGTCATATCCGTCAGGTCGGGGCCATTATTCATGTGGTGCGCTGCTTTGACGATGACGATGTGGTGCATGTGGATGGTCGGGTGAACCCCGTCTCGGATATCGAAACCATCAGCATTGAGCTTGCCTTTGCCGATCTGGAGACGGTTCAGAAGCGTCTGGCATCGCTTCCCAAGCTTTTGAAGTCCCAGGACAAGAAGATCTCCGGACGAGCCAAGGCGGTGGAGCCGGTTTTAAAATCTCTGGAAGCGGCCCTTGAAGAGGGGACCCCTGCCCGCAATGTGGAGATGACCGAATCCGAGCGAGAGCTGATCCAGGATCTTCACCTCATTACCCTTAAAAAACAGCTCTACTGTTGCAATGTGGGCGAAGAGGATCTGGGCGGTGAGAACGATTATGTGGCTGAGGTTCGAAGCTTTGCCGAGAAAGACGGCTCGTCGGTGGTGGTGATCTGCGGAAAATTTGAAGCCGAGATCGCCGAGATGGACGACGAAGAGGAGCGCCAGGCATTTCTGGAAGATGCGGGCCTTGAAGAGTCGGGCCTTCATCGCCTCATCCGGGAAGGCTACGCCATGCTGGGGCTTCAGACCTACTTTACCGCAGGCGAAAAAGAGGTGCGCGCCTGGACTTTTCCCAAGGAAGCCAAAGCGCCTCAGGCCGCGGGTATTATCCACACCGATTTTGAGCGCGGGTTTATCCGTGCAGAAGTTTACCACTGCACCGAGCTTTTTGAGCATGGCTCCGAAGCGTCTCTTAAAGAGAAGGGCAAGCTTCGCGTGGAAGGCAAAGAGTATGAGGTGCAGGATGGGGATGTTCTTCACTTTCGATTCAACGTCTGATGCTGGTGCGCTGAAAAGATAAAGGCTTTTTAAAAGGGGCGGCCGCTATGGTGGTGAGCCCCTTTTTTTGTGGCCCTCTTCGCTTTGGGGGTTTCTCTTTGTGTGTGAAGACGATATTCTTATGTAAAATCCAATGCAAAACGACCTGTGGTGGCTTCTGCTAAAGGTACGATTGGCTCTCAGTACTCCTTACTCTTCGAAAATTCCCCTCAAATCAAAAAAAACGTCCACCCCACCCCCTCGGTTGCTGTTATCAGGAGCCACATTCAGCTGTTCTTCGCCTCTGGCAAGCTTTTAAAAGGTTTGGCAAGCAGGTTTTTACCCCACGCTTTATTATCAAAAAAGCGGCCCGCCGGAGGCCAGGCTGAAATCCTTGTCGAGACAAAAAGGAGAGAATCATGACAAAAGAGGTGCGGTTGAAACCAAAGCCAGGGGGTTGTCTCAAAGACAAAGTGATGAAACTGCTTCCCGAAGGCGGCAACTTGAACCTGTGTCTCACCTGCGGTCTCTGTTCATCGGGGTGTCCGGCCACGGGGCTTTCGGATATGGACCCGCGGAAGTTTCTTCGTATGGCCCAGCTGGGAATGGACGAGGAGCTGGAAGGGCACGAGTGGGCCTGGATGTGTACCATGTGTCAGCGCTGCATTCACGTCTGCCCCATGAGTATCAATATCCCTCAACTGGTCTATCATGTGCGGAAAACAACACCGAGAGAGGATCGGCCCAAGGGTATTCTTGGCTCCTGCGATCTTGCGTTAAAGCATGACACCTGCAGTGCCATGGGCGCCACCGAAGAGGATTGGGTGTTTGTGGTGGAAGATGTGGCCGATGAGGTGCGGGAGACCCAGCCGGAGTTTTCCGATCTGGTGGTTCCTATGGATAAGGTGGGATCGGAGTTTTTCTTGAACCAGAACTCCCGGGAGCCGGTCACCGAGCCCGAAGAGATGATTCCTCTCTGGAAGATTCTCCACAAGGCCGGGGTGGACTGGACCTACGCCACCAAAGGGTGGGCCGCAGAGAACTACTGCATGTTTTTGGCCGATGACGACGCCTGGCGTTCCATTGTTCAGACCAAGGTGGATGCGGTGGAGGCTTTGGGCTGCAAGGTGTGGCTCAACACGGAGTGAGGGCACGAGCTCTTTGCAGTCCGGGCCGGGCTGGAAAAGTTTAAGATTCCTCACAACTTTGAGATCAAGAGCCTGATCGAGTACTACGCCCTCTGGATTCGAGAAGGGCGGCTTAAGGTCAGCTCCGAGTGGAACCGGGATCTGAAGGTGAAATTTACCGTTCAGGACCCGTGCCAGCTGGTGAGAAAGAGCTTTGGTGACCCCATTGCCGATGATCTTCGCTATGTGGTGAAAATGGTGGTGGGCGAAGAGAATTTTGTGGAGATGTACCCCAACAAGTCAAACAACTTCTGCTGCGGAGGGGGGGGCGGTTTTCTTCAGAGCGGCTACCCCGAAGAGCGACGGGCGTTTGGCAGGGTGAAGCTGAATGAAAGAGGTGATCCGCATCGAACAGGCGCGCCGCGTGCCGGAACTCGTGCGCCGCGCCTTCGCGGTGGCAACCGCCGGCCGGCCCGGTCCCGTCGCGGTCGACGTTCCGGAGGACGTGGCGCACGACAGCTTCGACTTTCCGCTGTCCGATCTCTGGATCGATCCCGCTACGGCCCACGTCCCGGCCTATCGCTC
>JAKSCC010000120.1 GCA_022360815.1 Desulfobacterales bacterium
ACTCCACCTGGCGCAGGGTGAGGTAGCGTTGCACCATGTGTTGAAGCTCTCGAACATTTCCCGGCCAGTGGTAGTTCTGCATATCACGGATGAGGTTTTCCGGAATGGTGGCGACGTGGGTGTCGTCACTGAATTTTTGAAGAAAGTGATAGATAAGAAGCGGGATATCGCTTCTGCGCTTTCGAAGGGGGGGCAGGTGAATGGGGACGATGTGGATTCGGAAGAAGAAGTCTTGGCGCATGGATTTGCGCCTCACCAGCTCTTCCAAGTTTCTATTTGTGGCAGAGATGATGCGGATATCGGGGCGCTTTACCTCCTGGCCGCCTATGGGTGTAAAGCCTCCATCTTCGATGGCCCTTAAAAGTTTGACCTGCATGGCGAGGTTGATTTCTCCGATCTCATCTAAAAAAAGTGTCCCCTTGTGGGCCCTCTCCAGAAAGCCGGGGCGGTCGCTGGTGGCTCCGGTGAAAGCCCCTTTTTTGCACCCAAAAAATTCGCTCTCCAGAAGAGAGTCGGGAATGGCACCGCAGTTGACCGAGACAAATTGTCCCTCTTTTCGAGCGCTACGATTGTGGATGGCCTTGGCTACCAGCTCTTTTCCGGTTCCAGACTCTCCGTAGATGATGACATTGGCCGAAGAGGTGGCGGCGCTTTCAATAAGCTCGAAAACCCCCTGCATGGCCGGGCTTCCACCCACAATGTCACCAAATCCCGGCTCCGCCTTGACCATGGATTTCAGTCTCAGGTTCTCTTTTAAAAGGGTCTGCTCTGTTGTTTTGTGGTGGGTGATATCCAGGGTAAACCCTTCGAGGCAGATCAGTCTGTTGTTGCTGAAAACACCGGTGCCCCTTTCCCAGACCCATCGAACCCGGTCTGTGGCGGTGGTGATGCGATAGACCAGCTCATAGCGGCGTTTGCCCTTAAGGGCGGCGGATATCTGATCCCACACCAGGGGCTGATCGTCTTCGTGGATGAGGCTGTGGTAGATCTTTCGGTTTCCCATGAGCTCTTTTGGCGAGTAGCCGGTAAGCTCCAGGCAGCCGTCGCTGACAAACTCCATGATCCAGGTATTGTGCCCCACCGGTCTGCAGCGGTAGGCCATGCCGGGAAGGCTTTGGAGCAGGGTCTGATGGCGTCTTTGGCTCTCCTCAAAGGCCTCTTGCCAGTCCTCTTTTCCCGAGATGCTGGAGAGATATCCCGAAAGTTGGGGCGAGTCGCTGTGGTCGTCAAAGCTGCCCTGGCAGAGGGTCCAGTAGTAGGTGCCCCCTCGCGCTCGAAGACGAAAGGCAACCTGCACGGAGTTTCGATGGCTCTCCATGGCCCGGGCCATAATGCGCGTGATCACAGGGTTGTCTTCAGGGTGAATGTAATCGATCCAGATATTGGGGGTGGGATCCTGCTCGTCGGGCCCATAGCCGAGCATGGCATAAAAGCCCGGGCTGCAGATCGCCCTCTCCTGCCCCTGAACCCATCGCCATTTTTTGGGTTCCGGGGTACCAAAGGGGTCGCTGCATTTTTCAAAAAAGAGCTCTTCGGGGTTTAACTGGCGAAGTCTGAATTTAAGATAAGCCAGCTCTTTTTCCAACTCCTCATAACTGGGGGTTTGAGACATTCCATACTCCAGAAACTTTTATCAGGAAGGGCATTTCTGGTTTATACGGTTTGATTGTGAGGAATGGAAGGGTTGTTTTGGGAAATGTTTGACTTTTTCAGTTTTCGAGAGGGTCGGTTTTTTTTGAGGTATCACACAAGATTTTTTTAGCAAAACGATTTTTTCTTTGATTGCCATTGTAAGCATTTGAAAAAGTCCGTATTTTATAAAGGATGGGGCCGCGGGTTCCATCTCTCTTTTTTTCTCCTCATCTTTCTTCTTTGGGTTTTTCTAAAACGAAACCCTCTCTTTCAGACTCACCATGGAGGCTCGATGGAAATCTGTCTTGCCGATGTTTCCAAAAGCTACGGATCGGGTACGCGAAAACAAGTGATTTTCAAACACCTCAGTGCCACTTTCGCCCAAGGTGAGATTACCGGAATCCTCGGGAAAAGCGGCATGGGAAAGAGCACGCTTTTAAATCTGATGGCAGGTATTGATACGCCGGATTCGGGCACCCTTACCGTCGGCGGCGAGTGCCTTGCAGACCTCTCACAAGAAGCGTGCTGCGCCTTCAGGCGAAAGCATATCGGGTTTGTGTTTCAATTTTTTCATCTGATCCCCGCCCTTTCGGTGGAGGAGAATGTGATGCTGGTGCCTGAACTTTCAGGGGGCTCTGCAGATTTAGCCCGAAAAAAGGCCCATGCCACTTTGGCTGATGTGGGCCTTGAAGAGAAAGCCAAAGTATTCCCCGAGACCCTCTCCGGAGGAGAGCGCCAGCGGGTGGCCATAGCTCGAGCCCTGGCCGCTGACCCCGATCTTATTTTTGCCGACGAGCCCACGGGAAACCTGGATGGAGAGACCGGCCGTTCCATTATCGATCTCTTTACCTCCCTGGTACGCGAAAGGGGAAAGACCGTTGTGGTGGTAACCCACAGCCGGGAGACTGCCTCCATTTGCGATGCCCTTTATGTGGTGAAAGAGAAGAGGTTGTACCGCCACGGTGGATGACCTTGCAAAATAATCGATCGGCACCACACCATGAGAAGGATGGGCAGCAATGTTGTGTGTCGGCATAAGAAACGGATAGTTGCGGAGCCATCATGATTACCAGACGTCCTCTTTTGCGGTTGGCACTTCGTCACGGTCGCAAACATTTTGGCAGTACCCTGCTTTTGGTCTTTGGTATCGCTTTGGGGGTTTCTGTGGTGATTTCCGTGGCTTTGGCGGGGAAAAGTGTTTCTCGGTCATTTGCCCTAACCACCGGTGCTCTTTATGGGGAGGCCACCCATCAGATTTTGGGAAGCGGTCCCTTTATCTCTCCATTGGTCTATCGGCTTTTACGTACAGAATTGGGGGTGTTTACGAGCACCCCTGTGCTTGATGTGGTGGGGGGGATTGGCAAAGCAAAACAAAAGGTGAGGATTTTGGGGATTGATCCTGTTTCTGCGGCTCAATTCCGCGTGGAGACCGATTTGGAAGATGGGCTGTCGGGTTCTTGCTTTCCACAGGGGCGGGATGTGATGCTCTCACGTGCTTTGGCGGAGAATTTGGGTGTCTTTGCCGGGGCCACCGTCATGCTTGCCATGGGTGAGAAGACTTTTCCGGTGCGTGTGGGATGCGTGACAAATCGTGGGGTGTTGGGGGCTTCGGAGATGGTGTTTGCCGACATCGCCCTTGTCTCTGATCTGGCGGGTACACAAGGGGATATCAACCGCATCGACCTTAAGCTGAAAGAAGATGTGGCCGAGAGGTTGGCCGCTGTCCTTCCTCAAGGGGTCTACCTGAAGTCTCTTTCTTCGAGTCGAAGCAGCAGACGAGCTCTCTCCATGGCCTTTGAGACCAACGTGACCGCCTTTGGCACTTTGGCCCTTTTTATGGGGATGTTTCTTATCTACAGCACCGTCTCTTTTTCTGTTGAGAGAAGACTCAAGCAGGTGGCGATACTCAAAGCCTTGGGAGCATCTCCCAGGGATCTGTTTCGAATGGTTCTAGCCGAGACCGCCATCTATACTTTTGCTGGAGTCGTTTTGGGTATGGCCTTGGGAACCCTTTTGGGGCGGGTGACCGTGGGCCTTGTCACGGTCACCGTATCAGAGCTCTACTACGATTTGGTTGCCAAAGAGGCTGCACTTTCACCGGTGGTTTATCTGCGCGGGGTGATCATGGGATGTGTGGCAGCCTTTGTTGCAGCCACGCCCGCCGCCCTGTCAGCGGCCAGGCAGGCCCCGGTTACCACCATTGTTGAAGGTGGGCAAAAGAGGTCGGTAAAGGGACTTTTTCTTTGGGGAGCAGGGTTTACGCTTCTGGCTCTGGTGGCCGTCTGGATACCTTCAAATGGACTGGCTTTTGCCTTTTTGGGACTTTTTTTCCTTCTGGCGGGTGCGGCGCTCTGTGTGCCATTGGGTCTGAGTGTTTTGGGGGCTTTTTTTAAAGTGGGTGCCTCCCGTTTTCCCTTTACGCTTCGAGCCTCTTTTCGGCGTACAGCGGGAACAGACAAGGGCAACAGCCTAACCGTTGCAACCCTTATGGTGGTGATGGCGGCCACTTTGGGTGTTGGGTTGATGACGGGAAGTTTTCGGTCTGCGGTGAAGGAGTGGATTGGCCGAAATATGCCAGGGGATATTCAAGTAAGCACCGGGGTGGGGGGGGGAAGACATCTTCCCGAAGGTCTTGCTTTGTATATGGAGAGCCGAGCAGGTGTTCGAAAGGTGGTACCGTACACCGTAAGACCGGTGCAGACATGGGCAGGGGAAACCATGCTCTTCTCCTATTCTGGAACCATGCCGAAGCAGAAGTGGGTGTGGCACGAAAGCGGTGAAGGGGTTTATGTTTCAGAGGTTTTTGCTCGCTTATCCGGGGTGGAGCGAGGAAGTGTGGTGATGATGGAGACAGCCCGAGGAGAGAAGTCGCTTCCGGTCAGGGGTGTCCTTACCGATTTTTTTACCGGGTCCGGGCGGATTATTGTGACGCGAAGGCTCTACGAAATGCTTTGGGAAGACTTTGGTTACACCGATCTTCAGCTCTTTGCCGAGCCAGGAATGGAGGAGGAGATTTTACAAAGTGTCGAGAGTCTTGCCCATCCATATGGTCTTACGGTGAGACGGGGCAGGAAGATTCGGGAGCAGACCCTGGTGATTTTTGATCGCACCTTTCGAATTGCAGGTGCTCTTCAGATCCTTATTGCACTGACAGCGGTGGTGGGGGTTTTTGCAGCCTTTACCTCAAGGGTGTCTTCCCGGTATCACGAGACCGGGGTACTTCGGGCTATGGGTGCTGAGCCTTTTCGAGTGCGCCGTCTTTTTGTTGCGGAGTTTCTTTTTCTCTCCTTTTTTGCAGCTCTTTTTGCCCTCCCTCTGGGTCTTACTTTGTCGATCTATCTCATTGATGTGATCAACACCCGCTCTTTTGGGTGGAGCTACGATCTTGTGATCTCTTTTTTTCAGGTTCTCTTTTGTTTGGCCCTTCCTTTTGCTGCAGCCCTTCCAGCTGGTCTGATTCCAGCCCACAGAGCAGCAACCGCCTCGGTCTCCGATGCCTTGCGCGTTGAATAGACGGGCTAGATGTCGAGGGGCGCTATCCTACAGGCTAACTTTTGCGGAGCCAACACCGATGACATTGCGGATTTTTACCATAGCGTTACTTTTTTGGTTTTATGGGGTTGCTCTGGCAGCCGGACCCGACGTGGCGGAGATCCTTTCGAGAGATGGGGACGCCTGTTATGAGAAGGCCCGGCCTGGAGTACCGATCACCCTTTCATCGGCCATGAAGGCTCATGAGAGGTTTCGCACCGAGTGGTGGTATGTGACGGGCAATGTGGCCGATAAAGAGGGCAGACGCTACGGTTACCAGTTTACCCTTTTCAGGCGGGGTTTGACCTGTGGTGGGACGGAAGACGGCAGCTCTTGGGATGCTCGTCATCTCTACTTTGCCCATATCGCGGTCTCTCAAGAAGAGGGAAGGCGATTCCACAGCGAGTACCGCATGGAGCGTCAGAGCTTTGATCTTGCCGGATGGCGAGGGGAGGGCGAGGGCCTTTCGGTGTGGGTGAATGATGTGGACCTTAGCTGGAACGGAAAAAATATGCGGCTTGCCTCAACCCACGGCAGCCCGGCTTTTTCTCTTACCTTAACTCCCATTAAACCCCCCGTGCTTCAAGGTGAAAAGGGCTATAGCATTAAAGATCCGAAGTCGGGAAGTGCTTCTCACTACCTGAGCCTGCCTCGGCTTAAAACCCGCGGCATATTGCGTTTGGAAGGCAAAGAGGTCGTTGTAAAGGGGCTCAGCTGGATGGATCGGGAGTGGAGCACCGGTTCTTTGGGAGCCGGTCAAGCAGGGTGGGATTGGATGGCCTTGAATCTTGACGATGGTCAAGACCTGATGGTGTGTCGGGTTCGCGCTCGGAAAGCGGAAAATCATGTCTATTTCGGTTCCCTTTCACGGGCCGATGGCTCGGTAAAGATTTTGACCCCTGAAGAGATTGAGATGAAATCTTTCGGTTCTTTCAAAGGGCCTTCGGGTGCCCGCTATCCCTTGAGATGGACTCTCTCCATCGCGTCAGAAGAGCTGGATCTGGAGGTAACCCCTCTTTTTAACGAACAGGAGCACACCCAGGATGTGGTCTACTGGGAGGGGGCTGTGGTGGCAAAGGGAAAAAGTTTGGGGCGTGGTTATCTGGAAATGACCGGCTATTGATGGTTCCGCAAAGTCGGTTTGTACCAATGCATCGATTGTTTAGGACGTCAGCCTCTTTGATTGCTAATATAGCAAAGGCTCCGTGTTTTATGGCACGGAGCCCTTTTTATTAAAGAAAGGTGGCGCGGGGTTGCTTTGTTTTTTATGGGATCATTAGGATCCCCAGCGTTCCCAGTGGAGGTTGTCTGGATTCCATTTTTCCTTGGGCTTGGGACGGTGAGCGGGCTCGCCCACCGGGATCACGTTAAAGGGGATGACTCCTCCAGGAATGCCCAAAATCTTGCGGACACTCTCTTCCCGTTCGGCCAAAGGGTGTACAGCGGTCCACGTGGCACCCAGGCCCATGGCTTCACAGGCGATAAGAATGTTTTCGGTGGCTGCCGAGCAATCCTGGATCCAGAGGGGTTCTTCTTCGCCCTGAAATCCTTTTTTAGGGTCGCCGCACACCACAATGGCTGCCGGTGCGTCTTTGGTAAATCCGGCATAGGGTAGGCAATCGGCAAGGGCTTTCAAGGTCTCTTTTTCGGTGATTACGAGAAATGCCCAGGGTTGTTTGTTTCCGGCTGTCGGGGCCGCCATCCCTGCTTTGATAAGGGTCTCAAGCTCTTCATTTGAAAGGGGCCGGTCGGTATACTTTCGAACGCTGGTTCGAGAGTGAAGGGTTTGAAGGAGGGGATTCATGGATTTGATGCTCCTTAATTATGTTCTTTTTTGGGGAAGACCATGTGGTATCATCGGCCCATGGAGGAAACGGTCCATGGGCCGATTGTGTTGGATTTGAGGTGTGAAGTGTGTCCCCTTATGAATTAAAGCTTGTCCTGATAGGCGCCTGCAGAGTAGGTGAGTTCATAGCTGTGGGAGTAAAGCTCGATAATGTTGCCGAAGGGATCTTCGCAGTATACCATACGGTAGGGTTTGTCTCCGGGATAGTATTCACGGATGGGCATGCGCTGTTTTCCGCCGTTTTCAACGATTTTGGCAGCCAATCCTTCCACATCGGGGTCTTGCACGGAAAAGTGAAAAACCCCGGTTTTCCAGTATTCGAAGTTGTCTTCAGGCTGCTCTGCATTTTTAAACTCAAAGAGTTCGATGCCGATTTTATCACCGGTGGCCAGGTGGGCAATTTTGAAAGATCCCCAGCCTTTGCCGAAAACATCGTCGCACATAACGCCGATGGCCGAATCATCAGAGACGATCTCCGTCGGAGGCATGATGATGTACCAGCCCAGAACTTCGGTGTAGAAACGGACAGCCTCTTCGAGATTGGGGACGGAAATGCCGATATGTGAGAAGGTTCTTGGGTATGTCATGGTGAATCTCCTTATATGTTTTGGTGTATAGAGTGAAAGTATATATGAATACTTTCAGAATGTTCAAAAAGTTTTTTAAACTTGATGCGGTTGCAAAAAGTCGATGTCTTGCGTGACGCCTACCCCATGTGCCAGCAAAATGGCTATTTCGAAGCGATCGTTCATAGGGTCGCTTGGAAGGCGTTATTCATGTGAGAAGACTATAGGCCCTCTTTGAAAAGCCAGCAAGAAGGCACTTTTCAGGGCGCTGCGAACCTTTTGGTATGTTTTATGGGATAACAGAGGACTGACAGGAGAATTTTTTTTATGGTTTTATGGAAAGGCAAAGAGTTTCGGTGCCCGGTGGAGGTGACCATCGACATTGTAGGGGGCAAGTGGAAGTGTCTGATCCTCTGGCACCTGCATGAAGGGAAGATGCGGTTTAAAGAGCTGGAGCGCATCGTGCCCGGCGTGAGCCAGAAGATGCTGACCCAGCAGCTTAAAGAGATGGAAAAGGACGAGCTCCTTGTCAAAACCGTCTACCCGGAGGTGCCGCCCCGCGTCGAGTACGAGCTTACCCTACGGGGCAGAAGCCTCTTCCCCCTGCTTCAGGCCATGCACGACTGGGCGGTAGATGAGTTGAAGTTTGATGTGGAGAAGTAGGTGTGCGTGGCGTGCAGTAAGCGGCAAACAAAAGAAAGCGAACCACGGGGTGATTGGTGTGTGGCAGCGGATCGCAGGCTCCTGCTGCCGCCTGTCTCACATAAACCCGGGCAGAGAAGGTAAGTTGATTGAAACGAATCACAGGGGCGATTCGTTCGTCGGCGGGTTGCAGGCTTCGCCTGCTGCCGCCTGAAGCCGCCCTCCGCGCATCTTGCCGGACGGCGGCCTTTGGCCTTGTCCGGCTCCAAAACAAAAAACCCGATCAACTTTGTTGATCGGGTTCATGTTTTGGAGGCGGCTTCCGGATTCGAACCGGAGAATAACGGCTTTGCAGGCCGTCGCCTTACCACTTGGCCAAGCCGCCGAAATCGGATGGAGCGGGAAACGAGATTTGAACTCGCGACGTCAACCTTGGCAAGGTTGCACTCTACCACTGAGTTATTCCCGCTCAGTGTTTGTGCTTTGCATCTCGCAAAGACGGGGAGTGTTGTAACCGGAGATGGGGTTGGTGTCAACAGAAAAAAAGGGGATGTTTTCATTTGAACCGGAGAATAAAGGGCGGTTGCAAATAGTCCGCACATATTTTTTTTGATGTTATAGCTGGAAAGAAATGAGCGTTTTCAGTGTGATAAAGGTATCGATTTTTCATTAATGCCTGTCCCCTTTAAATATTGGAGATGGACGTTTTTTTTGTGCTGTGCTGAAATAAAAATGAGGCTCTTTTTCAAGAGCAGAACGCCCACTATTCGAGTTTTTATAGCTGCTTAATTGTTGTGTGTCGTGACTGCTATTTTTTATGAGACCATCAAACTTGGGTTGCATGGTGTTGAACTGGATCAAGGCAAACAAGGGGTATGCAAGGGCAACCGCAGGGCTCACACTTTATCTGGCCTGGCTCAATGGTGTTGCCCTGGAAGGGGTTCTGCTTCCCGATCGAGTTGGGGGCGGGCACCTTCACCTCTTCTTGTCGGTTCATGTTGTGGCCCTTTTTCTGGGGCCTTGGGTCTCTCCTTCCATTTTAAGTGGATTGACGCGATACGGCTTTTGTCTTCTGGGCCTTTTGAGCGTATCCCTTCTGGCGGTAGCTTCCCATACCGCTTTTCTTTTTATGGCCATGGGGGTTGTCGCGGCTCCTCTGGTGATTCATTGTCTCAACACATTGCGGCAGGTGACGTCACCCATGGGCGCAGCCGCGGTTGCTCTTATTCTCGGCAATCTGGTGCCCCGTTTTCTCTGTTGGGCTCCGCTTGAGCTTACCTGGAAGCTGGGATGCATGGGGGCGCTTCTCTGTACCCTGGGTCCCTATCTGAGCCAGGAACCCCTGGCTTTCTATCCCAAACCCATAGATCGTTTGAAGGCTGCTCACGCACTGGATCGCCGGTTTTGGTCGGTCTACCTTCTTCTGACTGTTTTTTACATTACCGGCGGCATCATGCACGGTTATCTGGCACCGGCCCTGGCCCAAGCCGGCGACACAAGCTACGTCTACATTCTTGCTTATTTGGGGATGGTGGCCTTAAGCCCTCCTCTTTTGAAGCGGTCCCACGATGCCAGCATCTATCTTGCCGTGGTGCTGGGGGTGGTCTGTTTCTCCCTTGTGGCCTTTGACGGCTTGTTTTTTCGTCGGGTGAGCCTGTTTTTTTCCCACGCCTCCTTTGGTGTGTTCGACCTTCTGGTAATCGCCCTTGTGGTTGCCCCGAACCGAGATATTTTCGAACAGTACCGTCTGATGGGGGCCATGTGCGGCGGCATTCTTTTGGGGAGCGTTGTGGTGGCTCTGTTTGCCGAGCATCTTGCCATTATTCTGGTGGTGGCTCATGTGGTTCTGGTGATGACTCTGGCCCTGTTTTCTCATCTCAAGGTGCTGGCCGTGGTGAAGCGTGAGCATGCCAAAGAGCGGGACGCATCGCTGGATTTTCTCGCAACGGTTGTTTCCCGCCCCTTTTTAAAACGGGTCTCAGCAAAAGAAAGAGCTGTGTTAACACATGTGGTAAAGGGGTGCACCTACAAAGAGGTGGCCCAAAGGGAAAACATCTCAGAGTCGACGGTGAAAACCCATATGCAGCGAATTTTCGTAAAGTTCGAGTGCCGAAATCGCAAGGAGCTTTTGGCGAAGCTTCTTGCTTCGGTGGAAAAAACAGAGTGTTAATTACGGCGCTTCCGGCCAGGTTTCGATGGCAACGTGGCATCCAAAGTCGGTATCCTGGTCGCTCTCTTTTTCGTCCACCCAGACAAGGACCCCTGAAGAGGGGTAAAGGCCGAACTCCCCGGATACCGCTTGGCCTCCTTGGGAAAATTGAAAAACCCCGTTTTGGCTTTGCAGGGTGCGATTCCCTTCTTCATTAAAGTTAAACACCCCTAAAGTCGAGCTGGTTTTCGTCCAGGCAAGGGTTCCCTTTTCAGCGGTGAAGCTGTTCTCTTCTGTATCGATGGCAAAGCCGGGGGCCGTAAAGTTTTTATCGTTTGTATTTCCATTGGTGGTATCGAAGTTGGGGTAGGGGGAGACAGGTTTTTTTATCATCAAGGTCAATCCAGCATCATCCGGTGTCGCGTGAGGGATGATCAGCAGGCTTCCGTTTAAGGCTGGGTAGACTCTGAGGCCACTGGCCCCTTCAAAAAATCCTTTGCTGTTAAATGCGACGGAAAGGGTCTCTCCTTCATCCACATAGCTCGCCGATTGGTTTTCTTGGTTCCAGGTAAATTCAAAATCTGAGCTCCAGCTGTCTGTCTCATAGATGCCGGTGTTGTTTCGGGTAAATTCAAGGCGGTGGTATTGCCCCTCAAGGGTCGGGGCTGTTTCACTTTTTTTGATGAAAAAGACTATGCCGGTATCCTGGTCTTGGGTAGAGGTGTCGGCAAGCGCCATAAAGCTTTTGTCTGTCGTGCATGCTCCCTGTACGCCGGTTTCATCCCCTATTTTTAAAGCGCCTGTACTTTGAAGGGTGTAATTGTGTGTCTCTGAGCCGGGCTCTCCTCCATTGGAGTGGGAAAAGGTGAGGTTTGCCATCCCGTCTGCGGTGAATTGGGCTTCTCCCCAGTTGATTTCGGAGGTCTCATCGGAGGTGTCGGCATTGAAATCCACCACATGGTAGTCTCCGAAGAGTTTGGTGGCAAGCTGTGGGATGGTGAGGAGGGTGGCACTTGAAAGCGTGGTTGTGGGGGTCATGCCCGAATCAGAGATCTGGGCCTCAAAAAGGGTCTGGCCTGAGGCGGAAAGGGTCAGCTCTTTGGAGTCCGGATCAAATGTGACGGTGATCAGATCCAGCAGCGCATCTATCCCTTTGCTGTTGGCCTCAAAACTTCCCGTAATCAGATCTGTATCTTCGGCACCAAAAGCTTCAAGCAGGGGGCTTAAGTTGTCAACGAGCTGGGATTTTGCCTGTGTCAGTTGCTCTTTGGTGACGTTTGCAAGGTTCTCCATGATGGTGGCTGGGCTGTTTCCAGAGACCATCATGGAGGTAAGGATTTCGGTAAGGGGGGTGATATTGATTCTTCCGTAGGCAAATGCCAGGGCGTGGAAGGTCTCCCCCTGGTCGTTGGTGACCTCAACGGCAAAAGGCGGGGTGAGGCCCGATTTCTGGATGGTGTAGCGGCCCTGGCTGTCGGTGGTGGCGGTGATCCGTGTGCCCTTGCTGTCCACCAGAGTCACCTGTGCATTGGCCATGGGAGCCCCGGTGGCCGCAACCCCTTGCACGGTCTGGGTGGTGGCCGGGTTGTTGTCGTCTCCGCAGGAGACAAAAATCAGGGCAGGCAGGACGATCATCAGGATGCCTGCAAAAAACGGTTTTGCGTAGATGTTTATCAAACATTTCATGATGTGGCCTCATCTTTGTCCTAAAAGATAAAACAGATTTGGGCGCCTGGGCTTGACGCCTTTGCTTGAATACCTAACAAAGGATGGTTTCAAAAAATGAGGCGTGAGAAAAGTCGTCCTGTGTCAACCAAGGTGGATTTTTTGTCGTCTGAATTGTCAACTTTCTTTGTTTTAAAAGGCTTTTGAGATGGGGCAAAACAAGGCGTTGAAAGAAGAAAATCCACTATTGAGGGGTAGGAATGATGGCCTGTACTTCTTTAGTGGCAATGGAAAAATGGCCCAAGGAGGTGGTCCCTTCGATTTTGGAGGCCGGGTCAACGGAGATTTTACCCTCTTGGTCGAAGGCATTGACAATATGGGCGATGGAGCATTTTGGAGTGTGGGTAAAGGCAATCTGGGGAGCGCTGGAAAAGGGGATTTTCAGTCGGCCTCCGCAGAAATCGCCGAAGATGAAATTTTTTTTCTGATAGCTTATTTGTGAGAGGGATAATCTGCTTCCGTTTTCCAGAGTGATTTCAAAGTGAGGCGCCATCAATGTCTTTGATGGAGCAAGGGCGCATCTCAAAAACTCTTCGATGAGGTGAAACCCATTTTCGACGGTGTAGGTCTCATCCATGAGAAGGCGGTGGCCAAAGGTTTCATTCATGCCCAGAAGAAGGTAGGAAATCAGATCTGGATCTATTTTTCGGATTTGGCCGTCGGCTATGGCCTGCTCCAGATCTTTGCGCAAAGGGGCTGAAAGGGATTTCAGGCATTCAGCGGCCTTGGTGGCCAAAAGCTTGTCTTCGCCGCCAAGTACCAGCTTGGTATGGTTGAGCATGCCGATATAGCTGTGAAAAGCCTCCAACATGGCATTGCCTCGTTTTCGAAGGCGGGTGATGCAGTCGGTCTCTCTTTTTACCTCGTTCCATGCTTCACGCGACACCATCTTTTTGGGAAGCCTCTCTAGGCAATGCAGGAACAGCTCTTCTTTGGATGAAAAATAGCGGTAAAAGGTGCCGTTTCCCATGTCAAGCGCCTTGGTGATGTCGCTGATTTTGGTCTTGTCGTAGTGGGCTCGGGAAAAGAGGGTCAGGGCTGTATCAATGATCTGGGTTTTTACATCTTGACAGCCATCTGCTTGTATTGCTGTTTCTGAGGTGCTGTTGAGCCGTTTTTTGATCTGCAGAAGAGAGAGTCTCTCCTTTTTTCGCAGGGTGCGCACTTTTTTCAGGCGCTTGAGGTGACTCGTATTGAAAACCGATTTGGTGGGGCTGGTGCGCTCTGGAGGATGGAGGATGCCACTTCTTAAGTATTCGTAAAGTGTAGAGACACTGATTCCGCTTTTTTTGGCCAGTTCAGCCAGCTTCATGGTTTTTTTCTCGTATGCCATGTCAAATGAATTTAGAAGGTTTGGTTGATGCTTCCCTCAAAACAAAATGGGCTGATTTCCTCGGGCCATTGTCTCCATGAATGAGGCGCGAGCATCATAGCACACAAGCTCGCCGAGGACCACGCATTCGGAATTTCAGATCTCTTATTCATCTTGTGGATTAAAGTTTATGAAAAAGTGCCTGTAAAGGCGAGGCCATGTCATAGGTCGATTTCTTGAGGAGCCTCCCCTGTTGATTTTTTTAAAAAAATTGCCCGGCAACCATGCTCTTTAGAAAGAGGCTCAGGAAGCCGGGCAATTCTTAGCGGTTCATCAAATTGGTGTGGTGAACCGTTTTTTATGGCATCAAAAATCGCATTGGATTCGTGACTTTATCGAGCGCGCCCGCTTATTTGTTGCACATTGCAAGGCATTTTTCGAGCCTCTGCTCTTTCTGGTAGATGCTCAAGGTGGCGCAGCCCACCTCTTCGATGGCTGTGGGGGTGCCGTTTGCCACCTCTTGAATGGTGGAAAAGAGGTTTTCGCCCATCTCCTGTGAAGTGGCTTCGCCTCGCATGATGGCGGTGGCGTCGATGTCCTGATCTTCGGTGATCAGATCGGGGTTTCCGCTGATGCGGATCACCGGCACGATGGGGTTGTTAAAGCCTGCCCCTCCGCTTGTCCAGAGGATCAGCTGGCAGCCCATGGAAGCGAAGTTAACGGCAGAGGCTCCGCAGAGGTGGGTCGCTTCGCCGATGTAGAGGCCCGGTTTTTCAGGGTCGGGTTTTTCGATGCCCAAAGGGCCTGCCTCCAGCACACCCACCACAGGACGGGTTCCAAACTTGGAGATGGCTCCTAAGGTTTTCTCTTCGATGGTGGTGAGACCGCCGGTGCTGTTTCCCACGCTCATGATCTCCACCTCGGTACCGGGAATGTTCCAACGCTCCTCTTCGGCCTGAACGAGGCGCATGAATTTTGCCTTCAATGCGTCATCGTCCATGCGGTCGGTGAGATAGGACTCGCCGCCGATCAGCTCGATCAGCTCTCCGCCAATCACGCTGGCACCGGAATCGATCATCTTGTCCACGGCAACGCCCACGGTGGGGTTGGAGGCAAGGCCAGACGAGGTGTCGGAGCCCCCGCATTTCACGCCCATGACCAGAGAAGAGAGCTTCGCTTCTACCACAGGAGCGGCGTTTCGAGCTTCGTGAAGCCCCTTGCAGAGCACTTTTCCTTTCTCAAGGGCTTTTTTGCTTCCCCCACAGGAGATGACGTGGAGCACCTCCACAGGTTTTTCCGTTTTTCGCACCGGCTCAGCCACCAGCTCGGGGTCGATGCTGCCGCAGCCCATGGTGACCACCAGCACAGCCCCCACGTTGGGGTTTAAGCTGCAGCCAATGAGGTTTTGGATGATCTCTTCGTTACCGCCTAGCATGCAGGTGTGGTAGTTGGTCATCACCACGGAATCAGGAATGTCTTTGGCCAGACGCTCGCAAAGGCCGTGGGCGCATTCGTCCACCGAGACAATGAGCACCTTGTTTCGAATGCCCACAGAGCCGTCTTTTCTCTGGTATCCTTTAAATGTTGTCATTGTCTTTTACCTCCCCTCAAGATTCATCTGTTTGAGAATTTCGGTGATGATCCCGTCGGGAATGTTGATGCGATGGCTGCGCACGTTGTGCACATGAACCAGGGCACCCTTGGGAATGTCGCAAGAGGCGTAGCCGATGACCACCCCGTATTTGATGATGTCTTCACCCTTGGAAATATCGGTAAGGGCCAGTTTGTTTCCGGAAGGGATGGCTTCACACACGGTGGTTTCGGTGGTTTCCCCTCCCTCTTTTTTTATAAGCGCAATGGTGGATTTTTCGGCGGCGCTTTCAAGAACCGTGGCCACGTTGTCCTTTGCGGCCATGATCATTGCTTTTGTCATGGTGTCTCCAGGTTTTCCTGCCTGCCCGAAGGCAGGCAGGGTTACGTTATGGCGATTAGCTCAAGTTGAGTGTATCAGGCTGTTTTTTTGCCTGCTTTGATTTCAACGTCGGTCAGCTCAGAAAAGTCAGCATTCATCCATTTGATAAAGCCGTAGACCATGTAGCAGATAATAAAGGTGAGCGGCACGGCGGTGACAATGGCGCAGGTCTTGATGGTGTTCAAAGGTGCGTTGATGAACATCATGGCAAGAGGCACTGCAGCCAGCATCACACACCAGAAGAGACGATGCATGGGTGAGGGGTCCTCACCGGTTTTGAGACCAGGGGTGACGGTGGCTGCCATGGTGTAGGCGGCAGAGTCCAGGGTTGTGGCCAGAAAGAGTACGGAAATCAGGGCGAACATAATGATAAAGAGGCTGCTGGCGGGCAGGGTGTTCATGATTTGAACGATGGCGGCATTGCCTTTGCCAGCGGCTACCATTCCGGCAACATCCACGGCCTTGGTGATGTGGGCCTTCATGGAGAAGTTTCCGATGATGCCGAAGAAGAACCAGCACCCCATGCTTCCGCTGACCAGCATGTTGAGAATAACGGCGCGGATGCTGCGGCCTTTGGAGACCTTGGTGATGAAAAGACCCACAAAAGGTGTGTAGGTGATCCAGTAGAGCCAGTAGAAGATGGTCCACCCTTCGGGGAAACCGGAGCCTTCGATGGGGTCGGTCCAGAGGCTCATCTTGATGAAGTCCTGGAGCATGGTGCCGATGGCGTTGGTAGTCGATTTCAGAATAAAGAGGGTGGGCCCGATGAGGAAGAGCAGCAGGCAAAAGCCAATGGCGAAGTAGGTGTTGAGGCTTGCAATGCGCTGCATACCCTTGGCAATACCCACGTAGGAGCTTAAAGAGAAGACTGCGGAGATGATCATAATAACGGCGAGGTTGAAGCCGAAAGAGGGCGTCATGCCAAGAATGGAGCAGAGGATCTCAGAGACCATGGGCACCGAAACGCCCAAGGTGATGCTCAATCCACCGAAGCAGGTGAAGATGAAGATGATGTCGATGACGCGGCAGGTGGATTTCCAGATGGGACCGGGGTTTTTCTTGTTCAAAATGGCCGTGCACACCGCGGAAAGGCTGAGACCGGGGTTTTTACGCACGTGGAAGTGGTAGGCCACGGGAAGGGCCGCAATACAATAGGTGGCCCAGGCACTGATGCCCCAGTGGAAGAGGTTGTAGGTGGTGGCAATTTCATAGGCCGCTGAGGTGTGAGCGGCAACACCCATGGGGGGAGCGTTGAAGTAGTAAGCCCATTCGGCAAAGGCCCAGTAAACGGTGGCAGAGCCAAGGCCAGCGCAGAGCATCATGGCCACCCAGTTAAAAGTGGAGTATTCGGGATCGCCTTCACCGAGTTTGATGGACCCGTACTTGCTGAAGCCGAGCATCACAAGGAAGACAACGGCTAGGAAAACAGCCAGAAGCACTGGTGTTCCGAAGAGCATGGTAAAAAGGGAAAAAAGTTTGTTGGCACCTGCCTTCCCTGCTTCGGGAAAGAGGGTGAGGCCGGCCACGATGGCTGTAACGATGGCGATGCTTGTCATCAAAAGGGGCATGTCAAGACGTTGTTTGTTCTGCATGTTCCTGATTCCTTACATATTTGCCTCTGAGAATGCAGGTGTGTCGCATCTCAGAAGTTTTTTAATACAAAAAACTAAAAATTAACCCGGTAGCGTTCGATGATATCGTCGCTTAAGTTCACACCAAGGCCCGGGGTGTCTGGTACGGTGACATACCCATCTTCAAAGACGATGCGGTTTGTTACCAGATCTGTGAAGAGCGGAGAGTCGCTCAAAGAATACTCAATGAGATCGCCAAAGCGGCTGGCTGCCAAAAATTGCACCGTGGCAGAAAGGAGAATGCCGGTGCTGAATCCGTGGGGTACCAGCTGAATGCCTGCCAGATCCGCCATCTCTCCAATTTTTTTCATCTCGGAGATGCCACCGCAGCGGGTGATGTCGGGCTGAACGATGTCGGGCTTTCCCTGTTCGATGAAGTCTCTGAATTCGTACCGGGTGGTGAGAATCTCTCCGCCAGAGATTTTCTGGGTGGCGGCAGAGGTGAGGCGTGCGTAAGAATCGAGGTTGTCAGAAGGCACAGGCTCTTCGATCCAGACGAGGTTGAAGGGCTCGAGCCGGCGACTCATGGCAAGGGCGTTGCCATAGGTGCGCCATCGGGAGACCATGTCGATCATGAGTTCGATATCGGGACCCACAGCCTGGCGTACCGCTTTTACAACGGCTACGTCGTGGTCTGCGTTAAGGCCAAAAGAGCCGCCGCCGAATTTGATGGCGCGAAAGCCCTTCTCCACCATGGCCACAGCTTGTTTGCCGCAGGTCTCGGGGTCGTCTTCAGGAATGAATGTACCGTAGGCTTTGATCTTCTCGCGATATTTCCCCCCAAGGAGGGTGTGGATGGGGACCCCGTAGTGTTGGGAGGCGATGTCCCAGAGGGCAATGTCCACAGCACTCATGGCGTGAATGCCGCCGCCTCGCCTGCCCATGTAGGAGGAGTCGTCGTACATCTTGTCCCAGAGCTTTTGAATCTCCAGGGGATTTTCACCCACCAGAAGCTCCCTCAGGCCAAAGCAGGCGAGGTTGCTGTTGGGGGTTTCAATGAAGGCTTTCACCATCATGGGTGAGGTGTCGGATTCCCCTATTCCGACAATACCTTCATCGGTGTGCACCCGTACAATGACGGCGTCTTCGCCCCAGACGCAGGTTTTATCCCGGTCAGGAATGCGTAGACAAAGCACTTCAACATCGGTAATGATCATCTCTATCCTCTTTCTTGGTTTGGCTTTCGCCTCGTTAACATCAAGCACAGCTCTAAAAGAGCAATGGGCGTGCCACCAAGAAGAGGATGTTTTTATTTTAGGGGAAATACGAGTTTAATCAGGGTGTTATAGTTTTTTTGGGCGAAATTTTCCGGTCGGAAAAGAAAAGGGGCGCTCGAGTCGCGGGTGACTCACGGTTTTTTATAATGAACTGATATTATTTAATTAATACGCCTTTGAGTCTTTGGGGACTCGTTTGAGTCAGTTTTGGTTCGGCTTGTCATCCAGGTATTTTCGAATGAGCCTTGAGGCTCTGGATTGGCTGATACCAAGGGCAGAAGCTACTTTTCGAGAGCTTTTTTCACGTTCCATTGCCTCTTTGATCATGCGTTTTTCAAGGTCTTCCAGGGCGTCATCCAAGTGAGACCATTTGGTGTCGCTGCTTGAAACCGGTGCCATGCGATAGAGCCAGCGGGGCAGGTGAGCGGTGTCGATGACCTCCTCTTCTACAGTGACCACAAGCCTTTCGATGGTGTGGGCCAGTTCGCGCACGTTGCCTCGCCAAGGGCAGCGCTTCAGGATGGTCAATGCGGGTTCGGAGATGCGTTTTTCTCGTTTGTAGCGCTTTCCGAACTCATTGAGGAAGTGGTAGGCGAGTGGGGCAATGTCTTCTGGGCGGGTTCGAAGGGGCGGCATGTTGAGTTCAAAGACGTTGAGTCTGTAAAAAAGATCCTGCCGGAAAGCGCTGCCACGGACCATTTCGGAGAGGTTGCGGTTGGTGGCAGCCAGGATTCTTACATCTGCTTTTCTCGGGTCCGGAGAGCCCACCCGACGATATTCTCTTTCTTGCACCACGTGGAGCAGTTTGGCCTGAAGAGGCTGGGGAAGCTCGGAGATCTCATCAAGAAAAAGCGTGCCCCCTTCGGCTTTGCAGATGAGCCCCTCTTTATCGGCATCGGCACCGGTGAAGGATCCTTTGCGGTGCCCAAAGAGTTCGCTCTCAAAAAGGGAGGCCTGGATGCTGGCGCAGTTGACATTGACAAAGGGTTTTTCGGATCTGGGGCCATGGTCGTGGATGTATTTGGCGATGAGGCTTTTACCGCAGCCCGACTCCCCTAGAATAAGGCAGGGGGATTCCAGCATGGCCACCTGGTGTGAGAGTTGCACCACCTCGCGCATGGCATCGCTTCGGTAGATAAGGCCGCGCTCGTATCGATCCGGAGGGTTCTCCACAATATTGAGCACATCCACAAGTTGGTCGATGCCACTTTCATCAATATCATCTCGGACACTCATTACCACGTAGTCGATCTCGCCATTTTCATCGTGTAAGGGGATGGCGATGGTGTGGATGTCTGAGCCGATATAGGTCTTCTGGGTTTGGCGAAGGGGTTGGTCCAATTCGCATACCTTGGGCAAGGTCGAAAGGTTCCAGCAGCAGTCTCCATTGTCAATGAAGTCCCAGAGGGTTTTTCCGATCATCTCCTCTTGAGTGTAGCCGTAGTGTCTCTCACATGCTTTGTTAACATAGACAATGGTGAAGTGGCGGTCGTAGACGACGATCTCATCATGGAGATTGTCAATCAAACGTGTGAAAGTGGCAAAATCGAGCCCGAAGTGGTCTATTTTTTCCATCTGTATGTTACCTCTCAGTGCAGTTGAATGGTACCATATCACGATCAAAATTTGGGTCACAAGGGGGGCAATGGTTGGTTTGTGGATCATGTGGCTCAAGATGTGTTCAATGGTTTATTGGGTTTCCTTCTCTGTTCGAGTTCCCTCTGCACGGGTGATTGTGTTGAAAAGTGTTTGAAAGTGGTATAAAATTCTTCACACTTCAAAAGATCAACACCGTCCCATCTTTGACATCACATCCAAACATTTTTTGTATTCCAACCCGGCAGACGTATTCTGTCCGCCAAATGAATTGGAGGAAAAGACGATGATCCAGCGTAATCAGATGTATAAATGTGAGTTATGCGGCAATATTGTTGAGGTGCTTGAAGGAGGTGGCCCTGTTCTTTCATGTTGTGGCCAGGAGATGGATTATTTGACAGAAAACACAGTGGATGCCGCCGTAGAAAAACATGTGCCCGTGATTGAGAAAATTGACGGTGGATTCCGTGTGACGGTGGGTGAGGTGGCCCATCCCATGCTCGATGCCCACTGGATTCAGTGGATTGAGCTGTTAGCTGGGGACAAGGTGTACCGCCAGTATCTCAACCCGGGCGATGAGCCTGTGGCCGAGTTCTATATAGATGCCGATGCCGTTACTGCCAGAGAGTACTGCAATCTGCACGGTCTCTGGAAGAAGTAGCTTTTGATTTAGGGGCCTTGCAGCAGGGCCCCGTAACATGAGGAAAACCTCCAGGAGGATGGCGGTCATGGAACAGACTTGGAAGTGTAACGCCTGCGGTTATGGAATCAGGGATGAAAAACCCCCGGAGAAGTGCCCCGCTTGCGGAGAGACGTGCACCTTTGTGGACAATACAGATTATACGCAGAATATTGGAAACAAGCGGCCGGATGACAGGCTTTAGTTTTGTTTTTTGGGGGGAGAAAGGGGGAACATGAGCCATCAGCGGGTTGGGTTGACGGTTTTTGCGCTGATTTTGAGTTGCGCGGCACTGGTTTTTGCGGGTGTCGGAAAAGAGACCATGGTGCTTGAGGTGCCGGGAAAATATGGCAATGTGGTGCTGCCACACTGGGAACATCAGGAAAATCTTGGGGATTGCAACGCCTGTCATGTTTTGTTCCCCCAGAAACAGGGCGGTATTGACGAGCTTAAAGCAAACCGAGCATTAAAGAAGAAAGCTGTCATGAACACCTGCAGATCTTGCCATAAAGGGCTTGCCAAAACAGGAAAACCCAGCGGCCCCATTCGCTGCTTTGATTGCCATGCAAAAGGGTAGTGGGGTCTTTTTTTGGTGACGGCACAAAATGTTTATCTATGCCACTATGGGCCATGGCGTGTGAGTTGTTTTAAGCCCCTAAGGCCCGTTCGGAATTTTTTTTAAAGAAGCACTCGAGCCTGAAGGGAAAGACCTTCTCAGAGAGCCACAGCACGAAAAGGTGCTGTGGCTTTTTTTGTGACGATGGTTTACAAACGATAAACATTGCGGATGTCGCAAAAAGTTGGCGTTTCGGTGGGATGTTTACAAATATAGTGGGGCCGAGAAAGATGCTTCATATTTTGTAGGGCGTCATGATGCAAACGGACCTTTTTGCGGAGCGATCAATACCAACGGTGAAAAATCTGGTTTACTCTCTGGGGAGGATGGTAAATGGGCTTTCAGACCCTTGTAAGGGGGAGCGTGAGTCTTCCAGTTCCCGACCTTCTGGTAAAAGGACTGCATCTGGGGACGCTTGCTTTGCACCTGGCGGTGATGACTCTTTTTCTGGGGTTGACCCTTCTTTACACGCGAGGGCTTTTCCTTAAAGAAAAACGAGAGGAAGATCCTCCGAAACTTCCTGTCTGGATGGCTTTTGTCATCAACACCGGGGTGGCCCCCCTTCTCTTCTCTCAAGCCCTCTACGCCGATTTTATTTACACCAGCTCTATCCTTATGGCCGGGTGGTGGCTTGGCATGCTGGCGCTTCTTATGGTGGCCTATAGTCTCTCCTATGTGGCCACCTCACCCAAGCGATCTCAAGAGGCTCGAAAGATGGCCTCTCTTGCCCTTGCCCTTCTTGTCTTGTTCGTGGCCTCGGTTCTCATCTCCAATATCTATCTGATGAATCATCCCTATTTTTGGCAACGTTTTGCTGGAAATATCCATGGGTGGGTTTTTGCCACGGGCGGTCTCTATTTGGCTTTCAAATGGGGCCATGTGGTGGTGGCGGCCATTTTTCATGCCCTTTTGTTTCGCAAGATTTTTTCTGAAAAGGGTGAGCAAAGAAGAGATGGGCATGGTGGGCTTTTTATGGGAGTGCTGGCTCTTTCCGCTGTCACGGGGTTGGGGTTGTTTTTTCTTTTGTTTTCAGGCGGGCTTTCTCTTTTTTGGTTGCCCCTGGCCTCGGCGGGGATTCTTTCAGGGATGATTTTACTGGGGCGATACCGCATTGCCGGTATCTGGGCCGTGATCAACCTTTTGATCATGGTGGGAAGCAGTGAGTCTTCAAGGCATGCACTGATTCAGCCTGCCATCCGTGTGGGGAGTATGGATTACGGTTCTGTGGTGATGTTTGCCATCTCGCTTGTGGTGGGGATGGCCATGCTCGTCTGGATGCTTAAGCTTCCGATGAAGGGTGGTGACGCATGATCTATCCTGCTTTGGATTTTTTCATCGGAGGCGGCGGGCTTCTTATTGCTGTTATTGCCACCCTGCACGTGTTTGTGGCCCATTTTGCCGTTGGCGGCGGGCTTTTTTTGGTTTTGACCGAACGAAAAGCCATCAAAGATGAGAACCCGTCGCTCGTGGCTTATGTCAAGCAGAGCACTCGTTTTTTTATGCTGCTTACCATGGTGTTTGGGGGTCTTTCTGGGGTGGGAATCTGGTTTACCATCGGAATTTTGAGCCCAGAGGCCACGGGAAAGCTCATTGAGGTGTTTCTTTTTGCCTGGGCTGCGGAGTGGGTTTTCTTTGCCGTGGAAATAGCGGCCCTTTTGGTTTACTGGTACCGGTTTGACACCCTTTTATCGAAGCATCATCAGGGGGTGGGCTGGCTCTATTTTGTTTCGGCCTGGCTTTCGCTTTTTATCATCAACGGGGTGATCAGTTTTATGTTAACCCCTGGAGCGTGGCTGGAGACCAACCGGTTTGTGGATGCTTTTTTTAATCCCAGCTTTTTGCCCTCTCTTTTTTTCAGAACCGCCATGGCCGTCTGGTGTGCTGGGCTTTTCGGTTTTTTTACGGTGAGCTTTTCAAAGTCGCTGGATGTGAAGTTGGGCATGCAGCGATTTTACACCACCTGGGTGGTGGGAGTCGGTTTTTGTGCTCTGGTTCTCGGGCGCTGGTACATGGTTTCCATCCCTTCTTTTCACTTGGAGGGGCGCTACGAGTCGGCGGTGACGGTCTCTCAACTTTTGGGTGGGTTTACATGGGTCACTGTGGGGGTGATGGTGCTGGTGGCTTTCACGGGTTTTTTGAGGTGGCAAAAGGGGCGACGGGTCTTGGCCTGTTTGCTTCTTCTTGCGGGTTTGACTCAAATGGGGCTCTTTGAGATGGCCCGAGAGCACGCCCGAAAGCCCTGGCTCGTAAGCGAGGTGCTCTATGCCAACAGCCTTGCCAAATCCGATCTTTCAAAGGCGAGAATGGAAGGATTTCACTCCATCATCTCCTGGGTCAGGAAAGAGGGGCCGGCCACAGGAAAAGAGCTTTTTAAGTATCAGTGCCTTCCATGTCACAGTTTAAATGGTCCCATCAACGATCTGGTGCCTTTGGCGAAACGCTACACCCCTGAAGGGCTTTCCCAGGTGCTCTTTGGCCAGGGGACCTTGCATCCTTATATGCCGCCTTTTTTCGGAGATTCGGAAGACCGCGCTACCCTTTCTCACTGGTTGACGTCGAGATTCCACGGGAAAAAGGAGGCAAAGAAAAGGCTTCCAAAAGAGGGGCCCAAAGGTGTGGAGACCCAAAAGAGCCCGGTGCTTTTGACATGGCGATCCGGGGGGCGCTCAAGGCTTGTGAGCCCCCTTTTTATATCAGAAGGAAGATCTCAGCCGCAGATTGAAGCAATGCTTTTGGAGCCGGGAGAGTTCCCGGAGTCCGTTGTGGAGGGGCATTCTCTCTCTTTTTTATCGGATCAGGGGAAAAAGGCTTTTGTATTTAATGAAGAGAAGAGCGCCTGGGAGATTAAGGGCGATCCTTCCTTAAGGCTTGTCTCAGGAGTGGTTGAAGCGGAGAGTGAGGGCGCGGTGGTAAACCGAGTTTCTCTTTGGAAGGAGTGGGATGAGAGGGGCTGTTTTCACTGTCACGGAGGCGAAGAGACCTATGACGGCATTGGCCGTGAGACCGCAAAAAATATTCTTAAAGTCCACGACAAAAACAGTGGAACTCAGCTTGCAACTTTTCAAAGACGGGTTGTTTGCAGTCGGTGCCACCAAGGGAAAAGGCCGTCGCCCTCTGCGGCGATTCATGGGTGGCATAACGCCTATTTTGCAGACAAAAACGAGGTCTCTTGCCAGTTTTGTCACGGTGGAAGACCCCACAACACCCCCGATTTTTTTTCGGGCATCCATCAGGAGGTGCTCAGCTGCACCGATTGTCACGGTGAGTTGGATGCCCATGCGGCATCGCTTCTGGCACCGTATGCGGTAGCTGAGGTGGTGCCCTTGAAAGCACAGATTGGGGGGGAGGCGGCAAAGGCCCCTGCACGAAAAGCGTGGGAGCAGCAGCCCGACTGCCTTTCCTGCCACGATGGGTTTCAGGGGGCTGATCCTTTGGCTGTTGGTGTAAACAGCCATGCTGCTGAGCGTTTTTCAAATCGATTGGATGAAATGGGAGCGGTTCGATGCAACGCCTGCCATGGCAAGGCCCATGGGCTTTATCCCGCATCGGATAAGATTTTAAACCGTCAGAGCCTTGCCTACATGGGCCAGGAAGGGGTTTTGGGCTCAGTGACATGCACGGTTTGTCACATCGAAGAGATGGAGGACGGAGGGCATCACGACGGTATGGTGAAAAACAGGTGAAGTGGTTTTGTAACCCAATGGGAAAAAATGTCTCCCAACGGGAAGGTGTGGAGAGACGGTGGCATTGGAAAGAAGAATGAATTTTTTGAAACTGTTATTTGAATAGCCTTGGAGAGATTATGCAGAAAATTGTGATTGTTGGAGGGGTTGCCGGAGGAGCCACAGCAGCGGCAAGGGCGAGGCGCTTGGATGAGGCGGCGGAAATTGTAATTTTTGAGCGGGGTGAGTACATCTCTTTCGCCAACTGCGGATTGCCTTATTATATTGGCGGCGTCATTGAAGAGCGTGAAGCCCTTCTGGTGACCACCGCTGAGATGTTTACCAAAAAGTACAATGTGGAGATTCGAAGCCAGACCGAGGTGCTCTCCATCAATCGCGGTGCCAAAGAGGTTTTGGTGAAAAACCTTTCCACGGGTGAGGAGACGTGCGTTTCGTATGACAAGCTGATTCTCTCTCCTGGTGCCGAACCCTTTCGCCCTGAGGTGAAGGGAGTCAATCTTCCTGGGGTGTTTACCTTGAGAAATATTCCCGATACCGATCGGATTAAGCGTTATGTGGATGAGATGAAACCCGCCACATGCCTGGTTGCCGGTGCCGGGTTTATTGGTTTGGAGATGGCGGAAAACTTGGTGGAGCGAGGGGTGGAAACCACGGTGGTGGAGCTCTCGGATCAGATTATGCCTCCTTTGGATGTGGAGATGGCAGCAGCTGTCGAGACCCACATCAAAGAGAAGGGGGTGAGGGTTTTAACCCGGACATCTGTGGGGAGTATTGAAAAAGAGGGAGAGCTTTTCAAGGTGATCCTGAAAGGCGAAAAGGGATTTGATGCTCAGGGCTTTGACCTGGTGCTTTTGGCCACGGGGGTGCGACCCGAAACCAGTCTGGCCCTTTCAGCCGAGCTTGAGATGAGTCTTAAGGGCGGGGTGAAGGTGGATGGGGCCATGAGGACATCAGCCCAGGATATTTTTGCCACCGGAGATGCCGTGACCACGTTGGACTACGTCACAGGCTCTGAGGTGATGATCCCTCTGGCTGGGCCAGCCAACCGTCAGGGCCGCATTGCCGCCGACAATGCCATGGGCCGAAAGTCTGTTTATAAAGGAACCCTTGGAACCTCCATTGCCAAGATTTTTGACCTGAACGCTGCTTCCACCGGAATGAGTGAAAAACGTCTTAAAAAAGAGGGGGTAGCGTATAAAGTGAGCTGGACCCACTCCGGCTCCCATGCCGGGTATTATCCCGGCTCAGAGATGATGGCCATCAAGCTTCTCTTTGCTCCCAACGACGGCAAGGTGCTGGGCGCTCAGATTGTAGGGGGGAAAGGCGTGGACAAGCGCATCGACGTGATTGCCACAGCCATCAAGGGAGCCATGACGGTTTTTGATCTTCAGGAGCTGGAGCTGGCCTATGCACCGCCTTTCTCCTCAGCCAAGGATCCCGTGAACATTGCAGGGTACGTGGCAGGCAATATTTTGATGGGTGATGTGGAGATGGTGGATTATCAGGAGACCCTTGATGCAGATTTATCCAAAGATCTCATCTTGGATGTGCGAAATGATGACGAAATCGAAGAGTGCGGTACCCTGGATCACGTGGTGCACATTCCCGTAGGAGCCCTTCGAGGACGCTTGGATGAGCTGGAGAAGGGCAAACGCATTCTGGTGCTCTGCGCCATCGGATTGCGCGGGTATCTGGGCTACCGAATTCTCAAGCACCACGGCTTTGATGTGAAGGCCATTGCTGGGGGGTATGCCACTTTGAGGCACATGAGGCGATAAGATCACACTTTGTGGGGCTGGAAGTGTTTTAGCCAAGGACAACTCGAAAGGTACGCTCTTCAGTGGTCTGATTTGGCCCTTGGTGGGTTTTTTGAGTGATCGCAACCTGCCTGTGGTGGTCCAGGGTGATGACACAACTGGATCGAGTGCCGTAGATCGGGCTTTCAATAAAAATGGAGGAGAGGATGCGCTCCCACTCCAGCCCCATGCCGGTGTCGGGTAGGAGTTGATCTTTTGGCTTGCTCGTATCAGAGAGAAGGGAAAAGAGGTCGTCATGAGACGGGTTTGAAAGGGCTGAAAGGGCTTTTCGACCCGTTTCTACTTTGGGCCATGGGGTATCTAAAAGGGCGTTGCAGATGCCGTGCACTCCGTCGGAGAGTGGGGTGAGGGCATCGCTGATGTTGCTGTAGTGAAAAAGGGTGGTGAGTTCTCCAAAGAGAAGGTTGAAGCCATTGTAGGGCTGGTGGGCCGACTCTTTTCGTAAGGTTTTGACAAAAGCCTCGGGAGAGTCGTTGCCCTTAAGAAATCGTGAGACAATCCACCCTCTGGAAGGCGCATCACTCAGCATGCGGGTTGGGTCTCGAAAGTTGGTAAGGGCAGCAAATCGCCCTGTTTTTGTAAGGCCCAGCCAGGTGCCTCCCTCTTTGAGGTCGATACCGGATAAAATAGCAGGGTTTTTCCCGTGCCACTTCATGGCTGCCGTCTCACGGTTGTGGAACTCATCGCGGTTTGAGGCGATAATGAGTGGGTGTGATGCGTGGCTGTTTATGGAAACAAGGATTAAGCACATGACGTATGTTGTTTTTTGTTATCGCTTCTGTTAGAGCATGATGCGTTGCGGATGTTGTCTTTTAAATGGTGGTTAGCCATTGTGATGCTGCCGTGAACAGCTTTTTGTATGGCAAGGAAGTTAAACCCCATCGGGACATCAATCTTTAAAAAACGATATCATAACAGATTGGATGGTGGCGTCATTGTTTTTTGTGCGGGGCCACCTTAAAATGTGACGAGTGATGATAAAAATTAAGGGAGGATTCCCCATGAAAGATGTTGTCATTGTCAGTGGGTGTCGAACGGCTATTGGTACCTTTGGGTCCGGTCTGAAGAACGTGGATGTGGCCGATCTGGGTGCCACGGTCATGAAGGAGACCTTTAAAAAAGCGGGTCTTCGTCCTTCTCTGAGTGATGAGATGAAGGCGATTTGTCCCGATGCTTTGAAGGAGCAAGGACTGACCGAGCTGGAAGCCAAGGGGTACGATTGGGATGAGTCTGATGTCCCTGTGGCCGTGGACGAGGTGATCATGGGCAACGTGCTTCAGGCAGCCCAGGGGCAAAACCCTGCCCGTCAGTCGATGATTCGTGCAGGCTTTCCCAAGGAGATCCCTGCCTTTTCTCTCAACAAAGTGTGTGGCTCGGGCTTGAAGGCGATCGCTTTGGGTGCCCAGGCTATTATGTGCGGCGATGCCGATGTGATCTTGGCCGGCGGCATGGAATCCATGAGCAACGCACCCATGGCACTTCCCAAGGCACGTTGGGGGCACCGTATGGAGCTTACCGGTGTAGGCGAAGTGACCGATCTCATGGTCTACGATGGCCTTTACGAGATTTTTTACGGTTACCACATGGGCATTACAGCGGAAAATATTGTGGCCCAATACGGTATCACTCGCCAGGAGCAGGATGAATTGGCCCTTCTCTCTCACACCCGCGCTCTGAAAGGGATCAACGACGGTCTCTTTGCACCAGAGATCGTCGATGTGGTGATCAAATCCCGTAAAGGTGAGACCCTCTTCAATGTAGACGAGCGTCCCATGGAGACCTCCATGGAGAAGCTCTCCAAGATGCGAGCAGCTTTCAAGAAAGATGGAAGTGTGACCGCAGGCAACGCATCCGGTATCAATGATGGTGCGGCCACGGTGCTTCTCATGAGTGCAGAGAGAGCCAAAGAGATGGGGCTCACACCCATTGTGAAAATTAAAGGCTTCTCCTCTGGTGGTCTCGACCCGGCCTATATGGGGCTGGGGCCTGTTCCTGCGGTTCGCAAGCTTATGGGGCGTCTGGGCATGACTGTCTCCGATATTGAGATGATCGAATTGAACGAAGCCTTTGCCTCTCAGGCCATTGGTTGCATGCGAGAACTCGATATTCCTGTGGAGAAACCCAACCAGTTGGGTAGCGGTATTTCTTTGGGGCACCCCATTGGAGCCACGGGCGCTCGTCAGATGGTGACCGGCATGTACCAGATGCAGCGTGAGAACTTTTCTACAGGTCTGATTTCCATGTGCATCGGCGGTGGCATGGGAATGGCCATGGTGATCGAGTCTTGCTGATCGTTGAAACAGAGTGTGGCGGCGGTTCCGGGCTTTGGCGGAACCGCCTTTGAAATCGGGGTGAGACAAGCGTTTCATGGACCGTGAAACGCTCCTTTTTTGCTTTACTTGAAAGGCGGTTGTTGTTACATCTGAACCACTTGGTTTAAGGGGCTGTTACCCTTTGTATTTCGATTAGGCTGCGATCATTTTGAGGAGGCTTTGGTATCCATGGATAATGCTCAGAAAGCTGGTATTATGATTTTTTCCGGTGTCCCCGCCATTATGGGCGGTGGCATTGTGTATGCTCTTTTCGGCCATGCAACCCTTCCGGTTGTGGTGTATGAAATTGCCTTGATGGCTGGGCTTTTTTCTTTTCTTCGAAAGAAGTAAGTGGGGCTTTCCGTATATTTTGTGGGTGTGCGGGCTGCCAATATCGCTTTGGCGAAAAGACGAAAAGCGTTTGACCCTTAACAGTGATGGTTTCTGAGGACGTTGGGCTTTGATCGTGAGCCACAACGCCTCAGGCATGCTGCCTTTTCCAAGTCAGACCTTTAAAACTATGTGCACTGAAGTGACCGGAAGATATGCGGATGCACTCCAGTGCGTTTTTCCGGATGCCCTCTGTTGGCCCCTTCCGTCCCAAACTCCCGTTGGGACTTGGAACCTCCGCTATGCTGGACAAGACGCCTCGCGATCTCATTCTCTGGTTTTTTCTGATTCTTTTTTTGGTCTCCCTTTTTCTTTTGGGAAAACTCTTCTGGCCCTTTGTTTCTGTCATCATTATGGGGGCGGTGGTAAGTGGTATTTTTTACCCTCTGTTTCGCATCTTTAAACGCCGCATGCATCCACGGTATGCTTCTTTTCTCACCTGCGGTCTGATTTTTGTGATTCTTTTTGTGCCCATTGTCCTTTTTGTGGGTGTTTTGGCTCGGGAGATTCACAATTTTTATGTTTCGGCTTTAAGCGTCGAGGTGGCCGAACAGGTGAAGCATTTCTTCGTTTCCAGAAATATTTTGGGGCGCTTGAATGGCGTTTTGGCCACATTTGATCTTCACCTCACTTTTGATGAGCTGATGCAACCCATAACCGATATGGGAACCTCGGTGGGAATCTCTATCATCAATCAGGCCAATGCCATTGCCTCGCACCTTCTAAAATTTGTGATTCACTTCTTTTTGATGCTGATGATCATCTATTATCTGCTTTTGGATGGAAATCGGCTTATTTGGTTTATCATTGACCTTTCTCCCTTGCCGGATGATCAGGACATCCAGCTCATGAACAAGTTTAAAGAGATGGCCGGGGCCGTATTGGTGGTCAATGGTATCAGTGGGTTGATTCAGGGGGTTGTGGGCGGTGTTGTTTTTGCCTTTCTGGGGTTTCGTTCACCGATACTCTGGGGGGTGATGATGGCCTTTTTTGCCTTTTTGCCCATCGTGGGGATCGGTATTGTCTTTTTACCGGCGGCCATTTGGCTGATGCTTGAAGGGTCCATGGGAGCTGCTATCGGTCTTATGGTGATTTATGTGGTGCTTTCCGGCGGGGTGGAATATTTATTCAAGCCCGCGGTGGTTGGCAAGCGCATTAAAATGCATACCCTGTTGGTCTTTCTGGGAATCATCGGGGGGCTTCAGCTTTTCGGCATTCTGGGAATCATTTACGGCCCCCTTGTGATCACGTTTTTTTTGACCTTATCGGATATATATAATAAGAGTTACAAAAGTCTTGTGGAGCCCGAAGGGCAGAAGCGGGTTCATCTGAATACGTTGTCCAGAAGTATTGACGACGAAGAGCCCGAAGCCCGCCCCTAAGGCCTCTTGCACACGCCCATTTTTGTTTTGGCAGGGAACCGCAGGACGTTTTCGATGGCTTTCGCAAAGGGTTGGCTTTTAGAGCATGTACGCCTTTTTTGCGTCAGAGCCATTTTTTTGCGTTTAAACCCACCGGTGCGACGTAAAGATTGATGGCTCCGCAAAAAGTCAATTTACCTTAAAATAGCGACATACAGCATCAGGGTACCATGGCCTGCTTCACCCTAAAGTGGTGTGGGCGTCGCATCGAAGCATCGACTTTTTACAAGGTCATCAAGATTTTGGATAAGCACGTTAGCAGATGAAGGTAGCACACTCTATGACCCCACTGGATAGTTCTCCACATATCAGCCTCGAGACCGAGATGAAAAAGTCGTATCTCGAGTATGCCATGAGCGTTATCATCGGCCGGGCATTGCCCGATGTTCGTGATGGGCTCAAGCCGGTTCACCGCAGATCTCTTTTTGCCATGCGGGAGCTGAAAAACGACTGGAACAAACCCTACAAAAAGTCGGCGCGTATTGTCGGTGACGTGATCGGTAAGTATCACCCCCACGGGGATACGGCTGTCTATGACACCATCGTCCGCATGGCCCAGGACTTTTCCTTAAGGTATCCACTGGTGGATGGTCAGGGTAACTTTGGTAGTATTGATGGCGATTCTGCTGCGGCCATGCGATACACCGAGGTGCGCATGAAGCGTGTGGCCCATGAGATGCTGGCCGATCTCGACAAAGAGACCGTCGACTGGACCCCCAACTACGATGAATCGCTTCTTGAGCCTTCGGTTCTTCCCGCAAAGATTCCCAACCTTCTGGTGAACGGATCCTCGGGTATTGCCGTGGGCATGACCACCAACATTCCACCCCATAACCTGGGCGAGGTGATTGATGGTGTGTGCGCTCTGATCGACAATCCGGATCTTACCAGCGAAGAGCTGATTGAGCACATTCCCGGCCCGGATTTTCCCACCAGCGGTATCATCTACGGTAAAAAGGGCATTCGGGAAGCCTACACCAATGGCAAGGGCATTATCAAAATTCGCGCCAAGGTGGATATTGAAAAAGATAAGAAGGATGAGAGCGAGACCATCGTGGTCACAGAGCTCCCCTATCAGGTGAACAAGGCACGCCTCATTGAGAAAATCGCCGAGTTGGTAAAAGCTAAGGTGATTGAAGGCATCCGTTTTGTTCGCGATGAGTCTGACCGAAGCGGCATGCGCATCGCCATGGGGGTTAAGCGGGACCATATGGGAGAGGTGGTGATCAACCAACTCTTCAAACATACGCAGATGCAGAGCAGTTTTGGGGTGATCTTTCTGGCGGTGGTGAACAACCGACCCGAGCTTCTTACCCTGCGAGAGCTTCTGGATCACTTTATTCTTCACCGAAAAGAGGTGGTGGTGCGTCGCACCATGTTCGACCTGAAAAAGGCCGAAGCCAGAGCCCATATTTTGGAAGGTCTTAAGATTGCTCTGGACAACCTCGATGAGGTGGTGAGCCTGATTCGCAAGTCCAAGAACCCGGTGGAAGCCAAAGAGGGGCTGAAGAGCCGCTTCGGGCTTTCGGATATTCAGGCACAGGCCATTTTGGATATGCGTCTGCAGCGCCTTACCGGTCTGGAGCGTGAGAAGATCCTTGAAGAGTATGAGAGCGTCTTGAAAGACATTGCCTGGTTTAAAGAGATTCTGGGCAGTGAGCGTATCGTTTTAAATATCATCAAAGAAGAGCTCACCACCATCAAGGAGGAGTTTGCCGATGAGCGCCGCACCCGTATTGTGGAGGCCACTGGTGATATCTCCATCGAAGATCTTATTGAAGAAGAAGATATGGTGGTGACGGTCTCCACCCGTGGTTACATCAAGCGGACACCCATCAGTGTATATGAGAGCCAGCGGCGTGGAGGCAAAGGCCGTGTGGGGATGTCCACACGCGATGACGATTTTGTGGAGAAGCTCTTTGTGGCCTCCACCCACCACATGTTTCTTTTCTTGACCAACCTGGGACGGGTTTACTGGAGCAAAGTGTACGAGCTTCCCCAGGCGAGCCGAACCAGTAAAGGCCGGGCCATTGTAAATTTCCTCAATTTCGCCGAAGGCGAGAAGCTCACCACCGTTCTTGCGGTGCCCGAGTTCAAAGAGGATCATTTTGTGATTATGGCCACAAAAAACGGCACGGTGAAAAAGACCGATCTCATGGCCTACAGCCGTCCCCGCCAAGGCGGTATCATTGCTGTGGGCTTGGCCGAAGGCGACGAGTTGGTCTCGGCCCGGCTTACCGATGGCACCATGGATGTTCTGATGGCCACCCGTGAGGGCAAAGCGGTTCGTTTCAAAGAGACCGATGTGAGGGCTTCGGGCCGAAGTGCCAAAGGCGTTCGCGGTGTGCGGTTGGAGCCTTCAGACCAGCTGGTGAGTATGGAGGTTTTAAGCGACGGCGAGAAGGTGTTGATGGTGACCGAAAACGGCTTTGGCAAGCGAACCTCTGTGGAGGAGTATCCCTTGCGCGGTCGTGGTGGAAAAGGGGTGATCTCCATCAAAACCTCTGAGAGAAATGGTCATGTGGCATCGCTTCTTCTCGTGGAAGAGGATGACGATGTCATGATGATGACCAACACCGGCAAGCTGATTCGAATCAAGGCCAGCGATGTGTCGGTGGTGGGCCGTAATACACAAGGAGTGAAACTCTTCCGTCTAGATGAAAGCGAACACGTGGCCGGTGCTGTGCGGCTTCCGTGGCAGGAAGAGGATGAACACCACGATGGGGAGGAGGCGGTCCTTCCAGAAGAGGGTGGCGGCGATGAACCGGCACCCGATGAAGGCGACGGCGAGGCGCCGGACGCAACAGACAAAGACTAAACCATGAAAATGGCGGGGCTTGCCCCGCCATTTTTCGTTTCATGACACATTTTCTCCGAGACCTTTGCCTTTTGTTCGAAAAGCATCATGAGACCTTTTCCTGTTTTACAACAGCCTCAAGGGGAGTGGTTGGCCACAGGTAAAGGTGTCTCGGAATAGGACGCGTGACACCATGACAGAAAAACGTATGCGCATCGCCGTTATAGGCGGCGGAAGCTGGGGAACGGCCCTGGCCTTTCTTCTGGCTGAAAACGGCCACGATCTGGATCTTTGGGTTTTTGAGGAGGAGGTTCGAGAGAGCATCGCGACCTCCCATGAAAACAGCCTCTTTCTTCCAGGCTGCACCCTGCCGAAGGCCATTCGGCCTACCACGAATCTTGAAGAAGCGGTTTCGAATAAAGACCTTGTGCTTGTGGTGGTGCCTTCGCACCATATGCGGACCATCGCAAAAGAGATGGCCCCTTTTTTAAAGGGCGATACCCTTGTGGTAACCGCTTCAAAGGGTATTGAAAACAAGACCCATCTTACCATGACAGGGGTTCTGGACGAGTGCCTTCCAGAGATTCCTTCGGAACAGATTATGGTGCTTTCAGGGCCCAGCTTTGCTCGAGAAGTGGCCGAACGTATTCCCACTGTGGTGGCTGTGGCTGGTAAAAACCCTGAGTTTACAAAAAGGGTTCAAGAGACGTTTGCCTCGCCTGTGTTTCGGGTTTACACCAATGAAGATCCCATTGGGGTCGAGATCGGCGGTGCCATGAAAAACGTCATCGCCATTGCTGCGGGCATGTGCGATGGCTTGAAGTCGGGTTTGAACCCACGAGCGGCCCTTATCACCCGAGGGTTGACGGAGATGAAACGTCTGGGCAAGAGACTTGGTGCCGATCCCCTTACCTTTTCAGGGCTTGCGGGGGTTGGGGATTTGATACTTACCTGCACCGGTGATCTCAGCCGAAACCATACCGTGGGAATGAAGATTGCCAGTGGCATGAGCCTGGATGATATTTTAAATGAGATGCGCATGGTGGCCGAAGGGGTCAAGACCACACGATCGGTCTATAATCTTTCCCATAAGCTGGGGGTTGAGCTTCCCATCTGCAATGAGGTGTACCATATTCTCTTTGATGGCAGGGGCCCCAGAGAGTCTATCACTCGGCTCATGACCCGCGATTTAAAAGAGGAAATGGTGCTTTAGCTGTTGAGTCGGGCTTTCGGCGGTGCATTTTTTAACCCTGCATCACCACGTGAAGGGGTGATTTTATGGCAGACGGTGAAAAGAGGGGGCATGAGGGGCATCGAAAGCGCCTGAGAGAGCGATTTGCCTCGGGTGGGCTTTCGGGGTTTCAAGACTACGAAGTGGTGGAACTGCTGCTCACCCTTGCCACCCCGCGAAAAGATTGCAAGGCCGCAGCCAAGGAGGTGATGGCGACTTTTGGGTCTCTTCGAGCGGTGTTTGAGGCTGAAGAGGCCGAGTTGGTGAGTCTGCACGGAATCGGGCCGGTCAATGTGCTTGGGCTTCGCCTTATTCGAGAGGTGGCTCGAAGGTATCTTGAGGAACGGGCGGGCGAGAGTGATGTGATTCGAGACTCTCAGGCGCTTCGAGAGTTTCTTACCATGAAGATTGGGAGCCGAAGACGAGAATGCTTTGTGGCGATCTATCTCAATGCCAAAAATCGTGTGGCGCACTCGGAGATTCTTTTTGAGGGAAGCCTGACGTCCAGTGTGGTCTATCCCCGTGAGGTGGTGAGGGTTGCCATTGCGCATAAAGCGGCAGCTGTGGTGTTTGCGCACAACCACCCCTCGGGGGACCCCACCCCTTCAGTGGAAGACATTCGAGTGACGCGTAGGCTGGTGAGTGCGCTTCGAGTGATGAACATTACGGTTCATGAGCATCTGATCGTGGGAAGCTCTGGCCACTACAGCTTTGCCGAAAACGGATATATTGAGCAGTTTGTGCGGGAGACCGATGAACTGGCGCATCTGTAAATGGTGGTTTTTGAGGAAACCACGATAAAAGAGTGTGAAGGACACTTTCACGTGACGGATCAAGAGAAGAGACCACTATGTTATGCACGTCTTGAGACGGTTTTCCCGATAGGGAAAGATGGGCTTCGCCATTCGCCGGAGAAGTGCATGGCCTGTCCCCATAAAACCCCATGTTTAAGGGGTGCCCTCTCTGAGGATCCTGCCGCCGACGAGGTGCATGAAGAGCGGGTGGATCGAGCGTACGAATCGGGCTCCATCTCTTTTTTTTCGAGATGGTCCAGAAAGAAACGTTTGGCATCGAAAAAGAGGCAGAGGCAGTAAGGAGAGATGATGGGAATGCGGGTATCCTCTTATTTTGGTGTGGGTGCTTTGGTCGATTAAGGGCGTTTTTAAGAGAATTTGATCGGAAATGGCGATTCGTTGCAAAGAGTGTTTGAGACGATCGCCATTTTTTGTGAGGGGAGAAGTTGGGCTAAACACGCTGAAATAGCAGTATTTATGCCCTGTTTTGTTTTTGGCTTTGTTGACGGTTTTATGAAACCGTGATACAAGATGTTGTGATACGTTCAGCCATACCCGCTACAACTTCGGATCACAGGATTTGCAACGGTCTGCTATCAAAATACAAACGTCAGGCGACGTTTTTTCGCAGTGGTGGGTTTACCCAACAAAAAATCAATAGGTTATACCTGTGTTTGTCGTGTTTTGGTGATGATTGACCGTAGGTGTTCCGTCTGAAAACCGAGGCGGTAATGAGGGCTTGGAGTTGCCCCTGAGGCTGGCAAGGTGCTGTGGGGATGAGAAGGGCTTTGACCAGAGTTTGTTTTGTGTTTGATGACGAAAATGTGACGTTTCGCCTTCGGCCACTGCGTGCGAAGGCCATCACCTTCAATGGGGGTTGATTTGGGATACTGGGGTTACAGGGAAGAGCTCAGCCGCGCCCACAAGCTGAGGCGCATCTACTACGAAGTGCTGCGGGACGATCTTGATGAGTTCGTGCTTCAGTACGGCCTGGTGGAGTCGTATGCCAACTTTAAGAAGAACAATATGGAGTATCCCTTTGTGGAGCGCCGTGAGTTGAAACCGCGCGCTCGCATTCCCGGTACAGAATATGAAGAACACAATGCGTTTTTGATTATCTTTGTGGAAGATACCATTCCTGCAGCGTGCAAGAAGTATATTCGCTTTTTTGATGTAAACAAGGCGGTGAAAGGCAATCTTATCTCGTCTGGTGTGCTGGATCTCTCGGATGAGTTTGATAGAAGCTGGAAATATTTGGACTCCATTGAGTTTACCGATTTTTTGCGTAAGATGTTGCCGGTGGATTATGCCCTTCTCATACAGAGGGACCCGGTTTCCCGCGCAACAGATCGCTATGCACTTTCCCATTACCATGTGCGCATTGACTGGCCCATTGCCGAGGCGGCCGAAGAGCTTGGTCGCGATTTGCGGTATATCATCAAAGATCTCTATGAGCGTGGCGACAAGTACGCCGAGGATGTTCAAAAGAAGTTTTTTGAGATGTACGGACTTCCGATTATGGCCGGTGGCCGAAGAACGGCAGCCAGTGTCGCGGCGCAGTATTTGAAGCGGCTCAACAGCATTTCGACGGTATATGTCTCCAGCAGTGAGTCCCGGTGTGTGCTTCGGTTTTCAGAGCGAGGAATCTCTCGGTATACACTGGTGCGGTTTACTTTGAGTGAGATGATGGAGATTGCCGAAGAGAACTCCATGAATTTGGATACATTCACAAAGAGTTACGTCATCGATTATGAAGAGAAGGATGGGGTCTGTATTCTTCGAGTGGACTACGACCACACCCAACCGGCAAAGCCTCCGGCAGACGGGAAAATTCGTGCTATTAAGGCGGAAGGGGCTTGGACCACCATCAGTGGGCAGTTTGTCATGCCCACCTCTGGGGCCTGGAAATATCCCCTCTTAAAGGTGAATGTCGTCTACAATTGATAGCGGATGGTACTTGCGTAAAATACAAACGCCCTGCACAGATTTTTTCTGGCGGGGCGTTTTGTGTTCTGGGTTTTGTCTTTATAATGTACGCATCATGGCGGTTTCGTCGCAGTCTGGAAATTTGACGCAGGTGATGCAGTCGCTCCAGATTTTTAGGGGCAGCTCTGAGCGATCAATAATAGAAAAATCAAGGGTCTCAAAAAAACCAGGACGGTAAGTAAGGGTGAAGAGTTTTGTGATACCAAACTCTCGTGCTTCGTCGATGGCTCGGTTTGCCAGTTGTTTTCCGATGCCGCGTCCGTGCTGATCTGGCCGGACGGCCAAAGACCGAACTTCTGCTAAATCTTCCCAGCAGAACTGAAGGGCACAACAGCCTATAATTCCCTTGCCTTCGTCAAAGACGAAAAAATCTCGAACGTGATCGTAGAGCTCGCTCAAAGGGCGTGAGAGAAGCTCTCCCCTGCTGCCATACTCCGACAGAAGGGCATGAATCTCTTTAATATCTTGTATGGTAGCTTTGCGTATCATGGAAAGGTTATTATCCGATATAAGCGGCAAAGGCAATACAAGAGGGGTGAGATTGGGGCCTGCTCTTTTCATGTGGGGGGGATTTGGTGTGAAGGTGATGTGGGCAGGCGCTTATGGTCCTTGCCGATGTATTTTATCTCTTTTTTCTAATCCCTCGTGTTGGCTTTTTTGCCCGTAGCCCTTGTGAGGGACAGGCAATATGTTCTCGTTTTTATGGGGATGTGTTATACTTGACTGGAAACATCAAGAAGGAGGTACCCCATGAGCGTCTACATGGATGAAAGAGAGATGAAGAGGGTCCGGATTCCCGGAACCATCCAATTTTCCCGATCTCCCGGAGGGCAATTCTGGGATGCAGAGCTTCTTAACAGCACAGAGCAGGGGCTCTGCTTTCAAAGTGATTTTCCCTACCTTCCCGAAACCTTCCTTGTGATTCGATCGAAAAACCCTGGCGAAGCCGATTCACAGTTTGCCAAGGTGGTGTGGAGTCGGCCTGAAAAAGCCAATTGTGGAAGAAATTGTCGCTACCATATCGGGGTGACCTTTACCCACTGATAGATAACGAGATGTGAAAGAAAAGCCCTCGCTTTAATAGATACAAGAAGCGGGGGCTTTCTTTTTTTTATTGTATGGGTGTCAACCCTAGTGACACATTTCTCAAAATGTCGAATGACAGGGGCTCCATAGGAAGGGGGGCTGTATCAGGCCTCCTGCGTGGCCAGGTTGTACTTGTCCATCTTTTTATAAAGGAGGGTGCGGTGAATTCCCAGCCGCCTGGCCGTCTTCGCTTTGTTGAAATTCTCCTCCTTAAGGGTGGCGGTGATGATGTTTCGCTCGGCATCGTTTAATGCCTCTTTAAGGGTGGAGTGGCGCAGGGTCTCTTTTCGTTCACTGTACTGCACCATACAGAAAGGAAGGTCTTCGCCGGTCAGGGTGCTTCCCATCATGGAAGCCAGGGCGCGCTCCAGGCAGTTGGAGAGTTCTCGCACGTTTCCAGGCCAGGCGTAGCCGGTGAGCATCTCTTCGGCTTCATCGGTAAGGGAGACCTTGTGAAGCCCCTCTTTGTCGGCGATGAGTCCCAGAAGATGGTGACTGAGCATGGGAATATCTTCACGCCGCTTTCGAAGGGGTGGCAGGTGAAGATGGATGACGTTGATGCGGTAGTAGAGATCGCTTCTGAAGCTCCCTTCTGTCACCATTTGGGCGAGGTTTCGGTTGGTGGCGGCAATGAGACGGAAATCCGATCGAATCACTCGGGTTCCCCCCACCCGTTCAAACTCTTTCTCCTCAAGCACCCGAAGAAGTTTGGGCTGCATCTCTAAGGGAAGTTCACCGATTTCATCAAGGAAGATGGTTCCCTGATGGGCCATCTCAAATTTTCCAGGTTTGCCTTCGTTTCGTGCGCCGGTAAAAGCCCCTTTTTCATAACCAAAGAGTTCGGACTCCATGAGCTCTCGAGGGATAGCAGCGCAGTTGATGCGGATAAAGGGGTGAATGCTTCGAGTGCTTTCGTGGTGAATGGCCTGGGCGAAAATCTCCTTTCCTGTACCGCTTTCACCGGTGATCAGCACCGGAAAACTGTTGGATGTGGCGGTTAGCGCCTCCTTTTTGACGCGCTGCATGGGCTGGCTCTCGCCCACAATGCTGGCAAAGGAGTAGCGGGTGGAGCGAAGGTGGCGAAGCTCCTGCTCGTAGTGTTTTACTTTGGACTCCAGAAGGGAATACTTCCGAGCCAGGCTTGCGATTTGGCGAATGTCTTCAAAGATAACCTGGCCTACGGCTGCCACCACCTTGCCGTTTTGTTTTACGGGAATACGTCGAGCCAGAACCTGCTGATTGTTGATGGTTTGCACCTGATTCATCTCGGCTTTGCCTGTTTTCGCAACAATATGAAGGCGTGAGTCGCCCAGAAGCTTGGTGCAGTGGGTACCGATCAGCTCTTCGTAAGAGATACCAATAAAGTCGAGATACGGTTTATTGATATCAATAATATACCCGTCGGGGTCCACAACGACGGTGGCACCGTAGGTGTAGTCGAAGATGAGCTGGTAGTGGTCGATCTCTTCTTGAAGTTCTTCAATAATGCGGTCGTTATCGCGTTCCATGGGGTGGCTGCGGCTCTCTCTGATTTTTTAAGGGTGTATCATTTTGTCGACACTCTGTGGTGTAGCAATAGTGGTATATGTCGCATTTTTGATACAGTGTAAAGGGGTTTTTGCAGGAACGGAAGGCGTGTCAGGGCAAGGTGCCGGGATTGCAGTTTTTTTTGATGGTCTTGGAAATAACTTTTTTGAGGCGCGTGTCGCGGGTGTTGCAAGCAAATTCGTGATTGTTTCAGGAGGTTGTATCACACCGCTTGGATCGTTTCCAGGTTTATACGGCAATTGGGTGTTTTGGGCTGTCAAAAAGGATTGGGCAATGTGATAAAATAAACTTCATACGATTTTGGTAAGGAATTGATTGGGGGTAAGTTTCTTGTTTTTAATATGTTATGCAATTTCTTTTTGGGTGTTGGGAGATAATCTTATTTTTGTGGCACGGCTGTTGCTATAACGAAAGCACGCCATCCCGGACGGCGCACGACGCATCGGGGATGAGACCTTTCCCCTTTTGTTTTTGAAGCTTGAGCCGGGGGAAGGGCAACGTGAAATGGAATTGTAGGCCGAATCCGCTTTAAGGCCGTCCTCAGGACTCCCACATACCTGAATGATGTGGCTGATTAAAGTGTTAAGGGTAAAGGCCAAAGCCGCTAGCTGCCTGTGATGTGAGAGGCACGGCGAAAAAGGAGTGAATGTATGAAAGATGTCGTCATTGTCAGTGGTTCTCGAACCGCCGTCGGTACCTTTGGTGCCGGCCTGAAGAGTGTGGCTGTTGCCGATCTGGGCGCCACTGTCATGAAGGAGACCTTCAAAAAAGCAGGTCTTCGTCCTGTTTTGAGCGAAGAGATGAAGGCGGGCTGCCCCGACGCTTTGAAAGATCAGGGCCTCACCGAGCTGGAAGCCAAAGGGCATGACTGGGATGAGTCTGCCACCCCCGTGGCTGTGGACGAAGTGATCATGGGCAACGTGCTTCAGGCAGCCCAGGGTCAGAACCCGGCTCGTCAGGCGATGATTCGTGCCGGTTTTCCCAAGGAGACCCCGGCCTTTTCTCTGAACAAGGTGTGCGGTTCCGGTCTGAAAGCGATCGCTTTGGCCGCCCAGTCCATCATGTGCGGCGATGCCGATGTGGTTCTGGCCGGTGGTATGGAGTCCATGAGCAATGCACCCATGGCCCTTCCCAAGGCGCGCTGGGGGCACCGCATGGAGCTTACCGGTGTGGGCGAAGTAAAAGACCTTGTGGTTTACGACGGCCTTTATGAGATCTTCTACGGCTACCACATGGGGATCACCGCCGAAAACATCGCCTCCAAGTACGACATCTCCCGTCAGGAGCAGGATGAGCTGGCACTTCTCTCTCATACCCGTGCTCTCAAGGGCATCAACGAGGGCCTCTTCAAGGGCGAGATTGCCGATGTGGTGATCAAGTCTCGCAAAGGGGAGACCGTTTTCAACGTCGACGAGCGTCCCATGGAGACCTCCATGGAGAAGCTGGCAAAGCTTCGTCCTGCCTTTGTAAAAGAGGGCAGCGTGACAGCAGGCAACGCTTCCGGCATCAACGATGGTGCGGCCACTGTGCTTCTCATGAGTGCAGAAAAAGCCAAAGAGCTGGGTCTTGAGCCCATTGTTAAAATCAAGGGCTTTGCTTCAGGTGGTCTTGATCCGGCGTACATGGGCCTGGGCCCTGTTCCCGCCATTCGAAAGCTCATGGGCCGCCTCTCCATGAATGTGTCAGACGTTGAGATGATCGAACTGAACGAAGCCTTCGCAGCTCAGGCCATCGGCTGCATGCGAGAGCTTGATATTCCTGTGGACAAACCCAACCAGCTGGGCAGCGGCATCTCTCTGGGACACCCCATTGGAGCCACCGGTGCCCGTCAGATGGTGACCGGTATGTACCAGATGCAGCGTGAGAACCTCTCCACGGGTTTGATCTCCATGTGCATCGGAGGCGGCATGGGTATGGCCATGGTGATCGAGTCGTAAGCCCTCTTTAAAGGCAAACGACAAAAGGTACTTGAGTGGATAGAGGTAGATCTGCTCAACCTGTCAGCAAGAAGCCGGGTCCCTGTTTTTGTCAAAAATCAGGTAACGCAACCCCTTATAAATGAATGAAGCGGGGGCCGGGCGGCAGGGCAATCGATCAGAAACAACACAGGAGTATGGGTGAGATGATGAAAATAATGGTGATCGGCGCCGGGACCATGGGCGCAGAGATAGCTCAGGCATTTGCCCAGAAGGGCTTTGAAGTGGTCCTTCGCGATATCAGCGAAGAGGCTGTATCCAAAGGACTCTCCGGTATGGAGAAGCGTCTTGCGAAGCTGGTGAGCAAAGGCAAGATCGAAGCCTCCTTCAAAGATGAGGTGCTCTCCCGGGTGACGGGCTCTGTTGAGATCAAAGATGCGGCATCCTGCGGGCTTGTTGTGGAAGCCGCAGTGGAGAGCATGGGGATTAAAAAGGCTATTTTTCAGGAGCTTGACACCATCTGTCCTGAAGAGACCCTTTTTGCCACCAACACCTCTTCTCTCTCCATTACCGAGGTGGCATCGGCCACAAACCGACCTGACAAGGTGATCGGGATGCACTTTTTTAACCCGGCCACCATCATGAAACTGGTTGAGATTATTCGAGGCATGACCACTTCCGACGAAACCTTTGCCACCATCAAAGAGGTGACAGAAAAGATCGGAAAAACTCCGGTAGAGGTGGCTGAAGCCCCTGGATTTGTCGTGAATCGTATTTTGATTCCCATGATCAACGAAGCCGTGGGGATTTTTGCCGAAGGTGTGGCTTCGGTTGAAGATATTGACAGCGCCATGAAGCTGGGTGCCAACCACCCCATGGGACCTTTGGCTCTGGGAGATCTCATCGGTCTGGATGTCTGTCTGGCCATCATGGATGTGCTTATGGAAGAGACCGGAGATCCCAAATATCGTGCCCATACGCTCTTGAAGAAGTATGTGCGTGCCGGATGGCTCGGGCGTAAGAGCGGGCGAGGTTTTTACGACTACAGCAAGTAGGACCTGTTTTACAGCTGTTTGAAAATTAGTATTTCAGATGCGCCGCAAGTCTTCTTGTCTGTGTGGCGCATTTTTTCACCGGATGTGTTCATTTTTCCTGCAATACAGGGAGTGTGGGGTTTATTTCCCTTGTTAATGTCTGGTGTGTATGTTAAGAGTCTTCCTTAAATTAAGTATTGGATTACCTTACAATGTGGTGAGGAATCGAAAAAGCGATGATGCTTGCTTAAAAGAGGATGGCCTTGTATGGCAGACTCTTTTTTGGCAGGCATTTTTTGTTTTTAAGGGAAGAGATGGAGCTGTTTGGGAAGGCAGACTTCGACGCCATCTCCCTGCTGAATACGACACGATTTAAACCGGAACAAAATGATCCTTTGCTTCTCTTATTTTCGGGGTAGGAGCCGGAAATAAAAGGAGATGCGATTTGATGTCTTTGAATCGTACAGGATAGTTTTGTTCCAAAATCGGGGATTGGGCCCTGATTCATGTGCTTTTTGCACAACCAATGCCTCACCCAGACGGTTGGTTGCCCGTGGGGTTATCTCCCTACAGACGCAGGGGGAGATGACCTCCCAACCCGGGCAATGTGATGACGGTTTGAGTCCAGGCATGACCAGCACAAGGAGGCGGGCTGTATTGGAGTGCAGCCCGTAAGGAGAAAGGGCTCGGTGTGGTTTCGCAGTCCACACCGAACGCGAAAATCAGGTTTGGCCAGCAGCCATGCTGCGGGGCGCCTGGAAGTCAGGCGCCCCATGGCCAACCGCCATCCTTTTTCACCAATGTTTTAAATTTTCGGTTTAAGGCGTTTATGGGAAATGGTGGAGAAGGGGTGCCAAGGAGAAATGAGATGAAAGCAACAAAGCCCATCAAGGTCGATCCCGGTTTTATGAATGAGGTAAGCAGACGAAGCGGGCAGATGTTTAACTCCTGTTTTCACTGCCGAAGCTGTTCAGGTGGTTGTCCCATGGGCGAAGAGATGGACTATCTGCCAAACGATATCATTCGCATGGTGCAGCTGGGGTTGAAACAAGAGGTTCTGGAGAGCCGCGCCATCTGGTTTTGTGTGGGATGCCTCGGGTGTGTCTCCGAATGCCCCAACGGCATCAGCATACCCGAGATGATGGATACCCTTCGCCAGATTGCTCTGGAAGAGCAGGTGACGGTGAAGGAGCCTGAAGTGGTGGCTTTCCATAAGGGCTTTCTTGAGCAGGTGAAGCGTTACGGAAGGCTCTACGAGCTGGGCTTTATGGCCAAGTATCGTATGAAAGCGCTGCCCCAGATTGGTGATATTCCAAACTATATGAAATTTTTCTTCTCTGGCCGTTTGAGCATGTTGCCCGAGAAGATCCACAAGCGCGTGGATATGAAGAAGTTAAACGAGGTGTGTCATGTCTAAAAGCGCTGTGCGCCGAATTCCTGTGGGAAAGCGCAGGATCTGTATCTACCCGGGGTGCTCTCTCACCGCAAGCTCCCGCGATTTTGCCGAGGCGCTGTTTCAGATGGCCAAGATGGCGGGCATGTGGGTGGAGGAGCTGAAAGACTGGAACTGTTGCGGGGCTTCACCGGCCCACAGCGTGAACCCTGAGTACGCGACCCTGCTTTCGGGACGAAACCTGATTCTGGCCCAGAAGCAAGGGGTGGAAGATCTCTATGTGGTCTGTCCCAGTTGCTATATTCGGCTGAAAGAAGCCATGCACAAGCTGGAGACCGAAGAGCACTTAAGAGAGAAACTCTTTAAGGCCTACGGCACCGAATACACCGGCGAGGTGAAGGTGCGGTTTTTCCTTGAGGCCCTTCAGCCCGGTGATGAGGCAATTTTCAAAGGTAAGATGAATCGGTCTCTGGAAGGGCTTAATGCGGTGATCTATTACGGCTGCCTTATGAGTCGACCTGAGCGCGTGACAGGATTTGATCTGAAAACCTATGAGTCCAGTATCATCCGTTTTGTGGAGAACACAGGCGCCAAGGTGATCGACTGGGGGGCTTCCAGCCGCTGCTGTGGCTCTCATTTGGCCGTCTCAAGGCCCGGACTTGCCGATCGTCTGGTGGATCGCATTTTGGAGCAAGCCCAGCGTGCCAAAGCCAACTGTGTGGTGACCTTTTGCCCTTTGTGTCAGGTCAACCTTGAGATGCGTGGCAAGCCCAAAAACAGGCTTCCCGTTTTCTTTATCCCTGAGCTGGCCGGTTTTGCCACGGGGGAGGCCAAAGCAGGGAAGTGGGCCAAGCGCCATCTGGTGAATGCGCTTCCGCTTTTAAAAACAAACCGGATCCTTTAAAGGGGAAGCCGGAGGCTGCTTGTCTCGGTAAATGCAGCCGCTGGATTTGGGAATCCCTGTGATTTTAAAGGACCGAGAAAGAAAAGCCCCTGGTCTGCCTCAAACGAAGCAGATCGGGGGTTTTTGGTTTTCTATCCTCCCCCCACCGGAGGAAAGAGGCCCAGGCGATCTCCGTTTTTCAAGATATGATCTCTGGGGGCGTGTCGGCCGTTGACAAAGACAAGTTTGATCTCATCTTCGGGCAGCTCCAGCATGGTAATAACCTGATCGATAGAGGTGTCTTTGGAGACTGTCAAAAAGCCATCGTCCGGCACCTTTTTTAGGTAAGGCCGTAGTGTGGCAAAGAGTTTGATTTCAACCTGCATCACTCCTCCCTTTTTCGATTCTTATTTCTGTCTCTTCTGGCGACAAAACATCGGTCTGAAGGAAAGCCTGTGGAAGAACACGTCTGGTAGGCTTATAATCCATTACAGTCATCATCAAAATCCTCGCTGCTTAGAATCCATTTGCCATCCACGGTAGATGATGCAAGCAGGAAAACCAGAACCAAAAATTTTTTCATCTTATTTTTTATTCTATCGTTTGGTGTGTGTTGTGCCGGGATTCTGGCTGAATCGTTAAGGACGGGGCTCTGAATAACAACAAAACCGCGTGTCTTTGACTTCACAAGACACGCGGTTTTGAAAGGGTCTGTCAATTCGCTTTTTTAGGAAACCTAAGCGAATTTCAGGGTGCTGTCGAGCTCTTCATCAGTGAAGTCCCAAGTGACGTCGTGGGGAGCCAGTTTGCTGTTGAACATGCCGGGCAGGCGGTCATCTTTTTTGGTGAATCCTGCCTCTTTGTTGAAGGCTTTTTCTGTTTCCAGAGTCTGGATTCCGATGGCCAGTACGTCATCTGCCGTAAGGGTTGTGCCGTAGCGGGCGTTGATCATGTCTACAATCATTCCAAAGCCCTCTTCGCTGTCCAGCACAGGGAAGGCCACAAAGATGCAGAGGCCGGCGGCATCGAGAACCGCGGTGGCCACCTGAAGGTTTTTAGAGACCTCCACGTTGCCCTCTTTTTTCAAGGGGTCCACATCTCCGCCCACTTTGAGAATGTTCTGGCAGACGCCGTAGCCTGCGGTGTGGTCGGCTCCCATGGGGGTGGTGGCATAGGTGACGCCCACAGCCTTAACCGCACGGGGGTCGTAGGCGGGAAGGGCTTGTTTTTTTACTACGGGGACGCGGTCCACGCCCATGGCCTGGCCAGTAAACGCGGCACCGTTGCCGATGATTTTGCCCACAGGGGTGCCATTTTTTACCTGATTGAGAAGGTCGATGGCTGCGGCTTTGTCACCCCATTCGATAAGCCCGCCTTCCATGGCGATACCAATGGTGACACCCGCTTCGATGGTGTCCATGCCGATGTCATCGCAGAGGCGATCCATTTCGGCAATGGCATCCAGATCGTCAATGAGGCAGTGGGCGCCAAAGGCCCAGATGGTCTCATACTCAAATCCGGAGGTGAGGTAGTCTCCGTTTTTGTCATGGTAGGCCTGAGAGCACTTGATGACGCAACCGGGGTGGCAACCTTCTTTGATGATACCGCCCCTTTTTTCGATGAGCTCGGCCATGGTTTCGCCGCTGATCTTCTCGGCTTTGTCCCAGCGTCCGGTGCGGAAGTTTTTGGTGGGCAGGGCGCCGGCCTCGTTGATGACGTTGACGAGAATGGCGGTTCCCATGGCTGGCAGGCCTTCACCGGATACCGGATGGCTGGTGAGGAGCTTGGCCCATTTTTTGGCCACCTCAGAGAACTTGGCTTTGTCTTCCGGCATCACGCGCGGGCAGCCTGCGTCATCAACAACCATGGCCTTGATCTTTTTGGAGCCCATGACCGCGCCGAGGCCCCCGCGGCCAGCGGCTCGTCCGGGGTTTCCTTTGGGGTCTGCAAATTGAATGGATGCACTGGTGAGACGCTGCTCTCCGGCAGGGCCAATGCAGATAACACCCACTTTTTCACCAAATCGCTCCCACAGGGTGGTGATCACCTCGGAGTTGGTCATGCCCACGAGCTCGTCTGCCGGAAGAAAAGAGACGCCGTCTTTGGTGATGTGGATCAGGCTGTAGTCTGCCTCTTCGGGCTTGTCTTCCAGAACAATCGCTTTTACCCCCATGCGGGCCAGCTTCTGAGAGACCAGGCCGCCGGCGTTGCTCTCTTTGATGCCTCCGGTCAGGGGCGATTTGGCACCCACCGAGATGCGACCGGAGTTGGCAGCTGTGGTGCCGGTGAGAAGGCCGGGAGCGATAACGATTTTGTTGTCAGCGCTTAAGGGGTGGCAGGTTGGAGGAACCTCGTCCATGACGATTTTTGATGTGAGGGCGCGGCCACCCAAGATGGCCATGGCCTCGTCCGGTTCACAATAGGAAAATCCTTTTTGTTTTGTATCGATTCTGAGAATCTTATCCATGATGCGTTCCTCTCCTTAAGTAAAAAACAGAAATAGAAAATGGATGAAAAATCATCTGATCATGAATATCACAGCCGTAAAAGCGGATAAACGATAAAAAAGCGTAATTTCCCATTATTAAAAGGTAAATTCTGATATATCAAGGGAAGACAGGCGGTTGTCTGCTCGTTACTTTTTTGAGCATTTGGTGCCAAAATGGGTGCTCAAAAAGGCGAAGGGAGCATGCTCAAAATAAGGTATTTAAATACCGAGCGTTTTTGGGTTGGTGTGAAGGCGGCAAGCCTTTTTTGCCGGGCAAGCAGGCTGCATGATGTGGTAACATGGTCCCGTAAGAAAGCCTGCCTTTTCGTCTCTACAAGGAGCGTATCATGCAAGACGTTTCATCTCCCTTTTTGGTGAAGAACGTAAGGCTCTTTATCGCTTTTCGTCTTTTTTTTACCGCTCGATTCTACTACCCGGTTTTCTCCATTATTTTTCTTGATTTTGGGCTCAGTGTTTCCCAGTTTGCCCTCTTAAATGCCATCTGGGCAGGGGTGATTGTGGTTTTTGAGGTCCCCTCAGGGGCACTTGCAGACGTTCTGGGCCGAAGGCGGCTTTTGGTGGCCACTGGGATCATGATGGTGGTGGAGCTTTTCCTTCTTTGCATGGCACCTGTCCGGGGGGGCACTCTTCTCTTCTCTCTTTTCTTGGTAAACCGCATTTTGAGCGGACTTGCCGAAGCCTCGGCCAGTGGGGCAGATGAAGCCCTTGCCTACGATGCATTGAAACGCGCAGGCATGGAATCCTCCTGGGGACGGGTGCTTGAGGTGCAGATGCGCCTTCAGTCTCTGGCCTTTGTGGGGGCAATGATTATCGGCGGACTGCTCTATGATCCCCAGTTTGTCGGCAGGCTCGCTGCATTTGCGGGCTATGGTGGGCAGATTACCCAAGATCTGACCCTTCGCATTCCCCTTCTTCTGACCCTTCTCTTTGGCTTTTTTACCCTAGGATGTGCTCTGGCCATGGATGAACCGCAATTCGGCTCAGAGCCAAAGGCGACGCCTCCTCTGGCCGCTCTGGCGAAAACCATGGATGCCGGCAGGTGGATACTGGCATCACCCTTTGCTTTCAGTGTGATTGTGGCGGGGTTGATTTTTGACGGGGTCATGCGCATGGTGATCACCCTTGGCAGCCAGTACTACAGGGTCATTGGCATCCCCGAAGCCGGTTTGGGATTTCTTGGGGCCCTGTCTGCCGGATTGGGCATTGGGGTGGCAAAGCTCTCTCGCCATTTGGCCGAAGGAAAAGCCCCGGTTTTTAACCTTGGGTTTTTGTCGGTGGCAACCCTTGCCAGCCTTGTTTCTATGAGTTTTTTTCCTCGCTGGTGGGGTGTGGTTCCTGCCCTTGTGCTATTTGCTGCCATGGGGATGGTCTCTTTTTTTGTGAGCCACTATTTAAACGCCATGGCCCCTTCCGAGACCCGTGCCACCGTGCTCAGCTTTAAAGGGTTGGCCTGGAATATCTCCTATGGGGTTTTGGGCATGCTTTACGCCCTGCTCCTTTGGGCAAGTCGAAAAAAGGTGGGACCGGAGTTTTTAGCAAATTCCGGCTTTAATATCGAAGACCTTCTTTTTGTGAAAACCTTTGTGGCTTTTCCTCTCTGTTTTGCTCTTGCAATGGGGCTTTTTATGCTTGCTTGTCTGGTTTGGCGCAAGTAGGCAAGCAAGCATAAAAATAGTCTATGCAATCTCTGTTATATCCAACCAAGGGCCCCAAAGATGGCGGCGCAGGCAAAGTCAAAGCCGAGGATGGCGGAGACGGTCTTAACCCTTTGGATATCGGTCTCCATGTCGTGGACCCAGAAAGAGACCACAAAGAAGGGGAGGTATCCGATGAGGAAAATAAAGAGGGGAAACTTGATGCTCCACCAGGGCCAGTCCCAGGTGAGGGCACCGATGGCGTTGAGCACACACTCCACGGCCACGCAGCAGGTGGTGTTCAAGATGATGTAGAAGGTGCGGTTGTTGACGCCTAAGATTTTTTTGTTTTTGTCCTGAGGAAGCGCTTTGACGGCGGCCACGCCCATCACCATAAACATGAGAAGGATCTCAATATTCCAGCCGATAAGAATAATAAAGCTGGAGTCAGAAGGAGCCCCCCACACCGGGGCGTACCCTGTAAAGTGGAAGACCAGCCCGTTCCAGATTTCATTAAAAAAATCCATGCCGATAAAGGCGAGTCCCGCCAGCACCACCTTCCAGTTCTCTTTTCCCATCTCCACAGCGTAGACATAAACCACCAGAAGCAGGATGGGGATCAGGGTCCATTGAAAATTTGAAATATCGCGTAATGCGGCAAGGCCTTGTTGGGCTGCAGGTGTCATGGTTCCCCCTTAAAATTTGGATGTGAGGTAACGTTTATGATCATTGTTTATAATACGCTCTTATCTGCGGGAGATGGCGGTGTCAATGGGCGAATGAATTTTTTTAGCTGAAATTCATTTCGTGTATAACATGCGATGCGAAAAAGAGGTCAGGGGAGTGCCCGCCTTTATCCCTTTTTATTGGAAGAACAATTCTTTATCTGCGCTGAACAGAGCGGCGTTTGATCAGGTGAGGTTCGATGTGGATGAGGGTTCCGGCCTGGTGGTGCCGAGCGATGCGGTTCAAAAGGGTGTCCACGGCCATGGCGCCCAGTTTGGCTTTGGGCTGATGGATGGTGGTTAAAGGCGGGGTCATGTAGCGGGAGATGAAGATATCGTCGTACCCCACAATGGAGAGGTCGTTGGGGATGTCTACACCTGCCCGGTTGGCCTGGTGAATGGCTCCCATGGCCATCATGTCGTTTTCGATGAACAGGGCGGTGGGACGATGCTTCAAGGCAAGAAGGGCCTCCATGGCAGCAGACCCTCCTCGGCATCCAAAGTCGCCCTCAAAGATCCACTGGGGGGTGGGCGCAAGGCCTGCCTCTTGAAGGGCTTCATGAAAGCCTTCCAGACGCTCGGCGGAGATCTGTTTGTTCATGGGGCCGGTGATGCATCCTATGGCGGTGTGCCCCATTTCGATAAGGTGTCTTGTGGCCAGATAGCCCCCTTTTCGGGAGTTGTCTTGAATGCGGTCCATGTTGGGTGAGAGGGGCCCCCAGTCTGTGACCACGATGGGAATGTCTTGATAGGCGGCAAAGAGGTCAAAGAGCTCGGTGTCGGTTTCACTGCACATGAGAAGAAGCCCGTCCACGCGTTTTTCTTCAAGGGCTTTGAGGTTGGCCTCCATGCGTTCAATATCGCCTCCGGTATTGCAGAGAAACAGAGTGTACCCCATCTCAAAGCAGCGGCTCTCAACCCCCTGAACCACCTCAGCATAAAAGGGGTTGGTGCTGGTGTTGACCAGCATGCCGATGGTACCGGTTCGGTTTACCTTGAGGCTTCGCGCAATGGAAGATGGCCGGTAGTCAAGGGCTTTCACGGCGTCCATCACTTTGTCCCGGGTCACCTCGCTAACATAACGGGTGCCGTTTAGGACATGGGAGACCGTGGAGGTGGAGACTTGGGCTTTTTTTGCGACATCTTTGATGGTTGCCATGGTTTGTTCGCTTTGCAGTGCTGTGTGAGTAGAGCTTGTGGGATGCTGAACAGCTATACGCTTTTTTCTAAAAGTGCCCGGGTTTTTTCGAGGGTAGGGATGGAGGGCTGGGCCCCTTCTCCGGTTACCGAAAGGGCTGCGGCGGCATTGGCAAAGGCAAGGGCCTTGGAAAGGGGGGCTCCCTTTTGAAGGGCCGCGGCAAGGCCGCCGTTAAAGGTGTCCCC
>JAKSCC010000227.1 GCA_022360815.1 Desulfobacterales bacterium
GGCTTTTGTTGATGAACTCGTAGGATGCAATGCGGAAATCCCCATAGGGGATCTCTTTTGCCCATGCCTTGAGGCGCTCCTGCTCGATTTTTCCCTGGGGGTGGCCGCTGTAGATGGCTATGGAGAGAAGCCCTTTTGGGGCAATAAGCTCCATGGCAGAGCGGATGGCAGAAAGGGAGGTGTCGGCAAGGGTGGTGAGATTTGAGTTGCTTCCCGGAAGGTAGCCAAGGTTAAAGGTGACGGCTTTGATGGCGCCGTGGATCTCGTGTGGCAGGCTCTCTTTAAGGGTCTCGTGCCCCTTTTGAAAGAGGGTGATGCGCGTTTCGAGATTTTTATCGTTTCCGCGCTTGATATTGGCCCTGGCTCGATTGAGGGCCTCTTCCTGGATATCAAATCCGTAGACGTGTCCCTTTTCGCCGACAAGGCGTGCCAGAAAGAGGGTGTCGTATCCTGCGCCAACGGTGGCGTCCACCACCAGATCTCCAGGGGTAATAAATCGTTTAAGGGTCTGCTGGACCATATGAACAATGCCGGGAAGGGCCATGGTGTCTCCAAAAATGTAAGTTTACCAGATGGTTTTTTGGGGTTTTAAGATGAAAAAAGATGGCGCTTCTTTGATTCTCCCACAAGGTGGAGCCAGCAGATGCTGTCTGTCGCTGTAGAGAGAGTCTGAATTTTTGCGGGGCCATCAAAAAAAACCTCTCTCCTGTATCAGAGATTTGGCAAAAAGTGCAGGTTAAGAGGGTTTTCCGGTGGGCATCCCGCGGTTTTGCGTGTCCATTTTTTATCTGGTAAAAAGAAGGGTCCGGTCATCTGAGCCGTGCTTGTCAAACTGGTACCCGTTTTTTTGGAACATCTTAATCTCATCAAGGCGTTCAATTCGGTTTTGAATGATAAAGCGTGCCATGGCTCCTCTGGCCCGTTTGGCATGGATGGCAACCGACCTCATCTTTTCTCCGTCCCTCTCCTTGAAGTGCACTTCCATCCATTTTTGGCCGAACCTCTTTTTGTCGATGGCCCGTGTGTATTCTGCCGATGCCAGGTTGAGTATGGTGGTGTAAGGCGTCATTTGGTCCATGAGGTTTTCTGAAATGGCATCTCGCCACCAGCTGGAGAGGGGGCCGGTCTCTTCAAGGGTGAGGCCCATCTCCAGGCGGTAGGGAAATATGCCGTGAAGAGGAGAGAGAAGCCCGTAAAGCCCCGAAAGAATGAAGAGGCGGTCTTCTGCCCAGTGAATGTCCTGAAAAGAGAGTGTGTCAGCCCCAAGGCTCTGGAACGCATCCCCCCGATAGGCGAAGAGAGCGGGGCATCCGGTTTTTTTAAGGGAAAAGGCCGCAAACCGGGAGCGTGTGGTTTCGGCAAGGGCGGAGCTCACCTTCATCCATTTTCTGATCTCCTCTGTGTCGAGGGCTTTCATCAGGCCAAGAAGCTTGAGGGTCTTCTCTTTAAAGGCCAGTTCGGCGTGGGGCTTTGCCCAGTCCGGATGGTCCATCTCCATGGTTTTTGAAGGGGAAAGAAGGGTGAGTATCATGGCGATCCGTTTTTTGTTGGTTCAGCATTAACAGGAAGTGGGCAGGGTTGGGGGTCTCTTTTTCAAAGGGTGTTTTAAAAAAGAGCCCTGGCCTTGACAATGGTTGGCAAAAGCCTGATAACCCGTAGGATTTCTCGTTTTTCAGTAGGACGCCATAGTTGAAACCACATGGCTGTATCCAGCTTATCACAGCTTTACATTTTTAAGCAGAGGGAGTTCGATGACCCCAAAACAGATTGATATTCACCTTCTTCCCGATGAGGTGGAGAACCCAAATGCGGTTCGCCTGGCCCTGATGAAAAAGGCGGGGGTAAGCGAGAAAGAGCCCTTCTCCTATCGCATTCTCAAACGATCCATCGACGGGCGCGGAAGGCAGCCGAGGTATGCCCTTCGCGCTGAAGTGGCCTGCGGTGAACTGCCATCAGGCTATACTCCTCGGCCCTTTGCGCCGGCTCCTTTGACCGGAAAAAGGGCCATTGTGGTGGGGGCGGGGCCCGCAGGCTATTTTGCGGCACTGGGGCTTCTTGAGCGAGGCATCAAACCTTTGATTTTAGAGCGCGGAAAAGACGTTCGCAGCAGGCGTTTTGACCTGAAAAAGATCTACTCCAAAGGATTTGTCAACCCCCACTCCAACTACTGTTTTGGAGAGGGCGGAGCCGGAACTTACTCCGATGGGAAGCTCTACACCCGCTCCAGCAAAAGGGGCGATGTGGCCCGCGTGTTGGATCTTTTTATCGAGCATGGGGCCAAAGAGGAGATTCGAGTGGAGGCCCATCCCCACTTGGGGTCCAACGTGCTTCCCAAAATAGTGCGGGCCATGCGGGAGAGCATTGAAAATGCCGGGGGAGAGATCCGTTTTGAAAGCCATGTCACCTCCTTTCAGGTGGAAGATGGAGAGGTCAAAGGGGTGGCGCTTGCTTCTGGCGAAAGTGTAGAGGCCGATGCGGTGATTCTTGCCACCGGTCACTCGGCTCGGGATGTCTACAGGCAGCTTCACGCACAGGGCATTCTGGTCGAAGCAAAGCCCTTTGCCATGGGGGTTCGCATTGAGCACCCACAGAAGACCATTGACGAGATCTTTTACAGGGTAAAAAAAGGGGGTTCCCGGCATCCGCTTTTGCCTGCTGCCAGTTACAGGATCGCCTGTCAGGCCCAGGGGCGCGGTGTCTTTTCGTTTTGCATGTGCCCGGGCGGGTTTGTGGTGCCCGCCTCAACGGCCCCTGGTGAGCTGGTATTAAACGGCATGAGCCTCTCGTACCGAAGCGCCGAGTTTGCCAATGCCGGGTTGGTGGCCGAGGTGGGGCTGGATGATGTGCCCGGTGACCCCATGACAGATCCTCTTTGCGCCCTTGCTTTTCAGGAGGCTGTGGAGCGGTCTGTCTTTATCGCTGGAGACGGGGTGACCCAAAAGGCGCCGGCCCAGAGGGTGGACGATTTTCTGGCGCGACGGCCTTCGGCCTCTCTTCCCAAAAGTTCCTATATCCCGGGGCTTTACCCTGTGGATCTCCACAGTTTGTTGCCGGGCTTTATTTGCGAATCCCTTTTTCGGGGCCTTGAGATTTTCAATAAAAAGTACAAAGGCTTTGCCCACCCCGACGCCGTGATGATTGCCGTGGAGTCTCGCACCAGCTCACCTGTCCGCATTCCAAGGGATGGGCAGAGCTTGATGCATCCTGAACTTCGGAATCTTTTTCCAGCAGGTGAGGGGGCGGGGTATGCGGGCGGGATTGTTTCGGCAGCCATGGATGGTCTCAATGTGGCGGCTCGGGTTTAGAAGAGATGCTGTGTGGGGTTAAAACATGAACTCATTAAAGCTTGTGTTTCAATGACTTGAAAGTCTGTTTGTCAAACTTTTCAAATGCTTGATCCCGGCAGAGCCGCCTGAGGCGAATGATGGCGGAATGGTTACAGAGTAGGAAAAGTGCGCTTCGTTTTGATCGCCTTTTGGAACGACCAAAGCGAAGCGTGGGGTGAGCCGGGGCTACTGCCAAGAGAGAATCACTTTTCCCGAGTGGCCCGACTCCATGGTTTCAAACCCTTTAAGGTAGTCGTTTGCCTCAAACTGGTGGGTGATGACCGGGGTGATGGTGAGCCCACTTTGAAGCATGCTGGTCATTTTGTACCAGGTCTCAAACATCTCGCGTCCGTAGATGCCTTTAAGCTTTAGGCCCTTAAAGATAATCTGGGTCCAGTCCACGGTGGTTTCAGGGGGCTGGATGCCCAAAAGGGCGATGTTGCCTCCAAAGTTTACCGCATCGATCATCTCTCTGAAGGCCTGGGCGTTGCCCGACATCTCAAGGCCGACATCAAACCCCTCGGCCATGCCGAGCTCTTCCATCACCTTTTTAATGGACCCCTCGACCACGTTGACGGCGCGTGTGGCCCCCATTTTTTGGGCCAGCTCCAGGCGGTAGGGGTTGATATCGGTGATCACCACATGGCGGGCTCCAGCATGTTTGCAGATGGCCACAGCCATGATACCGATGGGCCCGGCTCCGGTAATCAGCACATCTTCTCCCACCAGATCAAAGGAGAGGGCCGTGTGGGTGGCGTTTCCCATGGGGTCCATGATGGCGGCCACTTCGTCTGTGATGGTTTTGGGAATGCGGAAGGCATTGACCGCAGGAACCGAGATGTATTCGGCAAAGCAGCCGGTTTTGTTGACGCCGACTCCCAGAGTGTTTCGGCAGAGGTGCCGCTTGCCCGCCCTGCAGTTTCGACAGTAGCCACAGGTGATGTGCCCTTCGGCTGAAACCCGGTCTCCCACCCGGTACCCCTGCACCTCGCTTCCCACCTCCACCACGGTCCCCACAAATTCATGGCCGATGGTCAGCCCCAAAGGTACGGTTCGCTGGGACCACTCATCCCATTGATAGATATGAATGTCGGTGCCGCAGATGGCTGTTTTTACCACCTTGATCAAAAGATCGTTGTGGCCGCAGGCCGGAATGTTTGCCTCTTCCATCCAGATCCCTTTTTCGGACCTGGTTTTGGCGAGAACCTTCATCTTTTCCATCAGATCACCTCCAGCTCTTTTCCCACCTTTGTAAATGCCTCAAGGGCCCTGTCCAGGTGAGCGCGGGTAAGCCCGGCTGACATCTGGGTGCGAATGCGCGCTTCGCCCTTGGGTACCACGGGAAAACTGAAGCCGATAACGTAGATCCCTTCGTCAAGAAGGCGATCGGCCATCTTTTTGGCCAGGGCGGCATCCCCAAGCATCACAGGAATAATGGGGTGGTTTCCCGGCACCAGGTGAAACCCGGCCTTTTCAAGCCCGGCTCTGAAGTAGTGGGTGTTCTCTTTGAGCGTGTCGAGAATGTCTGAACTCTCTTTGAGAAGCGTAAGGGCGGCAATGGAGGTGGCCGTAACCACCGGTGCCAGGGTGTTGGAGAAGAGGTAGGGGCGTGATCGCTGCCGAAGCCAGTCGATCACCTCTTTTTTGCCGGAGGTGTAGCCGCCTGATGCGCCGCCCAGGGCCTTGCCAAGGGTCCCGGTGATGATGTCCACACGGTCCATGACCCCGCAGAGTTCATGGGTCCCCCTGCCGGTTTCTCCGGTAAATCCCACGGCGTGGGAGTCGTCCACCATCACATAGGCGCCGTAGGCATCGGCCAGATCGCAGATGGCAGATAAATTGGCGATGATGCCGTCCATGGAGAAGACCCCGTCGGTGGCAACAAGAGTAAAGCGGGAGCCTTTCGCCTCTTTGAGCTTGGCTTCAAGGTCTTCCATGTTGTTGTTTTCGTAACGGAAGCGCTTGGCTTTGGAGAGGCGGACGCCGTCGATGATGCTGGCGTGGTTGAGGGCGTCGCTGATGATGGCGTCTTGGGGGCCCAAAAGGGTTTCAAAGAGTCCGCCGTTGGCATCAAAGCAGGAGCTGTAGAGGATGGTGTCCTGGGTACCCAGGAAATCACTCAAGCTTTTCTCCAGCTCTTTGTGGATGTCTAAGGTACCGCAGATAAAGCGCACGGAGCTCATACCAAAGCCATAACGGTCTAGGGCGGCGTGGGCGGCCTGAATAAGGGAAGGGTGGTTGGCCAGACCCAGGTAGTTGTTGGCACAGAGGTTGATGACCTCCTGATCTCCAGTGACCCGGATTTCAGCCTGCTGCTGCGAGGTGATGATGCGTTCCTCTTTGTAGAGACCGGCCTCTTTAAGGGCCAGGGTTTCGCGGTTGAGGTGATCGAGTATGGCTTGTTTCATTCACTCCTCCGTGGTTTGGGGCCGGGGGCGGTTGCAGGTGGATACGGGGTTTGATAACTGTATAACCGGCATTTTCATGATGTTAGGCTCGATATTTTTAAGAGAGCATACCCCTGTGAGGTTGTCAATGAATAAACGGATTGTTTTTGATAAAACCGTAGTTAAATAGATAGTAAGTTAATCAAAACGAAACAATACATGACTTATATTGACTATTTCTTATTCCCTATGGTTTGTTTCGATCCGCTTATTTTGGTTATATGGATTGGTGTCTTGTGTTTTCTGGGCAAGGAACATCAAGCAGAGAGCCACCATCGTTTTTGATTCAAAAGGCGGCTTTGTAGAAAAAAATCTGTTATTTTTTATGAAAAATGAGTAGGTATCTTTCAAAGAAAGATCCTTCATTTTAAACGACTTTTTTAAAAAACAACGAGAGCTGGTAGCCTCTGTTTGCAATGGGGCTGCGATTTCGTCAATGCCCGGAGGTTGATGCATGGCAGAGAGACACTTCCAGACAGATCATATCGATCGCGCTATTATCAAAGCACTTCAAAAAAACGGTCGGGAATCGTATAAGAACATTGCCAAAGATCTGGATGTTTCAGATGGAACGGTGCGTCTTCGCGTGGAGAAGATGATCAAAAGCGGATACTTGAAGGTCAGTGCCTCGGTGGACCCGCTCTATTTTGAGAACTGCATCATGGCTCAGATCGGTATCAATCTGGAGTCTCCTGCCAACCGGGACGTGATGGAACAGATCGCCACCTTTAAAGGCGTTCAGTCGGTGAACAACGTGACCGGGCGTTACGATATCGTCATTGAGGTTTTTATGGATTCAAGGAGCGAGTTGAGGCGATTTTTGCTGGAAGATCTCTCCATGGTTAAGGGGGTCAGTGGGAGTGAGAGCTTTGTGTTTTTAGAGTCCATCAACAAGTGGGCCGAGCTTCCAGAAGAGGAGTAGACAGGGTATGGTCTTTGTATCATAGTAGCTGAAATCCTTTGGAACAATGCAGAGAAGATCGCGCCTGGAAGAGGCGTGTTATGAAAACCTAGTAGGAAGAGATGTGAGATGCGAGAGGATTCAAACAGTCGGCTGGTCTATTCAACGGAGACTGGTGGGCTTTGTCCCCAGTGTGACAAGCCCCTTAAAAAGTGTGCCTGTCAAAAGAAAAAAGGCGGAGCGCCAGGTAAAACCGACGGTATTGTCCGTGTCAGCCGTGAGACCAAGGGGCGCAAGGGCAAAGGCGTCTCTTTGGTAACGGGCGTTCCAGGAGATGATTTGAAGGCTGTTGCCAAGGCGTTGAAACAGCTTTGCGGAACCGGTGGCAGTGTGAAAAACGGGGTTATAGAGATTCAGGGAGACCATCGGGATAAGCTTGTGGAGGCATTGAAAGCCA
>JAKSCC010000188.1 GCA_022360815.1 Desulfobacterales bacterium
CAAATTGGGCGTGCCCTACACGGTCATTCCCGGCGTCACCGCAGCCTTTGGCGCTGCCGCCGCCATGAAGATGGAGTACACACTCCCTGAAGTCACCCAGACCCTGATCCTTACCCGGGCCGAAGGCAGAACCCCCGTGCCCGAAGGCGAAGACTTGAATGGCCTCGCATCCCACGGCGCCTCCATGGCGATTTATCTCTCCAGCGGTCTGGCTGAAAAGGTCTCCAAAGAGCTGGCCGTACACTACGGCGAAGAGGCCCCCGTGGCCATCGCCTACCGCGTAAGCCAGCCCGATGAGCGGATTATCCACACCACCGTGAAAGATCTGCCCACCACCATGAAAGAGGAGGGCATCCGAAAGACCGCTTTGATCATCGTGAGCAAAGTGCTGGCCAAGCCGGATGCGGCCAAGTCCAAACTCTACGACGCCACCTTTACCCACGAGTACCGTGACGGCGTGGCCAAGTAAGGGCTGGTAAAGCATGCCTCCGGCGGGCAGGTGGAGGCACCTGCAAACCTGATTGCCGATGCGCTTTGTCCTTCGTACCTCAGGCCAAATCGCATCGGCGTTCGCCGCGGGCTGCGCCCGCCTCATGCATTGATATGAGAGCGGTACTGCAAGACAAGCTCGAAAGAGAATACATTAATTTTTCAGCGAATGTGAAGACCCGAAGGGGCTGAGCATTCGCGAACCTGGGGTCAAGGGGCACAGCCCCTTGCCGCCGGAGGCAAATGATTTTGAAATCGAACCTGAAAATTTGGGCTGTGACGGAAGAGGGCGCAAGGCTTGGCCAGCGCGTGGCAACAGCCATGGGCGGAGAGCTTTGTCTGCCTGAGGGGAAGCCTTGGAGTGACGGCTTTTTCGGTGCGGTGAAGGTATCGTCTTTTCGAGAAGGCTTGGCGTCCGGGTTTTCGGGGGCCGATGCCCATCTTTTCATCATGGCCACGGGCATTGTGGTGAGGATGATTGCCCCGCTTCTGGTGAGCAAGGCCAAAGACCCTGCGGTGGTGGTGATGGACGAGACGGGCCGGTTTGCCATCAGCCTGGTCTCGGGTCATATTGGCGGTGCCAACGAGCTGGCGGCTGAGGTGGCTGCGGTGATCGGGGCCCAGCCGGTTGTGACCACGGCCACGGACTCCCACGGCATTGTGGCTGTGGACGCAAAGCTTGGGGAAAAGGGGTTGGTTATTGAAAACCCTTCAGCCATAAAAGTGATCAATATGGCGCTTCTGGATGGCGGAAAGCCGAGCCTGTGGGATCCGGACGGATGTTATGCCCATGAGATGGCAAACTACACCCCTGCAGAGAACCGAAAAAGCGCCGACATTGTGGTGGACACGCTGTCTGCCGAGGCGAGAGAGGGGGCGCTTCTGGTGCGTCCCAGGGTGATCACCTTAGGGGTGGGCTGCAACCGGGGAACCGGTGCAGACGAGATCATGGAAGTGATTGGCCGGGCTTTTGAGGCGGGCGGGCTTTCGCCGCTTTGTCTTACGGCCATGGCCAGTATCGACGTCAAAGCAGATGAAGAGGGGATTCTTGAAGCGGCGAAGCGTTTCGGGGTGCCCCTCTCTTTTTATACCAAAGATCAACTCAGCGGCACCAAGGGGATTGTAAACCCTTCGGCCGCTGCCATGAAACACGTAGGAACGGTGAGTGTATGCGAAGCAGCAGCGATTCAAGTGTCAAAGATGGGGCCGCTTGTGGTGCCCAAGGTGAAGAGTGCAAATGTGACGGTAGCGCTTGCAAGGGCTGTCTCTACATCGTAGGGATTGGGCCGGGAAGCCGGGATCATATGTCCCTGCGCTGCGTGGATGTGATTGGAGACTCTGATGTGATTGCCGGGTACACCGTTTACGTGGATTTGATTGAAACGTATATCGCCGGCAAAGAGGTGATTGCCACCACCATGATGAAAGAGGTGGACCGCGTAAAAGCGGCTGTGGATACGGCGCTCTCCGGCAAAAAGGTGGCTTTGGTGTCAAGCGGTGATCCGGGTATTTATGCCATGGCAGGCCTTGCCTTTGAGATCCTTAAGGAGAAGGGTGTTTCTGCGGTACGTCCCGGCAAAGGAGAGCCCAAAGAGGACGGGCTGACCGTTGAGGTGGTACCGGGTATTCCGGCTCTCTCTTCTGGCGGATCGCTTTTAGGGGCACCCCTGACCCACGATTTTTGCTGCGTGAGTTTAAGCGATCTTCTCACGCCCTGGGAGATGATTGAAAAGCGTCTTGAAGCAGCGGCCAGTGCCGATTTTGTGATGGTGATTTTTAACCCCAAGAGCAAGAAGCGCAACTGGCAGCTCAACAAGGCCCAGGAGATTGCCCTAAAGCATCGAAGCGGTGATACCCCTGTGGGCATTGTGAAAAGTGCCATGCGTGACGGTCAGGAGGTGACGCTTGTGCCCTTGAAGGATCTTCACGAAGCGGATGTGGATATGCTCACCACGGTTTTTATCGGCAACAGTGCCTCAGAAGGGTACCTTGACTTTATGTTTACTCCGAGAGGCTACGGTAAGAAATACGACTTAACGTGAGTCTGAGAGAGGTTTTTCCTTGCAAGGGGTTTTTCTGGCACACCTTCAATTTTAAAGTGCTCCCTTGAAGTGGTTGATTCGGCACCACTTGTGAAAAATTGGGGCTGCGAGGCCGTATTGATCGGTTGTTTTGAATCTGTTTTATCGCTATACCAAATGCGGAGATACCGGGCCAGTAAAGTTTAGGTGATTTTACAGGGAATAACTCGTAGATCGGAGGGTCGAGGATAATGGAAAAAGGATACATTCAGGTTTATACGGGCAACGGCAAAGGCAAGACCACGGCTTCGTTGGGGCTGACCCTTCGAGCGGCGGGTGCGGGTTTTAAGGTTCTTATCGTTCAGTTTATGAAGCAGGGGGATTACTCCGAGCATAAAGCCCTGGAGCGTTTCAGCGATTTGATTACCATCAAGCAGTTTGGTGCAGGCGCCTGGGTCAAGGGAAAACCGTCGGACGAAGAGGTGATGCGAGCCCGTGAGGGTTTTTCTCTTCTTCAAGAGGCCATGAAGAGCGGGGCCTACGATGTGGTGGTGGCCGAAGAGGCCAACACAGCCATGAAATATGGCTTGATCGGGCTTGAGGAGATGCTTGAGCTTATGGAAAACAAGCCTGAAACCACCGAGCTGGTTATTACCGGACGCTATGCCCATGAAGCCGTGATGGAAAAGGCGGATCTCGTCTCCGAGATTCAGCCGGTGAAGCACTACTTCAAAGAGCAGGGCGTGAAGGCCCGTGTAGGTATTGAAAAATAGGAGGATAAGGGGTTAAGACGTGACCCCTTGCGGGAGGCATTTTGAAAAAGAAGGCCAAATGCATAGCCGTGTTCGGCACGGGATCCGATGTGGGAAAGAGTGTGGTGACCACAGGGCTTTGCCGCCATTTTGCTGAGCAGGGGCTCAAGGTGGTGCCCTACAAGGCCCAGAACATGTCCAACAACTCAGGGGTCACCCCTGAAGGGCTTGAGATGGGGCGCGCCCAGCTTATTCAGGCCGAGGCGGCCGGTGTGGTGCCCACGGTCTTGATGAACCCGGTGCTTCTAAAACCCACCGGAGAGACCGGTTCCCAGGTGGTGCTTTTGGGCAAGGTGGACGGAGACGAAACCGCAGCCGCCTACCACCAGAAGAAAGAGCGCTACTTTAAGGCGTCGGCCGAAGCCCTGGATACCTTGCGAGACGAAAACGATCTGGTGATTATGGAAGGGGCGGGGTCGTGTGCCGAGGTGAACCTTATGGCAGGGGACATCGTCAACTTCCGCATGGCCGAACACGCCGATGCCGATGTGATTCTGGTGGCAGACATCCACCGGGGCGGGGTGTTTGGACAGGTTGTGGGGACCCTTGCCTGTCTGCCGGAGCCCTACGCCAAGCGGGTGAAGGGTGTGGTGATCAACCGTTTTCGCGGGGATATCTCGCTTTTCAAAGATGGCTGCGCGTGGATCGAAGAGAAGACCGGCGTGCCGGTTTTGGGGGTTCTTCCCTGGTACAAGGCTTTCCATATTGGTTCGGAAGATTCGGTGGTGATCGAACAGCCCAAAGGCCGGGCAGATCTCACCGGAACCAAGCCTGTCGTGGCCGTTATCCGCCTTCCCTTTATCTCCAATTTTACCGATTTTGAGCCCCTTATGCAGAGAGATGACATTGAGCTCTGCTACCTCGATCGCCCCTGTGATCTCTCGGATTTCTTTCTGGTTATTATTCCGGGTTCTAAAAACACACGAAAAGATCTGGCCTGGCTCAAAGAGACCGGTTGGGATGCCTGTGTTCAGGAGTATTCCAGGGCGGGTGGTCATGTCACCGGCATCTGTGGCGGCTATCAGATTCTCGGGGAGACCATTGAAGACCCCATGGGCGTGGAAGGGCATCCGGGCAGTGAGGCGGGCCTTGGTCTGCTGCCTGTGGTCACCATTATGAAAGCCCCCAAGACCACCACCTTGAGCCGGTTTACCTATGAGGGGATCGAAGGAAGTGGCTATGAGATTCACATGGGCACCACCACCCGCAAGGGCAGCGCGAGACCTCTGGTGGATGTTCTGGGTCGAAATGGAGAAACGTCAAGGGATCAGGACGGCTGCGTGGCCGCCGAAGGCCGCGTGAAGGGCACCTACATGCACGGCATTTTTGATACCCCGGCCATTTCTGACGTCTGGCTTAAGGAGGCTGGTATCGAGATTGCCCCATCCAAGACCGCTGGCGGTCACGAGGCTCGAATGGAGGCCTACGCCCAGCTCGCTGTCCACGTACGAGAGCATCTGGATATGAATAGCGTCACGCGCATGGCCGAATGAGGTGGGGCCAGCAATCGTTTTGATACTCACCTCTGTGATGCATTATCAAAGGAAAGAAACATGGGATCATTTACATTTATAACGGGCGGTTGCCGAAGCGGAAAGAGCTCCCATGCTCAGAGTCTGGCCGAGTCTCTCTCTTCTGACAGACGTCTTTACGTGGCCACCATGCAGCCCCTGGACAGCGAGATGGAGAAACGGGTCGCCGATCATCAGGCCCAGCGGGATGCAAGCTGGTACACGGTGGAAGAGCCCTACGATATTGCCAGGGTGATCGAAGAGGAGCAGACCCGTGCCGGAGTGATTCTGGTGGACTGCATGACCCTTTGGGTCACCAATCTTTTGCTGGCGGAGCAGTCCGAAGAAGATATCTTTGCCAAGGTGGAGGCTTTTGCAGACTCTGCGGCCGGGCTTTCGGTACCTGTGGTGACCGTCTCCAACGAGGTGGGCATGGGCATTGTTCCGGATAACGCCATGAGCCGGGCATTCCGGGATATTCAAGGGGCTGCCAATCAGCGTATTGCGGAACGTGCCCAAAGCGTGATCTTCACGGTTTCCGGAATTCCCATGAAAATCAAATAAGTGGGGTCAGGTCCATACATAGGACAACGGTGTCTTATGTGCAGACTTGACCCTTTTTTTCGTAAGTATTCAGCTCGGCCTTCGGCAGGTCGCTTAAAAAACTCCGCAAAGTGCTTACCTATTGTCTCAGGCGTCATTTAAATGAGGCGTGGGGGTATTGCATGGAAGATGAAATCACTGAAACGTGTGTCCCGGTGATTGAAAAAGCCTGTTTGTCAAACTTTTGAAAAGTTTGGCTCCCGGCAGGGTCGCCGGAGGTGAATGATAGCTGAATGGTTTATTTTTTAAAAAAGGAATCATCATGAAAGATCTGCTTCTTGACCTAAAGTCTGCCATGCAGTTTTCAACCATTCTTCCCGTAGGAAAGGGCAATGTCTTTCGGCCTGTGGGGCAGGTGGCCATGTTTCCTGTGGTGGGGTTGATTCTTGGAGCCATTCTG
>JAKSCC010000289.1 GCA_022360815.1 Desulfobacterales bacterium
ATAACAAAGAGAAACAGACCACCGAGTGAGGGAGCGTTTCTCGGCCCCCTCGGTGTGCATGGGGGCCGTTAAGAGCGGCTTTGGTCTGAGTCCACCTGAAATACTGACGATCTGAAACAGCCCGCAGTTGGGTTATGTGATGGGTTTATTTGCAACATACATGCCAAAAAATAAAATGACGGATAGGATATTGAATCCATAGAATATTTCATCACGGTCCGTTGCGCAAGACCCACTCTTTGCAAAATACAATTTTGTAATATGTTTGGCGAAACGCATCACATTTTTGTCGTTTTCACATTCCTGACATAGGGTAGAAGAAAAAAAGAGGGGGTGATTCTATTGATCGGATGGAAGGAGCGGTTGCCCTGAAAAGACCTTTGCTAATCAAACCACGGCATTTTTGCAAAAATGTAATATGTTACCGGCGTGCTCACAAACCACCAAAAAATATTTCCGATGGTTTGTGGCATGGCCACGAAGCCCAGCTACAAGGCGTCGTATCCCTCTTCGCCGGTCCGCACGCGAATGGCTCGCTCGACGTTGTAGATAAAAATTTTTCCATCGCCAATCTTTCCTGTGTTGGCAACACGGCGAATAAGCCCTATCACTTCATCCACTCGGCCCGCCTCCACGACAATCTCTATCTTCAGTTTGGGCACAAAGTCCACATCATACTCCGCCCCTCGATAGATCTCCTTGTGCCCCTTTTGACGCCCATAGCCCTTCACTTCAGAGACCGTCATTCCCAGAATCCCGACCTCTCCCAGCGCTTGCTTCACCTCATCCAATTTAAAAGGCTTGATAATCGCTTCAATTTTCCGCATGAAAGACTCCTTTTTTATCTCCTCATTGTGGCTTTTCTGTGGGTGGCTCGACAAAAAAACCGATTTTTTGCAAAGCCATCGCTTTTCGTATGCAAACAGTTGCCGCGTCTTCTGATGCGGTCTGTTAAATGCCCCTGATACTACTTGCGCATGCGTTCAATGGCGCTTAAAATCTTCTGCTTCACCGTCTCAATGGGCTCGGCACCGACCACCTTCTGGCCACAGGTGGTTCGCACGTAGAAAATATCCACCACCTGATCCACATGGGTGGTGATTTTGGCATAGTGAATATCGATCCCCATCTCAAAAATGGCGTGGGTAATGGCAAACAGAAGCCCAGGAAAATCGTCGGAGTAGACCTCAATAATGGTGAAAAAACTTGAGCCCAGATTGTCCACCTCCACACGGTCCGGCTTATTGGAAAAACGGATCTTCTGCTCAATGGCCGGGTTGAATGTCTTCTCCATCAGCGCTTTGTGAAGGTCCAGCTCCCCGCGCAAAGCAGCCTGTATGTCGTGCTCCACCCGCTGCCACCGCTCCTCTTCCCGGGAAAATTCATACAGGGGCAGAAGCTGAAAGATATCAAGGGCTGTGGAGTGGCCCCAGGTATAGACTTGTGCATAGAGAATATCCAAATCGTTTAAAGTAAAGACCCCGGCCAGGGTTGACAAAAGCCCCGGGCGATCTTTTCCGCACACCTCGGCCCGGCGCGTGGAGGAGTCCTCCCGCTTTTTGATGCTGAGCCTCACGCCCTCTTCACCCATGGATTTAAAAAGGCGCAGGTGCTCTTCAATTTCATCAACCGAAGCGTAAAGCAGGTAGCGGGGAGGCATGGTGTCCAGATGACGCTTCACCTCCTCATCCCTCATCCGCTTCACAACCGCCAGCTTCTTCTTTTCAATGCTTCGATCGCTTTTGGCTGTGGCGAGCTCTCCTTTTTCGATGATGTCCAGCACCTTGAAAAAGAGATCCCTGAGCAAATTTTGGGTCCAAGAGTTCCAGGCTTTGGGGCCGGTGGAGATGGAGTCGGCAACCGTCAGCAGATAGAGCATTTTCAGACGATTGGGGTCTCGAATGGTCCGAGCACAGGCGATGGCTGTCTCCTCATCGTCGATATCCCGCCTTCGAGCCACGTTGACCAAGTAGAGGTGATTCTTGATCAAAAAAACAATGTCATCCACCTTTTTTCGGCCCATCCCCCAAGAGAGAAGCAACTGGTGAGCCATGCGCGCCCCTGAGAGACCATGGTCCTCATCTTGCTCCCCTTTTCCGATATCGTGAAGAAGGGCGGCCCATAAAAGACGCCCCCTGCCTTGAACCTCTGAAAAAACTTTGCCATAGATGGCACCCAGCTCAGAGCTGGTGTCAGAAAAGGCGTTGATGGTCTGGACCGTGTGGAGGCTGTGCCGGTCCACGGGATAGATGTGGTAGCGGTTGTACTGAATACGATTGACGATGCCTGCGAACCCAGGAATCAGGGTCTCTAAAAATCCCGAGGCAAGCATCTCATCCAAAATGCTAAACTCACTGGTCACCGTTGCCAGGATTCGCTCCACCTGTTTCATCACCCGCACATCCCGGTTAAAATCCACCACCAGGTACCGGAATTCACGAATCAGACGAAGGGCCTCAGCCCCCAAAGCATACTTGAGCCGAGCGCTCTCTTCAAAGATATCCATGATAAGCGATGGTTTTTTCACCACCTCTTCTGGGGCCGCAAAATTGAGCACCCCACCATCGGAGACAATGCCCGGTTTTTTGGAACGCTTTAAAAATCGCCTGCCGAGAAATCCTTTGGTGGAGCGGGTGCACTGGGTCAGCATCAGGTAGAGGTGGTGCTTGATAAATTCCATATGACCGTGCAGCTCACCCATAAACTTTTCCACAGCCCGCTGGCCCCGGTTGTCGCTTTTAAAGCGCATGGCCTGAGCCAGCTCCACCTGATGCTCAAAATGGAGCTGATCCAGCTTTCTCCCGCTCATGAGGTGAAGATGGTTTCTCACCTTCCAGATAAAGCCCAGAGCCTCCTCCAACCGCTGATACTCTTGGGGCGAAAGAAACCCGGCATACTCCATATCCCGAGGCTCCCGGGCGGTCACCAGCACCCGAGAGATCCAAAACATGCTGTGGTAGTCCCTCAAGCCCCCTTTTCCATTTTTAATATTGGGCTCCATAAGACAAGAGGCGTCTCCAAATGTCTCGTGGCGAGACTGACACATCTCCGCCACCTGACCCACAATCCCTTTGGGGTTTCCTTCCACAAATCGGTGACGGAACTGCTGGGTAAAACGGCTGAAGATAGGAGACATCCCGCAAAGAAACCGGGCATCCAAAAGCGAGGTGAGCACAAAAAGATCTTTTCGGGCCAACTCAAAGGTCTCTTCGATGGTGCGGGCAGCGTACCCCACCTCCATCTTCAGATCCCACAAGGGGTAAACCACATCCTGTATAAGATCACCCGCCTCTTCGGGAACCTCCTCCTCAAAGAGAAAAAGAATATCCACATCGGAGTGAAGGCAGTGTTCGCACCGGCCATACCCCCCCAATGCCACGATGGCAAAGGCATGGCCCGCCACGGCCAGCTTTTGGCCCGAAACGCTCTCTGAAAAGCTTCGCACAAAATAATCGTCCACAGCCACGGTGCTTCTTTTCAGGAGTTCACGTCCCCTCCCTTTTTTCACCTGGGCCTTAAGCTTTTCACGGGCCTCTTTCAATTCTGCGGCTGCCGATTGACTCATCTTTTGCATCACTCCAGTGGTGTTCTCTTACGTGCCAGCATGACGACCTAATAGGCCATCATATTTTGATTTTTCAGATTTTTCAAACGCCAAAAGTCAAAATACAATTTTGTAATTTTTAAGACCCACCTCTAAACAACCCCGCCCCCACAGCATCGCGAGCAGCTCGGCAAGGTGCCACATTTTTACAACGTCATCGTTGTTAAACGAAAGGAAGGCTCACCTCAAAGCAGGCCCCTCCTTGCGGAGACCGTTCTACGGAGACCGTGCCGTGGTGAGCCACCACAATGCCTTTTACCAAAGAGAGCCCCAGACCCAATCCTTTTTGGGAACGAGATCGGTCTCCACGAAAGAGACGATCCCAGATGCGGGAAAGATCGGCCTCGGGTATCCCAGGCCCTTCGTCCTCAACTCGAATCACCACTTGATGCCGTTTTTTCTCAAGGCTCAGCCGCACTCTTCTTCCCTCAGGCGTAAACTTTACTGCGTTGTCCATGATATTGGCAACTGCCTGACTCATGCGTTGGGGGTCCACCTTCATGAAAATCTCCTTGGCCAGCTTCCAGCTCACCTCCACCCCCTTCTCCTCGCCCACAAAGCGGTACATCTCGGCAACCGTCTCCACCAACTCCGTCAGATTGGTCGGCTCGGGATTGATTTTCAAGCGCCCAGTCTCTGCCTCAGAGAGATCCATCAGTGTGGTCAAAAGAGAAAGAATACGCTCCGACTCTTCCATCCCCTTTTCCAGAGCTTCTTTCAAAAGCTCGGGACTCTCTTCCTTCAAGGCCAGTTCTGAAAAATTTCTCAACCGGGTCATGGGGGTTCTCAAGTCATGGGCCACGTTATCCAAAGAGCTCTCCATTCCCTGAATCAGCCGGTGAATACTCTCCAGCATGGAGTTAAACAGGCGGGCCAGCTCATCAAGCTCATCTCCGGTGTGGGTCCTCGAAAGGCGGGCCTCCATGGTGCCGGCATCAATGGACCGGACGGTTTGAATGATATCCCGAATGGGCCTTAAGGTTTTGCGCGAAAGAAAGAGCCCGCCTCCCAACCCCAAGACAAAAAGAGGTGCCATCACCAAAAGGGCGATCTTTTTGTACTGCCCCAAAATAAGGGCACGGCGCTGGCTGCTCATACCCACCTGCACGCGGTTGCCTCGAGGTGTCAGGGGACCCGAAAGAATATCCAGAACATACTCACCATCCTTGCTCTCCAAGGTGATCCACCCCTGATAGGCCGAATCCTTAATCTCAAGAAGTTTGAGGTCAAAATCGTACCAACGTTTTCGAGCAAAGACATGGCGGGTTCGGTTCTTGGAATCGGCCACACGAATAAAAAGGGGTTGAGAGCGCCTCTGGTTGCTCAGCTCTTCCAGATAGCTGTTTAGCGCCGTCACCCCACCGATTTCGTAAAGGGCCTTCACCTCCCTGAGCTCCAGCTGAATCTCCTCTTCATCATGGGCCCTGAGGGTGGCCCCCAAAAAGAGATACCCCAAAAGAAAGAGAAGGGCTGTGCTGGCCACAAAGATCACCGAGTACCACGCGCCCACTCGAAAACCCAAGGTACTAAAAAGACGCTCAGGAAGCTTTAAGGACATAGCCCACTCCCCGCACCGTATGAATCATCTTTGTATCAAAGCTCTTGTCCACCTTGTTTCTCAGACGGCAGACCAAAACATCCACCACGTTGGTCTGGGGGTCGAAGTGAAGATCCCACACATGCTCTAAAATCATCGTCTTTGAAACAGGTCTTTCGGCATTGCGCATCAAATACTCCAGAAGGGCAAACTCCCGGGGTTGAAGCTCCAGAGCCTCATCGCCTCGCCGAACCTGGCGTTTGATCAAATCCATAAAGAGCTCACCCACGGTGAGGTGTGCGGCTTCCACCACACCGCCAGATCGCCGAATCAGCGCCTGAATGCGAACCAAAAGCTCAGAAAAAGCGAAAGGTTTGACCATGTAATCGTCTCCCCCACGCTGGATGCCCCTTACCCTGTCGTCCACAGAGCGTCGAGCGCTCAAAATCAAAACGGGGGTGTTCACCTGTTTTTGCCGCATGG
>JAKSCC010000350.1 GCA_022360815.1 Desulfobacterales bacterium
ACCATCCATTTAAACGGCAAAGAGTACCTTATCATCGGCACCGCCCACGTCTCCCGTGAGAGTGCCGATCTGGTGGACGAGGTCATCCGCCAGGAAGCCCCGGACACCGTCTGCGTCGAACTCTGCCAGGGACGCTACCAATCCATGACAGACAGCGACCGCTGGCGAAACATGGATATTGTTAAGGTCATCCGTGAAAAGAAGTCGTTTCTGCTCCTCGCCAACCTCATGCTCTCTTCGTTTCAAAAAAAGGTGGCTGAAAAATTTGATATTCGCCCTGGAGAAGAGATGATTCGAGCTGTGGACAGAGCTCAAGAGGTGGATGCTGAGCTGGTTCTGGCCGACCGCAACGTCCAGACCACACTGTCAAGGGCCTGGCACTCCATGGGATTTTTCAAAAAGGTCTCCCTTCTTTTTCAGATGGTCCTTTCGGTGGGAAGCGCCGATGACATCGAAGAAGAAGAGATCGAAAAGCTGAAAAGTCAAGATATGCTGGAGAGCATTCTGGAAGATGTGGGAGAGTCCCACCCCGCCTTAAGGGAGATTCTCATCGACGAAAGGGACCGCTACCTTGCACACAAAATTCGTCATGCCCAAGGGGAAAAGATTGTGGCTGTCGTGGGGGCCGGACACATGCCCGGAATTTTACGATATTTCAACACCCCACAAGAGATCTCTGCCCTTGATGAGGTGCCACCGCCGGGAAAGCTTGGTAAGGCTCTTAAATGGGGAATTCCTCTTCTTGTCACCGCGCTGGTGATCTACGGATTCACCCAAGGAGGAGCCGAGGCCGGAGCCGGTATGGTGGGGTGGTGGATCGCCGCCAACGGAATTCTGGCGGGCTTAGGAGCCATTATCGCCTTTGGGCATCCTGCCACCATTGCCTCGGCCGTGCTTGCCGCCCCTTTGACCTCCCTTAACCCCATGGTGGCAGCAGGCTGGGTTTCGGGATTGGTGGAAGCCTTTGTGCGAAAACCCAAGGTGATGGACTTCGAATCGTTGGGCGATGATATTCTTTCGATCAAAGGTTTCTGGCGAAACAAAGTAACCCGCGTCCTTCTGGTGGTGGTTTTCACCAACCTGGGAAGCACCTTTGGTACCCTGGTAGCTCTGCCCATGATGGCCCAACTCTTAAACGCCGGATAAAAAAACCTCCCACACGCGTGATCGTGTGGGAGGTTTTTCAAAATGATTTAGCCGCCTCAAAGGCTCAGGCAACAACCTCAACCACCTTCCGGCCCCCTCTTTCGCCCATGTTCAAACGCCCTTCACTGTAGAGACGGATGCACTCGGGGTAGAGTTTCCACTCCTCGGCAAGACCGTGTCGTTTCACCGTAGCCAGGTCATCTTCCGGCCCAATAGAAAAGGCGGCCTGCCCGATGATGGGGCCAGAGTCCTCTCCATAATCCACAAAGTGAACTGTACACCCGCCCACTTTGCAGCCATACCCAAAGGTATCGCCATAACCATCGGTACCTGGAAAAGAAGGAAGAAGGGCTGGATGAATATTCATGATGCGAGGAAGAGAAGCGCCCCCGTTAAAACGATCAATAAAATAAGGTGTTAAAACCCTCATAAAACCGGCAAGCACGAGAAGATCCACATCAAAAAAGGAGAGCTCATTTAACAAATCGGCCTCGGCAAGGGCTCTCCTCTCCAGAAACCCTTTCACCTTTTCTGAACTCTCCGCTTTAACCAGCCCCTGCTTTTCAAAAACCTCTTCCAACGAAAAATCAGCCGGAGGCATCGCCCCTTGAGCATAGCTGTTATAAAGAGCTCTGTAGTCTGTCACAAAGGTGGGAATTCCCGCTTCTCTGGCCCGCGTAAGCCCTCCTGCATTCGGATTGTCGGCTCCCACACAAGCGATTGTCACATTCAAATCCCCGGCCTTTACTGCATCAATTATGGCCTGAAGGTTAGAGCCTCCACCGGAAACCAACACCGCTATCTTTTTCATCTCATTATCCTTACCCGGACGCTTTGCTTACACAAAGTGCCTGATTCCTTTTGACCCGAGGGCCTCGACTGCCTTAATCTCTGATTACCAATCGCCATTTAAAAAAATCGGCGTCAACACCGTATGTTTTTTAAGATGCCTCAAAATACGGCCACCTCAAAGCCTCTCTTCCGCCGCTTCTTTACCATAAGAATCGGCACCTTACCAAATGGAAAGTCGGCCCCTTTCAACTTAAAAAAAGCACGATAGCACTCAAAATTTTAGAACGTTTATCAATATATATAGCTATCATTGATGATAACGAAAACAGCTCCCCCACAAAAGCAAAGAATCGCCGCCCTCAAGCAGGCAATGGGCCGACCGTACAATCTGGATCGCGTCTTTCCCTCAAGAGCCAAAGGCGATATACTGAAAGACCTTTGGGAGTCAGGGATCCTCAGGAAATCCTTCCACGAGGTACCCTTGACAACCCAACCAACCATAAATATATTTCAACGCAAATCATTTTAATGGCTCTGCAAAGCGTGAGGCGGTCCCATCATCACGACCCGTCAGCAGATCCTGCTTGCACCACCAGATCAAAAAACAAACCATTCAATCAAAGGAAAAAGATCATGGCTGAAGGTATTCTCGATATTACAGATGACTCGTTTGAAAGCGAAGTAATGGCCGCAGACCTTCCCGTTGTGGTGGACTTCTGGGCGCCCTGGTGCGGCCCCTGCCGTGCCATTGGCCCCATTCTCGAAGAGCTCTCCAGCACCTACGCCGGCAAAGTCAAATTCGTTAAATGCAATGTAGACGACAACCCCCTGTCCCCCAGCCGTTATGAAGTCCGCGCCATCCCCACCCTTCTTTTTATCAAAGGTGGAGAGATTGTAGAGACCGTTACCGGCATGACCGCCAAAGCAAAACTGGAAGAGACCATCGGTAAGCTTCTTTAAGATTTTTCTCGTCGGCGGCCATTAAAAGCGGCCCTGATCCCACGCCGCCGACTTCTGGATGGAAGATATGTCTGAGACCCAATACGACCTGATCATCATTGGTGGAGGCCCTGCAGGCCTCACCGCCGGCATGTACGCGTCCCGTGCACGTCTTAACACCGTCCTGGTGGAGAAAGTTGCCACCGGTGGCCAGATTCTGATTACCGACTGGATTGAGAACTATCCCGGTTTTCCTGAGGGCATCAGCGGCCCGGACCTCTCCGACAAGATGCTGGAGCAGGCCAAGCAGTTTGATCTTCACTTCGAATATGGGGAAGTGGAGAAGATGGCGCTCGAAGGTGACGTAAAATCGGTGATGGTGGGTGACAAAACCCTCACCGCAAAAGCCGTTATTGTTGCCTCCGGTGCATCCCCTCGAACCCTTCATGTGGGCGAAGAAAGATTCCACGGAAAAGGCGTCTCCTACTGCGCCACCTGCGACGGCCCTTTTTTTCGTGATAAAACCGTTGTGGCAGTTGGTGGAGGCGATACCGCTGTTCAAGAGAGCCTCTACCTCACCAAATTTGCCAAAAAGGTCTATCTGGTCCACCGACGGGATCAACTACGGGCCACCAAAATTCTTCAGGAACGGGCCCTTGAAAATGAAAACATCGAGATGGTCTGGGACTCTGTGGTCACCGGCATGGACGGCCTTTTCGGCGTCGAAAATGTCTCCGTAAAAAACGTCAAGACCGGCGAAGAGAAAAAAATTGCCGCCGATGGCTGCTTTATCTGGATCGGCATTCTTCCCAACACCGAGTTTGTGGACGAATCCCTGGAGATGGACGAGTGGAACTTCATCAAAACCGATGCCAATATGGCCACCAACATTCCCGGCGTCTTTGCTGCCGGTGATGTGAGAAGCACGCCTTTAAGGCAGATCGCCACTGCTGTGGGCGACAGCGCCATCGCTGCCACCATGGCTGAACACTACATTCAAGGGCACTGATCATGAAGCGTCTCATCTCTGTTTTTCTTCTTCTCATCCTTGGGGCCTCCCTTATCGCTTGCGGCCCCAAGAAAAAAGAGGAGAAACTGGCTCCCGAGCTTGCTCAAGATGCCAGGGTGCAGTTTGAAAAAGAGCGTTACCGAGAGGCCATCGCCATCTACACCAAGCTCCGGGACTGGTACCCCTTTGACAAGCTCGCTGTAGAAGCAGAGCTCAACATCGCCGAAGCGCACTTCAAAATGGAGGAGTACGACGAAGCGGCCATCGCCTACGAAGAGTTTGAAAAACTCCACCCCCGGCATGAAAAGATCGCCTATGTAATCAACCAGCAGGCCCTCTGCTTTTACAACCGCCTGGACAGCCCAGACAGAGACCAGAGCAACGCCATCAAGGCCCTCTCTCTCTTTACCAGACTCACCAGGCAGTTTCCTGAAAGTGAGTACGTCCCCCAGGCCGATGAAAAGCGAAAAGAGTGCCTTAAAAGCTTGGCAGCCCATGAGATGGTGGTGGGACGCTACTACCTGAAAGCCAAAAAGTATAAAAGCGCCCTGGCTCGATTTGAAGGCGTCTTGAAATCCTACAAAGGCTACGGTTTTGACGAAGAGGCGGCCGCCCTCGCCGAAAAAAGCCGCAAGAAGCTGGCCACCCAAGAATCCAAAGCGGCAAAGAAGTAACCAAAGAGCCTGAAGGGGCCTGTTTCACATCAAAGCCCCTGTTTTGATTCGAAACGATAAAAAGCCTTTACAGGCTCTCGCTTTTGGTTTATACAGACTCGTTATTTTTTTACGCGTTTAATGCGTGACAAAATCCATAAATAAAGCCGGTAAACCTTTTGTGTCTTGCCGATTGCATATCCGGCCTACCGGCCGTTTTACAAAGCCATCAATGTGAGAAAAGGAGTGTGCAACATGTCCAAGATGTGTGAAATATGCGGCAAAAAGCCGATGGTCGGAAACAACGTAAGCCACGCCCACAACGTTAACAAGCGTCGCTTCAACCCCAACCTTCAAAACGTTCGTGCCCTGAAAAACGGCAGCGTTAAAAAGATGACCGTCTGCACCACCTGCATCAAGGCAGGTCACGTGGTGAAAGCGGCTCGATAATTCCATCGCCGCCCTTGACTCACCACCCATGAAGACCTCAGGCTCTCTCTTTGGACACATTGGCGTCCATTGGTTTCGGAGAGCCTGGTGTGTTTTCATCCCCTCCCTTTTATGCAACCCCCTGTTTTAAAGCCTCTTTCAAAGCACGCCCCGCCTGCAGGACAAACAATTTGCAAAAGATGGCAAAAAGGTTATGATACCGGGACGAAAACCCAGCCATTGACGGGCCTTCACGGCCCGATAACCCCGTCAGACAGATCTTGAAGGAGCCTCGTTTTCCACGTATGGAACTGGATGCTAAACGCTATGATGCCGACGCCATCGAAGTGCTTAAAGGCCTCGACCCCGTGCGCAAGCGCCCCGGCATGTACACCGATACCGACCGCCCCAACCACCTGGCCCAAGAAGCCATTGATAACAGCGTGGACGAGGCCATTGCAGGTCACGCCAATAAAGTATCTGTGGTGCTTTATGAGGATGGCTCCCTTGAGGTGAGCGACAACGGTCGCGGTATGCCCGTCGACATCCACCCCGAAGAGGGCATCACCGGTGTGGAGCTGATCATGACCCGCCTGCACGCTGGTGCCAAATTTTCAGGAAAAAATTACAAATTTTCAGGAGGCCTTCACGGTGTCGGTGTTTCTGTGGTCAACGCCCTGTGCACCCGTGTCGAGGTATCTATTCGGCGAGACGGAAAAAAATACGCCATCGCCTTTGAAGGTGGAGAAAAGGCAGAAGAGCTTGCTGTGGTAGGCGAGGTGGGAAGGCGAAACACCGGCACCACGGTTCGATTTTGGCCCGACCCCAAATACTTTGATACCCCCAAGTTCTCAATTCGAAGGCTAACCCATATCCTCAAAGCCAAGGCCGTCCTCTGCAAAGGGCTCACCGTCTGTTTCAGAAATATCCCATCTGGAGAAAAACAGAGCTGGCACTATGAAGACGGACTTTGCGACTACTTGACTGAGAGCCTCGAAGACTCCGAACAGGTTCCCAATCCGCCCTTTACCGGAGAGATTGATGGAGAGAGAGAATCTGTGGCCTGGGCCGTCACCTGGCTTCCCGAGGGGGGCGCAACCACAACCGAAAGCTACGTCAACCTGATTCCCACATCTCAGGGAGGCACCCATGTCAACGGGCTTCGAAGCGGACTCCTGGCCGCCATGCGCGAATTTTGCGAATTCCACAAACTTCTTCCCCGTGGCGTGCGCCTGGCTCCGGAAGACATCTGGGAAAACTGCGCGTATCTCCTTTCAATAAAAATGGAGGACCCACAGTTCTCGGGCCAAACCAAAGAGCGCCTCTCTTCACGGGCCATTGCCGCCCATGTCTCCGGCATCGCCAAAGACGCCTTCAGCCTCTGGCTCAACCAAAACACCGCTCAAGGCGAATTTCTCGCCGAAATGGCCCTTTCCAATGCCCAAAAACGGCTAAAAGCCAGCAAGAAAGTGGCCCGAAAAAAGATCACTCAGGGTCCCGCCCTTCCCGGCAAGCTGGCCGATTGCGTGGAGACCGATATCTCCCGAACCGAACTTTTTCTGGTCGAAGGCGACTCGGCCGGAGGCTCAGCCAAACAGGCCAGAGACCGCCAGACCCAGGCCATCATGCCCTTAAGGGGTAAAATCATGAACACCTGGGAGGTGGAGCATGATATGGTCTTAAACTCCAAAGAGATCCACGACATCGCCGTGGCCTTGGGAGTGGACCCCGGCTCCGATAACTTAAGTCAGCTTCGCTACGGCAAAGTATGTATCTTGGCCGATGCCGACTCCGATGGTCTTCACATCGCCACCTTGCTCTGCGCCCTGTTTCTTAAGCACTTCCGCCCGCTGGTGGAACAAGGTCACGTCTTTGTGGCCATGCCACCCCTCTACCGCATCGACATTGGAAAAGAGGTTTACTACGCCTTAGATGACGCCGAAAAACAGAGTGTTTTAGATCGTATCGCCGCCGAAAAAAAGAGGGGCACCGTGGGTGTGGTTCGTTTCAAGGGTCTGGGCGAAATGAACCCCTTGCAACTTCGAGAAACCACCATGGCCGAAGACACGCGAAGGCTGGTCCAGCTTACAACAGGAGGCGACGAAAATGCCCCCGATGCCCTCTTCGACATGCTGCTGGCCAAAAAACGTGCTGGCGATCGCCGCACCTGGCTGGAGACCAAAGGCGACCTCGCCGAAGCCAACACGCTCATTCTTTAACCAAGGGGATAAATCCCCTATATCCCAGGTTCGCAAATGTTCAGAGGCTTCGCCTCTTGGCATGTGCTTACGGGCCTACCGCCCGTGATCAAAAACAATCCAACGGTTTCAACTTACCGGGCTCTTTTTTAAGACAGGAAAAAGGCCGGTAACCGGAACGTTTTTGCGGAGCTTTTTTTCAAAAAGCGACCAGAAACAGGACGCCTCCATATGAGACACGAAACACATTTTTCCGCAGAGGGTGGCGAGCAGCAGCCCATCAAATTTTTTGCTGAGGACGCGTATTTGGAGTACTCCATGTACGTCATCCTCGACCGAGCGCTTCCGCACATCGGCGACGGATTAAAACCCGTCCAACGTCGCATTATCTATGCCATGAGTGAGCTCGGCTTAAAAGCCACGGCAAAATACAAAAAATCGGCCAGAACCGTGGGCGATGTGCTGGGCAAGTTTCACCCCCACGGCGATGCAGCCTGCTACGAAGCCATGGTGCTCATGGCCCAAGACTTCTCTTACCGCTACCCCCTTGTGGACGGCCAGGGCAACTGGGGAGCACCTGACGACCCCAAATCCTTTGCGGCCATGCGGTACACCGAGTCGCGCCTTTCAAAATACGCCCAACTCCTTTTGGATGAAGTGGGCAAAGGCACTGTCACCTGGGTTCCCAACTTTGATGGCACACTGGATGAGCCCGCTGTGCTTCCAGCCCGACTGCCCAATCTGCTTTTAAACGGCACCACCGGCATTGCCGTTGGTATGTCCACGGACATTCCACCCCACAATCTGCGAGAAGTGGCAAACGCCTGTATTCATCTTCTGGAGAACCCCTCGGCCGACACCCGCGATCTTCTTCAGCACATCAAAGGGCCGGACTTTCCCACAGAAGCCGAAATCATTACCCCGCACGAAGAGATTCGAAAGCTCTATGTGACCGGACACGGCTCCATTAAAATGCGCGGAGTCTGGGCAAAAGAGAATGGAGATATCGTGATCTCCGCTCTTCCCTACCAAGTCTCCGGAGCCAAGGTGATTGAACAAATTGCAGGGCAAATGCAGGCCAAAAAGCTTCCCATGGTGGCGGATTTAAGAGACGAGTCCGACCACGAAGCCCCTACACGCATTGTGGTGGTTCCCAAGTCAAACCGCATTGATAGAACGGCCCTTATGGACCACCTCTTTGCCACCACCGACCTGGAGAAGAACTACCGGGTCAACATGAACGTCATCGGAACATCAGGAAAACCCCAGGTCAAAGGGCTCACACAGCTTCTCTCCGAGTGGCTGGAATTTCGAAAAGAGACGGTCACACGAAGGCTGACCCATCGTCTTGAAAAGGTAAGAAAAAGACTTCACATCTTAGAGGGCTTGATGGCGGCTTTCCTCAATATCGATGAGGTGATTCGCATCATTCGAGATGAAGACAAACCCAAGCCGGTTCTTATGGAACGCTTTGGCCTGACGGCTATCCAGGCCGAAGCCATTTTGGAGCTAAAGCTTCGGCATTTGGCCAAACTCGAAGAGATGAAAATTCGAGGTGAGCAAGATGAACTCTCGGCTGAGAGAGACACCCTGGAAAAGATTCTCGGCTCCACCCGCAGGCTGACAACTCTGATCAAAAAAGAGATCAAAGCCGATGCCCAGCTTTATGGGGACGACCGCAGATCCCCTGTGGTGGAACGTGAAGAAGCCCATGCTCTCTCAGAGCGATCTCTGGTGCCCACTGAACCGGTCACCTTGATTCTCTCCAAAAACGGTTGGGTTCGCTCGGCCAAGGGTCACGATGTGGACCTCTCCCGCATCAAGTTCAAAGCCGGAGACGAACTCCTTTGTGCCCAAGAGAGCAAAAGCTCGCAGTTTGCCGTTTTCATCGACTCCACAGGCCGCAGCTACAGCCTTGAGGCCCACACCCTGCCTTCAGCGCGAAGCCACGGAGAACCCCTTACTGGGCGCTTTACACCGCCTTCTGGAGCCCACTTTTGCCATATGGCAAGTGGAAAACGAAAAGACCACCTGCTTCTGGCATCCAATGCAGGCTACGGCTTCATCGCCACTTTTGGCGACATGCTTAGCAAAAACCGTGCGGGAAAAGCGCTTCTGACCCTGCCTGCCGAAGCCTCGCCCATGGCTCCCATTCCTGTTCATGAAATCGATGATCTGATGCTGGCCGCCATCACCACCGAAGGACGCATGATTATCTTTCCCTTACGGGATCTTCCCATGCTGCCAAAAGGCAAGGGAAACAAAATCATTGGCATCCCGTCGTCCCGTGCCAAATCGGGCGAAGAGCTCCTCTCCCATCTTTTCACACTCAAAAAAGAGAGCAGTATCATCATCTATGCCGGAAAACGCCACCTCACCCTCAAGCCAGGAAACGTGGCCGAATACATCAGCTCAAGGGGTCTTCGTGGCAAAAAACTTCCCAGGGGCTACCAAAACGTGGCCAAGGTTGAGGTAAAGTTGCCCGACGCCCCTTGATTTCAAATTTTTCACCAATCCACCCATTGACGGCTGGACTACACCCTCTTTTTGTTGGGCCACACTTCAGAGACAATCATCCCCGTCAGGATAAGGGCTGCCCCTCCAAACTCGGTGGCCCCCATGGCCTCTCCAGCCAGCGCCCAGGCAAAACAGGCTGCAAAAACTGGTTCCAGACAAAAGGTCAATGCAGTGTCCGTGGGCGAAACCCACTTTTGGACAATGGTTTGAATAAGAAAGGGAAGCACCGTGGCCAGAAAAGAGCAAAGCAGAAGAGCCCAGGCCACCTCCGGGTTCCAGGTGAAAAGGGGATACCCTTTGAAAAGGGATATTCCCCCAAAAATTGCACCAATGGTTCCCAATTGGATAACGGCCAGCCAGTAACTGTCGCACCGCCCCGCATAGCGACCCGTATAGAGAATGTGAAGGGCAAAAAAAACCGCGCTTGCCAAGGCGTAAAAGTCGCCTTTGCTTACGGTAGAAAAGTCACTCGCTCCCGCAAGGCCACACAAGAGGTAAATACCTAAAACAGCCAAAGCCATCCCCACGCACTTGGCCTTTTCAAGACGCTTTTTAAAAAAGAGGGCCGCAATCACCGGGACCCACACCACATTGAGCCCCGTCAAAAAAGCTGTTTTTGAGGCCGTCGTAAAAAGAAGCGCCACGGTCTGAAGACCATACCCTGCCACCACCGAAAGCCCCAGAAAAATGCCCCTACCAAGGGTGTAGACATTGAGGGCGTTCTTAGCAAAGGGCTTTGCAAGAAGTAGCATACCAAAAGCCAAAAGAAACCGCTGTCCCAAAAAAAGAGAGACCGCCGCGTCATCTAAGGCTCCCTTGATCACCGTAAATGTCATGCCCCAGAAAAGCGTCACCATAACCAGGGCCGCGATGCCCACTACACGCCGTTTATCACACATCAAAAATGTTCCTACTTTACTCAACTACTAAAAATATCTAACTCTCTATTCAAATGCTGAAAAATCCCGATATACTCTACCCTATTTCCTTTCCTATTCGAAGCTCTTTTTCCTTCAAAACCGCTGTTTTCAGCACATTGACACCACCATAGCGATCTGGTAATTTATTTCTTAACAATTCAACAATCTGACAACATCGGCTGCCGGAACTCTTTCCCCTCCCTTTGGGACCTGCCGACCGCCGTCCACTCCAAACTCCCCGGAACCCCGGGACTTACACGTCACAAGGTGGGTACTCAGAATCATGAAAATTGAAGTTGGTGGCCAGATACAGGGGATTTCCCTCAGTTCGTTCCTTCAGATTGTTCAGATGGATAAAACCTCATGTACCTTGAAAATTTACTCCAACGATGAGGTCGGTTTTCTCTGGATCGATAAAGGAAACTTAGTAGCTGCCGAAACCAACACCACCAACGGACTGGATGCGGTTTACGATATCATCTGCTGGAACGACACAGTCATCATTATTGACAACACCCCATCTCCAGAACACAACATCACCACCCCTTTGATGACCATCCTCATGGAGGGCTTAAGACTCAGGGATGAAAAGGCGGCCCAAATCGAGGGGGGGCGGCCAAAAGGCGATGGGGCCTCGGTGGATGATCAAATCGCCATGAACTTCGTCATGGATAGCCCCGCGCCCCCCATTTCAGACGAGGCACCTCCCCTTCCCCCCGACTCCCACGACCTGCCCGTAAAAAAAGGTAGCGAGCCTGAAACGGAATCTTTAGCTCCCGAACCTCAAGACACCGATACCGAAGAGACCACATGGGACTACGAATACGAAGACCTTGATGAAACCCCAGAGCCACGGAACATCACACGGTTAATCTTCGTCTCTTTTTTCCTCTTAATCCTCATCGGAGGAGGAGCCCTTGGCGGTTTTATCTGGTACAAAACCAAAACCCTTGAAAAAGAGTATGCCGCCTTAACCGTAGAGCTTCGAAGATTAAGGGATTTTTCCCAACAAAAGAAACTCCTCGAACGGTTTCTCGACAGCCATGCCACCAACCGATTTACCCCCAAGTTGACCGGCTATCTCAATGAAGCAAACCTGCTTATCGCCATTGACAAGCAAATCGAAGGAATGACTCGGGATCATCAATTTATCAAAAAATCTTTGGGGCTTTTTAAAAACCATCTTAGCAATTACAAACCGACCCCCTTTCTGGGTGCCATCACAAAACGGATGAAAATCCTTCCGAAAGAGCTTGACGAGATCGATTACCGACGGGTGGATGAGGCAACAGAAGAAGAGATCGACACACGCCTGGGCATCTATCGCACCTATCTTGAGGATCATCCCTATGGAAAATATGTCCAGCAAGTGACCAATCTTATAGCCTCGGTAGGCGATGAGTACTATTTCATGATTCAGCAAGGGCTCCCCGACTGCTACCAAAACAAACTGTGGGAGCCTTGCATCGCTGTCGCTGATACCTTTATCAGTGAATTCCCCAATGAAAGAAGGTTCAAAGAAGTCTGGCTCATTCGCCAAAAAATGATAGACCAAAAAAAACTTCGACGCTTAAAAAAGGAAGCGGCCACCCTCTCCCCTCGGAAGGCAAAAAACCTCTTTCTCACCTACCTGCAGGAAAACCCAAACACCACCGTTTCTGAAGAGGTCAATGAAGCCATCATCAACCTGGCTCAAAAAGTTGAACAATTGGGATTTTGGGAAGAGATCCGTGCCATTGCAACGAATCCAGACGCCAAATACGCCACCCGTATCCGCGAACTGGACACCTACCTAAGGCAATATCCCGATGGGATTTACGCCAACAAAGCAAGGGATTTGAGAGATAAGGTTGAGGCTGAGTACGAAAAGAGCTCGGCAGCCAACAAGCTCATCACAGCGCAGCTTAGGGCCCAACGCGCAGAAAGAAGACGGCAACTTAAAGAGCAAAAAATCCTTACAGCCCAACAAAAAGCCGAGGCCGAAGCCCGACGCAAGCGCGAGGCGATCGCCAAACTTAAGTCCAGAGAAACCGCTTTTAGAGCGCGGCTCCATGGACTAAAATCCCGATTCCGAGACAACCACAACGGCACTGTAACTGACAAAAAATCAGGCCTTGTCTGGAGCCTTCTTGATTCAAAAGGTCTGGGTAAGGCATGTATGGACTTCAAAACAACCAAGGCATGGGCAGAGGGGCTCACCCTTGGCGGAAAATCCAACTGGAGACTTCCCACTCCCAACGAATTGGCCCTGCTCTATAATGGCAAGCCATGGTACCCATCAAGCGGTGTCGGCTGGTACTGGACCGCTCAAGTGAACACCGGAGCCTGGGGCACTGCCGAAAGCGTTGTCATCTTCGATCCCAACCAAAAGGAGCTCTTTTCACGCGAGAGTCGACCGTTGGAAACGTGTGGCTATGTGCATCTGGTTCGCACCCCTTCTGGGCTTTAGCCCAAACTCGATTGCAGACATAAGCCCCCACTTTGTATTGACAACCTCTGCATCATACAGATAGATTCTCTTTTTTAAGGGTGCCGCCCCTGCGGTGCCCTCAAACGTTACGGGAACAACTACCACCCCACGGAGCCTCGGAGATGATTCGCTCTTCCCATGCGTTTCCTCCTGTCAACAGAGTTAAACACTCTGCCCGTGAGACCGACATCGAACCAGACGAGGAGGGTTGCCCATGTCCCATCACCATGATCATCATCACCACGACCACGAAACCCAGCCCCTCACCCTCAAAGAGCAGCTTGAAAAACTGATCCCACACTGGATCGACCACAATGACGCCCACAAAGGAACGTACTTGAAATGGGCTGAAAAAGCTCGAGGTGAAGGATTTGCCGAAACAGCCGATCTCATTGAAGAGATTGCCACCGTCACCCAAACGGTGACAGACAAGCTCAAACAAGCCCTGACGAGCCTTCCTGAATGAAAAATTGCCTGAAAGAAAAAGCGCACCAGAGCCCTTCTGATGCGCTTTTCATCTACTACATTGAAGGCGTGATTCACCCGGCCACCACCATCTCTCACCCAGCCTTTAAAGGCAATTGGATAGAAGATGAGTCCACCTTTCTCTTCTTCTCTGAGCCGGCAGATGAAACCGTCAAAATGATTTGCAATGGCCTTTCGCACCTTCGGCTTATGGACCGGTTTGAGATGAGTTATGACGAATGGCAAGGCGGCGCCCACGAACCGTTTCAGGCAGGAGGACTCACCGTGGTCCCCTTTCGAACCGAAGCCCCTCCGTCACGCCCGGCCGGCACTCGAGAAATTTTTCTGGACCCCGGCGTGGTCTTTGGAAACGGGGCCCATCCCACCACCCGATGCTGCCTGGAAATTCTCTCAAAGATGGGGCCCTCTTTGTCCTCAAAAACCGTTCAAGACTTGGGGACAGGCACCGGGCTACTCGCCTTGGGTGCCGCACGCCTTGGGGCCTCAAAGGTGCTTGCTGTCGACCTCAATCACCTTGCGGTGGTCACCGCCAAACGCAATGTCTGGGTCAATGGGCTCTCGCACCGCATTCTGCCCGTTCAAGGGGATGCCCAGGAGATGATCCATGCCCCGGCAGACCTTCTTTTGGCAAATATCCACTTTGATATCATGAAAAAAATGGTTGCCACAAAAGGCTTTGCCCAAAAAAAAGAGGCGATTCTCTCCGGTCTTCTCACCCAAGAGTCTCGCCTCATCAAATCGTACGTCACCGAGCTGGGCTTTCATGTGGCCCAACACCTTAGCCCCGATGGCATCTGGCACACCTTCCACCTTCAAAAAAGAGGGTAATAGAGCGAATCTTCTTCAGAAACCGTGACAGGAATTTCACACGAAATAAGGGTCCCCTTCTGGACGACCGATTCAATCCGCATCTCGCCTCCCATAATTTCGGTGCGATTCCTCATACCCGAAAGCCCCATCCGCCTTTCGCGTTCCCCTTCCACCATCGCCGTCTCTACACAAAAGCCTCTACCATTGTCTTTAACGCGAAGAATAACCGTATTTCCAGCCGCCGTTAGCTTCACCTGCACTTGGGTTGATTCGGCATGCTTTCGCACGTTATTGAGTGCTTCTTGAACAATCCGCTGAATATGCTGCCGCTGGTGTTCCCCAAGGGACACACGGCCCATTCCGGCACTGAAAAACGACACATCAATCCCGGTCTCCTGAGAAAAATCATCGCAATGATTTGAGATGATCTCTTCAATGCAGCGATCAAAAGTATTGGGCCAGTGAAGCTCATGCGCGGTTTTCCGAACGGTGGCAATGGATCGTTTAATAATGCTTGCGCAATCCCCAACCATCTTATCAAATCCTTCGGGATCTTTCCGTAAGCCTTGAGTCAGTGTCTCAAAACGAATCTTAAGCGAGGCCAACTCTTGAGCCACACCATCATGTAGATCGTAAGCGATACGCTTTCGCTCATTTTCCTGTGCCACCACCAGCTCTGCAGTTAAATCCCGAACCCTTTTTTCCACATTTTTTAAGGGTGTAATATTTTGAGAATAAAGGGCTATGGTGTCAATCTCGCCCATAGAGTTTACGATGGGGTAGATCACATGGGAATAAATAACGCCCCCCTGATCCTCTTCAAAAAGGATGCGCTTCCCTCTTCGAATGGCATGGGCCACCTGTTCCTTCAAGAGTTTACGCACTTGGGGAGTAAGGAGATCGTAGAGGCGTTTTCCCTTGGCATGCTCTGCTGTAATTTTGAGTTTTCGAGCAAACGCAGCATTCATAGACAAAATGGTACCGGTGCTGTCCATAAGCACTGCTGAATCTGTGGTGGCATTCAGCAATCTTGTAGATAATTTCTCATGCCCTAATCCTTCCAGCTCACGTAGTATCTGCTTCATACCACCCAGAAAAACACCTCGAACCTTCCGCAAAAGACTCTCCAGAACCCTTTCCGGCCAAAAAAAAGCTTCCCCCTCTCCACCCAAAAGGCAGAGCCCCCCACGCCCCTTCCCCTCGTCTCCAAAGGGAAGGGCCACAAAACTTCGAAACCCCTGCTCCCCAATCCACTGACGCTGCTCGGGCCGAAGCCGGGCCACATCCATGGGATGGCCCACCACCAGGATTTCATCTCGAGTCATGACCGAAAAAAATGCGGAAAAAGCGTCCTCTGCCCTGCCCTTAAAGCTCTCTCCCACATCATCCGATGCACTCCATTCAAAAAAGAGATCGTCACTCGACCCCTCATTTTTTAAAAAGACCAAAGCACGCTTTGCCCCAGACTCTATGGTTAAAAGCCTCAAGGCGCGCCCCATGGCGTGGGAGAGGCCCCATCCCGACTCACGGCAAAATGCCGCCGTAATCTCTTGTACAGCATCTGAAGCCTCTTCCCCTGAAGAGGGCACCGAATCGACCCATTTATCTGGAAACGGTTTACCCGAGGGCAATGGAATCACTTCTGTCATCACTCCTCCCTGAGGTTTCAGGTAAAAGGAGGATATCAAGCGTATCACCGACTCAAAAAGATTAAGGTGTCTGCCTGACATCACGAAATGTTCATGTGACAACCACTGCAGCAGATCTGTTTTTTATGCTTAAATAAGAAAACTCAAAACGAATGCAGAAGAGATATGGAAGTGATTTGAAAGCTGCAAAAAGAAAGGGAGCGAAAAGAGAAGAGCGTCGAATGAGTGGGGCATCTGCAAGAGGGGTCAATGCCCACAAAAAATTCTGATAAGTGTCTTAAAAATAGTACAAATGAGGAAACATGTCAACGTACCATGCAAAAAAATCAAAACTAAATATTTGAATATGCACAAAAAAAGGGCAACCCAAAGATCACCCTTCTCTGTCAATCCATTTTATGGCTACTTTTTAAAGATGTCTCAAAAAGTCAATCTTTCGACGCGACACCCATGAATGCAATGAATCGCCATGAAATATTACGATGCCATCACTTTTTCCTACGAATGGTCACCGACCGAGCGTGTCCGGCAAGCCCTTCGGTCTCTGCAAGGCAGGCCACAGCATCGGCCTCTTTCATAAACGCCTCTTCAGAGTAGCAGATCAGACTGCTCTTTTTGGTAAAATGCTCCACAGAAAGGGCCGAAGAAAACCGTGCGGTTCCTGCGGTGGGCAGCACGTGGTTGGGACCGGCCATATAATCACCCATGGGCTCAGGAGTAAAGTGACCCATAAAAACCGCTCCGGCATTTCGAATCATTCCCACCACCTCAAAGGGGGCAGGCACCAGAAGTTCTAGGTGCTCCGGAGCCAGGCGGTTGGCAAGCTCACAGGCCCTTTCGATGGAGTCCACCACCATAATGGCACCATACGCTTTGATGGAAGCCTCGGCAATCTCCCTTCTGGGCAGCTCTTTCACCTGCTTTTCCACTTCGGCCTGGACTTTTTCAGCCAGCCCCCGACTGGTTGTCACAAAAATGGAGGAGGCAAGGGGGTCGTGTTCCGCCTGGGAGAGAAGATCGGCGGCCGTCCACTGGGGGTTGGCGCTCTCATCGGCAATAACAAGGATCTCACTGGGCCCTGCAATCATGTCGATGCCCACCACCCCGGAGACCAACTTTTTTGCCAGGGTCACATAGATATTGCCGGGCCCGACAATCACATCCACCTTGCCGACGGTCTCGGTGCCATAGGCAAGGGCTGCCACCGCCCAAGCGCTTCCCGCCTTGTACACCACATCCACACCGGTTCGTTTGGCTGCGGCCAGAAGGTGCTTGTTCACCTTTCCGTCGGCCATGGGTGGGGTCACCATGGCGATATGCTTGACTCCGGCGATTTTGGCAGGGACCGCCCCCATCACCACCGAAGAGACCAGGGGCGTCATGCCTCCTGTGGCACCGGGCACATAGACCCCTGCAGCATCCACAGGATTCACCATCTGACCCAAGGTCACCCCTTTTCGAGGCATGTCGATCCAGGAGTTCTCTTTCTGCTTCTCATGAAAAGAGGCCACCTGAGAGACCGAACGATCCAAGGCGTCAAGAAAGACTGGGTCGACGGAGTCCAGGGCCTCTTCCATCTCTTCATCGGTCACCACCAGCTCTGAAAGGGTCATCTTCGGAGCGTCAAACTTTCGGATGTAAGAGACAAGGGCCTCATCTCCATTTTTTCTTACATCCTCAAGAATGTCGATGACCCCCTTTTCGTCATCCGCCGTATACCCCAAGCCGCGCCCTGTAATAGAACGCACTTTGGCTTCCGCCGCATCCGACGGGTAGCTAAAAATCTCCATCATCGTATCTCCATGCCCCTGAGTCAGGACATCATCACTGAATTTTTATCTGTGTAGTCATAAGTGTAAGGGGCGCATTATACTCTTCTCCTCCTGCACTGTAAACCAGCTATCCTCCCACAACAGAGAGAAAAAGAGAGATAATCGAACGCATACGCCTTTTGGCGCCTCCCTCACGGGCCAGAAGAGAGCCTGTAAAAAGATATCCCAGAGGAATGGCAGCGGCCAGGGGAAGCGCTGCGGGTGACAAGGCGGGCATAAGGGCCACGGGCCAGAAGGTGAGGCCAAAACAGCAGAAGGAGATCCAAGCCATCTTAAGGGCACGGGTTGTGCCAGCATGCCCCGCGGCTCCCTGAAGACCATACTTGGGGGTCCGGTGAAAAATGCCCTGGCGACAGACCAGCCCTTTCAGAACCGAAAGGGCCAAAAAAGGAGCCACCCCAATGCAGACCAGAGGCAAAAAGGGAATGTATCGAAAAAAAAGACGCGCCCTTCTCTCAAGCGAGCAGTAGACCACATAGTAGAGAAGAAGCGCCCCGCAGCTTCCCGTTAAGACCGCCACACCGGGAATCCAGGCAAGAGAAGCCCCTTGGCCCATCCAGATCAGAGCGGGCCAGAGGGTCAGGGTCGCCAGAGCGGCGGCCACCCAGCCAAAGCCCGACAAAAGATGAAACAGGGCCTCCACCTTAACAGGGAGGGGAAGTCTGGCCAAAAGAAGCTGGGGCAAAACTTTGACGGCTGTCTGCATGGATCCTTGCGCCCACCTTTTCTGCTGAGAAATAAAGTCGGTAAGCACAGGGGGAAGTTCCGACGGAACCTCGGCCTCTCCGTGGTAGGCGAGCCTCCAGCCCGCAAGCTGGGCCCGATAGCTCAAGTCAAGGTCTTCGGTCAAGGTGTCGGCACTCCATCCGCCCGCCTCTTCGATCGTTTTTTTCCGCCACACTCCTGCGGTTCCGTTAAAATTAAAAAAACAGCCACCAGCCTGACGGGTGGCGTGCTCAATATCAAAATGGGAGGAGAGGGCCAGAGCCTGGACTCCGGTAATCACCGAGTCTCTGCCGTTTAAAAAACCCCAGCGTCCCTGAACCATCCCAACCCCAGGGTCTTTAAACCAACCAAGGGTCTCCCTTAAAAAAGAAGAAGGAGGAACAAAGTCGGCATCAAAAATGGCTATAAACTCCCCTTTGGCTCGGCTCAATCCTTCGGCCAATGCACCAGCTTTAAACCCCTGCCGCTCGGTCCGACGCAAAACCGAAACATCCAAGCCCATGCTTTTTAAACGCTTGGAGCCCTGCTCTACGGCACTCTGGGTTGCATCGGTGGAATCATCCAGAATCTGAATTTCCAATCTCTCTTTGGGCCAGTGGAGACGGCCCACCGCCTCTATAAGACGGGCCGCCACCCTCTCCTCGTTGTAGAGGGGAAGCTGGACCGTCACCAAAGGAAAGGACTCGCACCCAGGTAAAGGAAACGAGCGACGCCGCATGAGAAGCCACCGCTTTAAAAGCACCAACCGGTGCAGGCCGTAGAGGGCCGTCAGCATCACCGCCACCAGATGGATGGCGTATCCTATGGCAAGAAGCTCTTTCACTCCTCCTCCGAGTCTGCCTTTGGCGGGTCGCCTTTTTTAAAAAAAAGCTCCGCAAAAAAAACTGTTTACCAAACGCTTCAAAAGCGTTGCCCACCCGCTGCGAATGGTAGCTAAATGGTCACGAAAAAACATATCCAATGCGTGATTATTTTACAAAAAAACTCTTGAAATCCAATACCATCCAGGCAATCACAGGCGGCAAGACAATACAAAAGGGAGTCCATGGGCTCGGCTCCCACCGACCGTGGATCGAAACCCCGGATAGCACCTCATACCCCAAAAGCGGCGTCACCGTCAGAATATAAGGGGAAACGGGCCGTATGGCACCTTTTTTTTCCGGACATTTCAAAAATTTACCCTTAAGCCTTTTGTGCGGATCTGTGCTTCCAGCCATCAAAGGAAGCCATACGGCCAGATAGAGACCATACCAGGGGTGCAGGGTCGGCGTGAGAAGAAGCCATAAAAAAACGGCCCACCCCATGGCATCAAAAAAACGAAGCTGGCCCCAAAGCTGCCTGAAAATCAAAATCATTATCCCCAGCCCTCCAAAAAGAGCCAGCGCAGCCCGAACCGTAAGATTCATCCCCGTAAGATTGCGAAGCAGGCGAAAGAAAAAGCCGGAAAACTCCCAGGTGGTGCCATAAATATGAAGGCTCTCCTGTGCCCCCAAAAAAGAGAGGCCGTAAGGAAGAAAACAAAAAAAAGTCGCCAGGCCCGCCCCCACCGCAAAGACCAAAACAGGGTGTATCGATTTTCGATTTTTCCAGATCTCGCACACAAAAAAAGGAAAAAAGAGAACCGACACCAGCTTTACCCAAAAAGAGAGGCCGCAGAAAAACCCGGCAACCAGAGGTTGTTTTGCATAAAACACAAGCGCCAGCATCAAAAAGGGAAAAGCCAGAACATCCACATGGCCTGACCAGGAGACTTCCCACACCACCATGGGATTCCAGGCGTAGAGAGCGGCCCAGAAAACAGGCTCTCCCTCTCTTTTTAAAAGCCTGCACAAAAGCAAAACGGTGAGCAAATCGCACACCAGAAGGGCCCCTTTTATGCCGATCACCCCCAAAGGAGCGGTAAGACGAAAAAAAAGTTGGGCCAAGGGAGGATAGAGGGTCTTGAGATGGCTGTGGTTGACCTTGTCCACCAGCTCCGACACAATGGGAAGGGCCTTTGAAAAAGCAACAGGTGACAGCGCGTAGGGGCTGAAACCCAGACCCTGAACCCGGCCGTCCAGAAGGTAGCGCCAGATATCATCGGAGAGCCACACCGAAGCGCCCCAAAAAGGCAGACGCATCACAAGAGCCACAACAAAAATCTCCCAGAAGGAGAAAGAGAGATGCCCGCTCTTTCCCCTTTGAACGGCAACCCAGACCAGACCGCAACAGAAAAAAGCAGAGGCAAGGGCCCAATAGATGCCCCTATCAGGGCCCAAAAGCCCCAACCAACAGGAGAGAACAATGGAACAGAGGAGAAAAATCTTTGCAGTCGGCTTCATGCTTGTTCTGGTCTCCCTCGTTTACAAGGTGCCTTGCCACGCGGTGGAGCGCATTCATCCCCAGCAACTCGCCTTACTGCCGAAAAAAGTGGTGCTTCTGGATGCCCGCCCCAGGAAGATCTGGAAAAAGGGGCACCTTCCCGGCGCCCTCTCCTTCAGTTGGGAAGAGTATACCGAAACAGATGCCCGAAAGATACCATACCGAACCTTGCCTCCAGAAAAGATGGCCTTTGTTTTGGGAGAGATGGGGATCACGGAGAACACCCCTGTGGTCATTGTTGGAGACGCCAAAACCTCCTGGGGCGGTGAAGGGTGGATCGCCTGGGTTCTTGCCTGGGTCGGGCACAAAGGCCCCGTGCATATTCTGGAGGGAGGCACCCTTATTTGGCAAAAAAAAGGCGTCCTCACAAAAAGAAAAAAGCCTCACACCCCTGTTCGGTACGCCCCCAATCTCCACCCAGCAGTCTTTATCTCAGCCAAAACCCTCCACCAAAAAAAGGAGAACTACACCCTTGTGGACACGCGATCCCTTCCCGAATGGGTGGCCGGACGCATTAAAGGGGCCGTTCACATCCCCTGGAAAAAGATGATCGACCCCAAGACCCGCACCCCCATTGCAACCCAGGCCATGAAGGATCTTTTGCAGGAGAAAGGGGTTCGCCTTGACAAACCGGTGGTCTACTACTGCACCGGAGGCGTGCGCTCGGCCTGGGCATGGATGGCTCACGAAATGGCGGGGCTTGCCCAGGCCATCAACCTTGAAGGGGGCTACGAAGAGTGGAAAAGGGTGACCCCTTGACTCTCATTTGCCTCCGGCGGCCCTGCCGGGGCCAAACCACATTCCCATTGACCGCCCTCTCCTTTTTTATATACCTTCCGTAAAAAAATCCGTTAACGCCATCGACCATGGAAGAAGGATGCCCATGACCAGCTACATCGACCCAAGAACCTTTGAGACCTTTCCCCTTGAAACCCCGATCTGGCGTGCCCCTTCAGGCGGTCCGCTCATGCTCACCCCCCTTTCCGGCATCAAAAAAGAGGGGATCGACACCACCGTCCGCTCCCTCTGGCGCTACCGTGCGGCCCTTCCTTTTGAGGTGAAAGACCCCATCACCTTAGGTGAAGGGTGTACCCCTCTCGTTACAAAGAGCCTCTTCGGGGCCCCCTGCCTCTTCAAGCTGGAGTGGTTTGCCCCCACAGGCTCTTTTAAAGATCGCGGCACATCGGTCATGCTCTCCATGCTCAAAGAACAAGGGGTCCGCTCGGTTCTCGAAGACAGCTCAGGAAACGGGGGATGCTCTGTGGCCGGGTACGGAGCTGCCGGAGGCCTTGCCACCCGAATTTTTGTGCCCGACTCCACGTCCCCTTCCAAAATCGCTCAGGTCAGGGCTTACGGAGCTAAAGTCGAGCTGATTCCCGGCCCCAGAGAAGCCACCGAAGCGGCAGCCATTAAAAGGTCTGCCGACATCTTCTACGCCAGCCACAACTGGCACCCCTTTTTCCTTCAGGGCACCAAGACCCTGGCCTACGAAATATGGGAAGATCTCGGCTTTGAGCTGCCCGACAACATCATCATTCCCGCAGGGGCCGGAAGCAACCTTCTGGGCTGCTATATCGCCTTCAAAGAGCTGATCTCCTCCGGAGAGATTCGCAAAATGCCACGGCTCTTTGTCTCCCAGCCGGCCAACTGCGCTCCCATCCACGCCAGCTTCCAGTCCTGGGCCGACGACTGCGTCCAGAGCGCCTTTGCCCCCACCGTGGCCGAAGGAACCGCCATCAAGCGCCCCATTCGCATGCGCGACATTCTCCAGGCCATCCGAGAGAGCGGAGGCGGCACCGTGGCCATCGAAGAGCAGGAGATCATCGACACCAGCCTTGCCCTTGCACGAGAGGGCCTCTACACCGAGCCCACCAGCGCCCACGCTGCAGCAGGGTTTAAAAGACTTCTGGAGTCCAGAACCATCAAACAGGATGAAAAAAGTGTGGTGATTTTAACCGGCACCGGCATCAAAACCACCCCCTTTTACGAAGCCCAGCTCGCCGAGAGCTGATTTGAAAAAAGGGATGGGCGCTGTCACCTTAAACCTGTTCTTTTGATGGAATATCGTATAATGGGTCTGCATCACAATGTAACCCTAACCCCAATCCATTTAAGGAACAAAACCATATGTGCGATAAAATAACCATCAAGGCCGAACCCATTGAACTCTTTAAGGTGATCAAGATTGCCAACTGGGTGGGAGGCGGCGGTGAAGCCAAATTTGTCATCTCCGAAGGGCTGGTTCAGCTCAATGGTGAGATCGAAACCCGAAAAGCCAAAAAGGTATACCACGGGGATGTGGTCACCTTTCAGGAGATGTCTGTCAAAGTCGAGCTTGAAAAGGCGTAAGGAGCAATAGCCATGCAGGAGATATCTGGAAAGGAGCTTTTTAAAAAAGCTCTTGGGGATGGAATAAAAAAGGGGTGGTCCGGTTTTCTCTGGGTCATGAAAATTCTGGTGCCCATCTCCTTTCTCACCCTCATTCTGGATTACAGCGGCATCATTGAACGCCTGGACTTTCTCCTTGCACCGGTCATGGGTATTCTCAGCCTGCCCTCGGTGGCCGCCCTTCCTCTGGTTATCGGATTTCTCTCGGGTATCTATGGCGCCGTGGCCGCCATGCTCGTCCTGCCCATGGGCCCGGAAGAGATGATGCTGGTGGCCATCTTTCTTCTCATCAGCCACAACCTCATCCAAGAGGGAGCCGTGCAAAAAATGGCGGGGGTCAGCTCCATCAAAAGCACCCTTTTCCGCCTTTCGACATCGGCAGTCACCGTTTTTATCTGCGCCCTCTTTTTAAAGCCCCAAGGCCATCAGGTGACATCGGTGGCTCTGGAGCAGGCGGTGCGCGGTGCCTTTGCACCTGTTTTCACAGAGTGGGCCCTTACTACAGGGGCACTGGCCATTCGCATCTTTTTTATCATCATAGCCGTCTTGACGGCCCTTGAAGTCATGAAGGCCTTTCAGGTAATCCCTTACATCTTAAAGCCCCTGACCCCTTTGATGCGCCTGATGGGTCTTGAGAACAAACTGGGAGTCCTCTGGCTTACCGCCGCCCTTTTTGGGCTTGCCTACGGATCGGCGGTCATTGTGGAAGAGACCAAGGCCAACAACTTTACCGAGGCCGAACTCTCCCGCCTTCACCTCTCCATCGGCATCAACCACGCCATGATCGAAGACCCGGCCCTGTTTCTGCCCCTCTTTCTTTCGGTGGGAGCCTCAAGCCTTTTTATGGGATTCTGGCTCTGGGTGCCCCGCTTTATCGCGGCCATTGTTGCGGTGCAGCTTCTGAATGTCTGGCAACGGGCCCACACGGTATCCGCCAAAGCTCTGCCCTGAAACAAGCACTCCGATATCACTCACCTTCTGGCTTCGAGGTGCAGGCACCTCGAAGCCAAAAGGTGAACGTGAAGTGGTGGGCGTCGCATTCACGCTCCGATGGAAACATTTTTTACGGAGCTATAAATGACCCACCGGAGGCGTGAGCCAATTTCTTATCGTTCAAAAACCACTTGACCTTCGAAAACCGTGGTCAATACCTGGGTATCCCCAATCTTCTGTGGGAGGATCTCAAAGATATTCTGGTTTAAAACGACAAAGTCTGCCGTCTTTCCCACGGCGATGCTTCCGCTCTCTTTTTCAAGGCCCTGGGCTCTGGCCCCATTGATTGTGGCCAGAGACAACGCCTCTTCAAGGGATATTTTCTGTGCTGGCGCAGCGGTTTTTCCGGGCACTTTGCCATAGGGATTTTCTCGGGTCACAAGGGCTTCAATGGCCACCCAGGGGTTTACCGTGGCGGAGACCGGCCAGTCGGTACCCAAAGTGGGATGGGCACCGCTCTTCAAAAAATCGACCACGGGGCAGTAGTTCTTCGTCCTCTCTTCACCGAGAAGCGCGATCATTCCATCAAAAAGCGGGCCGGGATACCAAAGAACAGGAGAGAGATCCGGGGTCACATTGAGCTCTCCAAACCGGGCCACATCTTCAGGGGCCAGGATGCAGGCGTGGGCTACCTCATGGCGCTGGGCTCGGCTTCCATTTTTTACCTGAGCCGCCTCAAAGGCATTCAGACAAAGCCGCGCACCCCGATCGCCTACGGCATGAACCTTCACCGACAACCCTTGCGCATCCAGCCAGATCACATCACGAATGAAATCCTCTTCGGACATGGTGAACATTCCGCGATGCCCTTCCGATTCAGGATGGTAGGGGTCAATCATGGCGGCTGTTTTTGTGGGAGGGATCCCGTCTATTGAGATCTTGGCAAAATCGGTTCGCACGTGAGAGCTCTTGATCTTTCGAATTCTCTTGATTCGCTCTTTTCTCTCGGCAAAGGTCTCACCCTCGGGCCCTTTGTCCCATGAGAGGGCGGCCGCCACACGCGCTGTCAAAAGCCCTTTTGCATCCCTCCTGCTGTAGGTGGCAAGCTCGGCCTCTCCGGCGTAGGAATCTTTCACGCCAATGACACCAAAACCGTTGAGCGTCTTCAGGGCATAGGCCAGGGCCTGATCCCTCTCTTTTTTGGTTCGTCCCGGTACCTTTGAAGAAATAAGCTCTGTGGCCGCTTCCAGAAACACACCGGTCATCTCGCCATGGGCATCTCTCTGAACCAGATCCCCATGCGCTTTTGCATCGGCCTCGGTGATACCTGCGGCCTCAATGGCCAGGCTGTTGACCCAGAGAGTGTGGTTGCTGAAGTCGGAGAGCACCACAGGGTGACCATGGGAGACCTTGTCCAGAATCTCTTTGTTGATCTTAGGTAGAATGCTCGGAGACCATCGCCCCCCCACAACCCAGCTTCCGGGTTCCGCCTTTTTGGCATAGACAGAGACGGTTTTCAGAATCTCTTCCAGCGAGGCTTCCTGAGAGAAGTTGCATTTAAAGAGCTTATCTTCCCCGGCGGCGATGGGGTGAATGTGACTGTCGTAAAGCCCAGGGACCACGGTCTGCCCCTTCAAATCCACCACCTGGGCCGCTTTTCCCTCAAGGGCTTTGGCCCCTTGGGCGTTGCCCACATAGACAAATCGGCCATCTTTAACCCCCACAGCTGACGCCCATGGAGTCCCGGCTTCGCCGGTATAGATATGCCCGTTTACATAAAGGGTATCCACCCCGGACGAAGCGGTTGGCTGCAAAGCCGAGCACCCCACAAAAAATCCCATGGCAACCAAAAGAGCCAATGCATAGTGTTTCATCTTTCAACCTCTTTTTTGCTGAAGAAAATTAATTTGCATAAAAGCGGTCGCAACGAAGCGCCTACTTTTTTACAATCTTTTTCGCCTGTTATGATACCTCATAAGAAACCGATTTATCCAGCCCCGCATACCCTTTTAAACGCCCCCACCAGAAAAAGAGCACAAGGCCAATCACGGCACTTATCCCCCCGATAAAAGAGAGCGTACTTCCGCCCTCAAAAGAGACCAAAGCCATTCCCAAAGCCCCAATGATAAAGTAGGAAAAGATCAGAATGGATGAGGCCACTCCCACGTCCCGACTCACCTGTTCCAGGGCAAGGTGGTTTGCAGGAGGCCTGCTCAACCCCATAAAAAAAGAGGTTCCACCCATGGGGAGTGCAAGGGCCCATGGGCCTGTAAAAAGGTTTAACATCATCAGAGCTCCGCCCAGACAGATGCCACCAAAACCTATTTGAACCAGACGAGCACTGGAAACCTTTGCCCCCAGACGTGAGCAAACCATAGCACCTGCCATAAAACACAAGGCATTTCCCCCGAAAAAGAGAGAAAACTCCTGGGCGCTCAGATGGTAAGTCACCATATAGATGGTGGAAGAGGCCCCGATAAAAGCAAAAGAGGGCAACCCCACCAGAGATGAACACCCCACCATGGACATAAAACGCCGATTTCTCATCACCCGTCCGTACGCCCTCACCAGCCCCATCACAGAAACAGCCGATGGATTGGGATGGGACTCCTTAAAAAAGAAGACCCCCACCAGCGCCACCATACCGATGCACCCCTGGGCTATAAAGATAAAGGGCCAAGAGGCAATCTTCAAAATTTCACTTCCGATCATGGGGGAGACCATGGGCGCAATGGCCATAATCACCGCCACATACCCCATGGCCTGCTCCCGCTCTTTGCCTTCCAGACGGTCTTTGGTCATGGCCATGGAGATGGCCGAGGCAGAGGCCGCTCCAAAGGCCTGGATCACCCGGGCCACAATGAGCATGGTAACCCCTTTGGCCAGAGCGCAAAGAAAGCTGCCCGCCACAAAACAGAGAATACCCGCCATCAAAGGAGGACGGCGCCCAAAGCGATCGGAAAGCGGTCCGTAGATGAGAAGAGAGGCGCAGTAGACCACAAAAAAGAGTACCAGCGTCAGGTTGATAATGGAAAGAGGCACCGTCCACAGGGATTGAAGAAAGGGAATCGCCGGAAGGTACATGTCGGTCGCCAAGGGCGGAAAAGCCGCCAAAAGGGCCAAAAGAAGTATGAATTGTATTTTTTTCATAAACGTTACAAACCACCAACTGTCATTTATGTAAATGGGCTAACTATTTTGCCGTGACTCAATAATCCGCCACCGTCAACGGTGCGACCAAAGCCTTTGCTAAACAGTTACAATAATATTCAAACCGAGTTTTCGATCACCTTTCGCAAGGCCACTTTAAAGCTCTCACGATCGGCATCGGTAAACCCGCGGGTCACCTCTGCAAGATTTTCACGGGCAAGATCAAGCATGAGATCCTTGTTTTCCAAAGCATACTCGGTCAGAAGCACGCGCTTGGCCCGGCCATCTTTGGGATCGGGTATGCGGTGAATAAACCCCCGCTTTTCCAACAAGCCAATGAGCTTAAAAACCGTCACTTTGCTGCGTTTGTTGCGCGCGGCCAACTCCTGCTGGGTGAGTCCGTCTTCATTTATCAGGTGAACCAGCAAACACCACTGCTCTGTGGTCAAATTCAACCCATGCTCGGCAAATTTTCTTGTCAGCCTCTGGTTAATCTGCTGGGAGGCCGTGGCAATCAACCACCCATAGGATTCATTAATGTTGTAATGGGAAGCACTCATGTTTTCTCTCTGACCTGACCGGCCCAATTAGTTAGATAGGTAACCATTGGCACTCTTTTTAACGAGGCCATGACACCTTGTCAAACCATTTCTTCATTTTCACCTAAAATCGATAGATAACAAAGACCAAGCGCGTGACGCCTTATATGAGGGTGTCCCGATCGCGAACCCCGACCAAATAGAGGATGCTATCCAGCCCCAAAGTGGAGATGGACTGCCTTGCCCCCTCTTTGACCTTGGGTTTGGCGTGAAACGCAATGCCGAGCCCGGCCAAATTCAGCATGGGAAGGTCGTTGGCCCCGTCTCCCACGGCGATCACCTGCTGAAGGTTGATCCCCTCTTTCTGGGCCAGCATCTGAAGGAGTTCGGCTTTTTTTGACGCATCCACAATCTCGCCGATCACCCCTCCGGTGAGTTTTCCCTGATTGATCTCAAGCTCGTTGGCATAAACATAATCGACCCCCAGCTTGGCCTGAAGAATCCGCCCAAAATAGGTAAACCCGCCTGATAAAATGGCGGTCTTATACCCAAACTGCCGAAGGTTGGCAATCAAACGCTCGGCACCGTCGGTAAGAGGGATGCGATCGGCCACCGCGTTCATGCTCTCTTCTGAAAGCCCTTCAAGAAGGCCCAGGCGCCGCCTCAGGCTCTCCTTGAAATCCAATTCGCCCCGCATAGCCAACTCGGTAATGGCAGCCACCTCCTCGCCCACCCCAGCCTCTTTGGCCAGCTCATCAATCACCTCCGCCTGAATCAGGGTGGAGTCCATATCAAAACAGACCATACGGCGGTTTCGCCTGTAGGGGGAGTCTTCCTGAAGGGCGATATCGATACCAAAACGGGCCGTGATCTCCAAAAATTTTTTGCGAATGGAGGCGAGATCCCTGGGGTTTCCTCGAACCGACAGCTCCACGCAGGAAGGCTTTTCCGCCTTCTCCATATCAGAAAGAGGCATGCGACCGGAGAGCCTTGTGATGCCGTCGATGTTGAGATCGTTCTCGGCCAGAGCACGGGTCACCTCCGCCATCTGGCGCGCTGTGATGCGCTTGGACAAAAGGGTGACGATATAGCGTCTCTTTCCCGCAAAGGCGACCCAGTCGGTGTACCGTTCATCGGTAATGGGCCGAAACTTCACATTGATATCAAGATCGTGGGCTGCAAAAAGGACCTCTTTAACAATGGGTGCGGCTTCGTGTTTCGAGGGAATTCGAATCAAAAGACCCAAAGAGAGGTTGTCATGAATCACAGTCTGCCCCATATCCAAAATCTCCACCTCATATTGAGCAAGTATACCGGTCAGTGTGGATGCAAGGCCGGATCTGTCCCGGCCGTAGATGTGAATCATGATCAACTCGTGCATGAAAGCTCCATTCTCCGGCACACCTTGAAAAAAGAAAGGTCACCGGCACGTGAAATGTTTTCTTTTCCCTCGACAAACACGGAGACAAAGACCTACCGTGAAAGGGTCTGTTGACAGAGGCAAAACAGGGCCTTCGGTCAATTTATCAGCGAATCAAAACAAATACAGATGCGCTTTTATAGCATCCGCACCTTTCCAATCCAAGAAGAACCCCGCATCACCTTAAATGTGTATGCTTCGTCTTACGGCCCAACTCACAGCCTTTGAATCAGGTAAATAAAGCAAGGCAACGTGCTCACCTCTTTAATCTTATAAAACATAGGAAGGACCTCCCCACGCCTCTGGGTCTCCACCAGGGGAGAGAGGTAGACACACCCCTTGGCACCCGCCTCTTTGGGCACAGACCCCAAAAGCTTCATCATAGAGATGTGATGGGCCTCGGAAAAAGTGGTTCCCAAAAGAAAATTGGCGGTCACCTCAAGAGAAGGGTAATGGGCATTGACCTCCATCATCTTTAAGAAGGTTTCTTGAACTGTTTGCGATGTAACCGGCTTACCCAACTTTTTCAGAGTCTCATCGTCAACAGACTCCAGACCTATATTGATATACGTTTTATACGGAAGGGCCGACAAACGCTTGAAGACGGCCTCTCCGGCTTTTGCAAAGGAGGTGCAACTGGCAAAGAGAAAAAGAGAAGGAACGCCCCCTTCTTTGCGTGAAAACCCAAAGGTACCAAAGGCTTTCTCAGCGCTCCAGGCGACTTGATCACCTCCGGCAGCCAAAGCGTCGTGGTCCCCCACAAAAAGGGCGTTAAGATTTTCAAGGTTCTCGCCATAGTACGCTGCAAGGGCTCGAATCTGCCCCATGATCTCCCCTTGGGATTTCGCAGCAAACGCCGCTTGGGATTTTACGGTGCAGAAACGGCACTTATAAAGGCAACCATCTGCGATGTTTAAAGGAATCACCTCATAATCCACATGACGGGTATCTGGAGGCAAGACACTTGCCCTTCCTCCTAAAATACCATGCAACTCATTGGCTTTCTCAATAAGAGCCGTCTCATCATTTCGAGCGATCACCTTCTCCACAAAGACTCGAAGCTCAGGCTTTAGCCCACCCAAAGGCTTGGTGCAAAGGGTTGCATAAACCTGTGACCAGGCAGAAAAAGCCGTGGAGACCCCTGAAATGGTGTAGGGACTTCCTTCACGGATGGCGTTGCTTTCATAGGAAAGACAGGGCAGGTAGCTCTCCCCCACCCACTCCCGCACATGTCCATGGTCGCGCGAAAGCCCGACCGAATAATAGATCCAATCGTTACCCCAGCTGCGCTTCAGCCATTCCCAAGGGTGAGGCCAGGCGCGAGAGAGGCCACGCATGTAACGTATTTCGCCCGTGGGGTTGAAATGGAAGGTAAACTCTCGAGTGCGAATCTCGCCATAACGCCCGTATCGGGCCGGATAATTTCCGTTGGTCACTCCGATGGCACCCCGAGTATTCAGGATAAGAACAAGGTCACCCAAGAGCCCTGAAATCATCTCCGGCCCCCCATCTAAGACATCAAAATCGTCCACTTGCGCATCATCATACAGCATCACACCTCCTCGCCTTCTTTCATAAGGAACGTGAAATATATCGCGTCTCTTAAAAAAAACTCAAGGATTTCCGACCCAAAGTCACCGGGGCTATCTGAGTACACATGCGGTCTGTAAAATTTGTTCACAATTATTTTTGACGTTATTGACTTAGCATTATCGTTCACGTAAACTTTGTTTCAACTTCATGCACAGCCCAAAAGCTTTGCCATTTCTCTTCGCCAGAGCCGCTGAGTCAGTGCCAAAAAATGAATGAAAATTCATTTTACTTTTGAAAGGCAAACACAATGGCCAACAGGAGGCCCTTTCGGGCTTCTTTTATATTGTATCAAAGAGTGACAGGTTTTTTGGAGGTTTAACGTATGTATGATGCAACAAACGCCCCAGAAGCCAAAGGGGCATGGAGAGAACTTTACAACGAAAAACGCTGCACGGCTCAGGAAGCCGCCGCACAGATTCAGTCCAACCAGCGTATCGCCTTAAGCGGCGGTACCTGTATTCCCCCGGCCTTTTCCAGGGCCTTAAGTGACCGAGCTGGGGATCTCAAAAACATCCTTTTGAGCCTGGGGTACACCATGGACCTCTACGGATTCATGGACCCGGCCAACCGTGAGAGCTTCTTCATTGAGACCATGTTTGTGGGGCCTGTGGAAAGAATCTGCATGCAGCAAGGCATGGCCCAATATGTGCCGATTCACCTGGCCGATGTCCCGGCCTACGCCGAAACCATGGATTTTGACTGCATCGCCCATGTGGTGAGCCCTCCAGATGAAAACGGCTACATGAGCCGCTCTCTTTTTGCCGCTTTTGTCAACAAAGAGCTCATCAAGAACACCGACCGCGTGGTGGTTGAGGTGAACAAAAACATGCCCAGACTCAACAGCGATGACTTTATGATCCACGTCTCCGAAGTGGATCACATCATTGAGCAAGACGGACCGGTCTTTGAAGTTCCCGAAATCACCATCACCGAAGATGAAAAGAAGATTGCCGCCTACATCTCAGATCTCATCAACGACGGAGATACCATCCAACTGGGTTTCGGTGGCCTTGCCAACGCCATCGGCCACAACTTGATGGCGAAAAAAGATCTTGGCATGTACGCCGAGGTGGTGACCCCGTCTGTGATGGAACTTGTGAAAGCAGGGGTCATCAACGGCAAAAAGAAGAACGTTTTGCCAGGAAAAGTGGTGGCCGCCTTTGCCGTGGGAACCCAAGAGTTCTACGACTACATTGATGGCAATGAAGAGTTCATCTTTATGGATATTGGAACCATCAACAACCCCCTTAATATCGCCAAAAACGACAATCTGGTCTCCATCAACAACGCCCTCATGATCGACCTCACCGGTCAGGCCGCCTCCGAATCCATCGGAACGTTTCAGTACAGTGGAACGGGAGGACAGGTTAACTTCGTTCAAGGTGCCAAAATGGCCAAAAACGGACGCAGCGTTCTTGCACTCAACTCAACTTTCACCAACAAAAAGGGCGAGGTAAAATCAAAAATAGTTCCCCTCTTCCCCGACGGGACCGTGGTCACCACCCCCAGAACCGACGTGGAATACGTGGTTACCGAATACGGTGTGGCCAACCTGCGCTACCAAAGTATCGCCAAGCGCGTGGAGGCCCTTATCGCCATTGCACACCCCGACTTCCGGGATGAACTCAGAGAGCAAGCAAAAAGACACAAGTGGATATAATTTTCGCCAACCACTCACAAATCAAAGGCCCGCGACACCTTTGCCGCGGGCCTTTGGCAAAGCATCTCCTACTCAATGCGGACAATATAAAAATCCTTGATCCTATCTCGCGGGTAACAGATCGGGTAAAACTTCTGAAACACAAAATCGATCAGCTTTTGTCGGCTCTGGTTCGCCACCGTAAAGACTCCGAAGTTGGGATCAAAGAACTCGACGGCTTCCATGTCCAGCGCCATCATATGGCCCCCTCCCCCTTCCAAAAAATGGAGAACGATAAACCGATCCGCAGCCTTCTCCTCCGCCGATGCCGCGCGTGGGGCCAGCATGCTGTGCAAACGTCTCGACTGGACTCCGATCTGTTCTTTCCCATTTGTCATATTGAGCCAGATGGAGGGTATCCCTCCGGAGTGATGCCCTCCCGCAATGTAATCCAGTACGTTCTTTGCCTGGAAGGGAATCTTATCCTGTCCCCCGACCTGCACCATCCCGGCGTGTTCTAGCAGCTTCTGCTGATTGCTCATCAACTTGATGGGAGCCCCTTTGTCCGTCTCCAAATCATAGCTGTTGTAGATCACATTGGGAAAGACATTGACCCCATTTCGTTTCTGCCTCAACCAGAACCCAGCAATCCCCAAGCACCACCCATTCGTGGTGAAATTGTGGGCATACAGGCGGTAATCCAGGTCCTGACAATACATGTGCTTCAGCACGACCCGTTGTCGTGCAAGAGTGGTCTTTAAGGTCCGGAATACCTGCTCATGCAATCCGATATAGGCGTTGATATCCTTATGCCCATTTTTCTGAGTGTTGCTTACAAACCCCTCGTGGCGCTGAAGCTTCGCCCGGTACGCCGCATGCTTGGAGCCAGGGGCAGCGGCCCCTCCCTGAACAAAGGCTGGAATGTAGAGATTGAAATAGTGATCCATGGGGGTGCCGGCAAGCATCTCCACACCCGCCCGTTCCCGTCCAGTGCCATTTCGCGGGGGCAGTGGAGGCGCCCACCCCTTATTACGCGCAGGCAACAGGGGAGCCAGGCTCTGATTGCGTGGAGGGGCAGAAGGCGCACCATGGTTCCTTGGGGGCACAGGGGGAGGATCCTTATGCATGCGCGGAGGAGGGGGGGGGGGATTGCCATGGCCTCTGGGAGGCAAAGGAGGGGCTTCCTCATGATCACGCGGAGGCAGAGGCGGAGCACTGTTCCTGCGCCTTGGCGGCAGGGGAGGAGGTGGAGGGTTCGACCGCACCCGAACCAGCGGCTGGTTGCACACATAGCAGGTGGGCATGGGGACCGTTGGAAGACTATAGCTGAGCTTGCACTTGTTACAACTCCATGCGACGACATCCATATCTTAACCTCAATATGATAAACAGGAAGAGTGGCCGTTTCAAAATGCGATCAAATCGCAATCCGTCAATTCAAAGGCACCTGGTAAACCAGTTTTTGCCGCCATCATAGAACGATGCAATCTAGTTATTCAATCCCTCAAATTCAATCTGCTATAAATAAATATCTCACTTTTATTGCTAGCAAAGATCTCCAGACAGACCATCTTCATAGAAAACTTTTCCCTCGTTCTGCCCAAGAGAGTTTCAAAAATATGAGCCCTCTCTTTTGCTGACAAAAAAAGAGCGCCTCAGCAGATTCGCTGAAACGCTCTTTTTTTAAATCTAGGATACAGCCCCTTAAGGAGACATTTTTGGGCCGAATCACCTTACATCTTTTCAAAAATCGCACAGGCTCCCATACCGCCACCAATGCACATGGAGACGATACCGTACTTGCCGCCGGTCCGCTCCAGGTTGGCCATAAGGGTTGCGGTGAGTTTGGCACCGGTACACCCCAAAGGGTGCCCCAGGGCGATGGCGCCACCGGTGAGGTTCACCTTGGCTTCGTCAATGCCCAGCTCTTTGATGCAGTGAATCGCTTGAGTGGCAAAGGCTTCGTTCAGCTCAAAGACATCAATATCCTCCAGCTTGAGCCCGGCCTTCTCAAGGGCTTTGGGAATGGCATACTTGGGCCCCACGCCCATTTCGTCGGATCGGCACCCGGCAACGGCGTAGGTCACTAGCCTGGCCATGGGCTTAAGGCCCAGACGCTCACACGCCTCCTTGCTGGCAAGAAGGGTTGCGGCTGCGCCATCTGTGGTCTGGGACGAGTTGGCTGCGGTGGCGACGCCCCCCGCCTTGAAGGGGCTGTTGAGACGAGCGATGCCCTCAACCGTGGTCCCGGCACGAACGCCGTCGTCCTTCTCCACCACAAACTCCTCTTTCACAAAAGCGCCATTGGCCTGCTCAACAAAACGGTAAGCCGGAGTGGGAACGACCTCAGTAAAATACCCTTTCTCCTGAGCTTCCGCCGCCTTGGTCACCGAGCGCACGGCAAATTCATCGCACTCCTCACGGGTGATGCCGTAGCGGGACGCCACATTTTCTGCCGTGATTCCCATGGAAATATACGCCTCAGGCTTCACCTTGGAGAATTCCGGGTGAGGACGGGGAGTGTGGCCCCCCATGGGCACATAGGTCATGGACTCAATACCGGCCCCCATGGTCACATCGCACCATCCGGCCTGAATTCGAAGGGCAGCAAGGGCGATCGCTTCGATACCCGAAGCACAAAAGCGGTTCACGGTGGCTCCGGAAACCTCGTCGGGAAAACCTGCCATCTGGCTTGCGATCCGGCCGATATTAAGGCCCTGTTCGCCCTCGGGGAAAGCGCTGCCACACATGACATCCTCAATCTCTGAAGGGTCGATCCCGGCTTTCTCCACACACGATTTCATGATGAAGGAGAGGAGATCCTCGGGACGGGTCTCCTTGAACTGGCCTTTTTTATTCTTACAACCAGGCGTTCTGACAGACTGAACGATATATGCTTCTCTCATTTTCTTCCTCCATGTTTCGAATCTTAGTTACGGAGAGGCTTGCCGGTCTTGAGCATATGGGCGATACGAGCAACCGTCTTCTCTTCCTTGAGAAAATCGATGAAAGCTTCTCTCTCGAGTCTTAAAATCGCCTCTTCGGTTAACTCGGTGCCGCACTTCACATCACCGCCTGCGATAACGTAGGCAATACGCTTGGCCAGCATGGCATCGTGTTCGGAAAGGAATCCTCCGTTTAACATGTTGAAGATCTCTGCATTCACCATACCGCAGCCTTCCCGTCCCATAACACGAAGCTTCTTCTTCATGGGAGGCGCATAACCGTCTTCGACCATACGCAAAACCTCTTTCTTGGCCTCGCCGATAAGAAGGTCGCGGTTAAAGACAATGCGGTCCTTTGTGGGAGAGAGGTGACCGTTGGCCACAGCCCCTGCCGCACTCATGGATACCGCTGCCATAGCGATCTTCATAAAAGTGGGAATAAAAAGTTTGGACAAATCGGTGTCTTTCTCAACGCCCGCGGGAAGGGCTGTGATATACTTTTTCCAGAGGTTCAGGCAGCCACCCCCGGCAGGCAAAAGCCCCACGCCGATCTCAACAAGGCCCATGTAAAGCTCTGCGTGCGCCACAATCTTATCGGCTGAAAGGCACACCTCGCAGCCGCCGCCCAGGGTCATGCCATAGGGGGCTGCCACAACAGGAAAAGAGGAGTAGAGGGCTCGAAGCATCCCCATCTGACCTTTCTCAAGAAAGGCATCCAGTTCGTCGTAGGCACCCTTTTCTGCTTTATCCAAAACAAAGGCGAGGTCTGCACCGGCAGAAAAGGCGCCAGGCATGCCGCCCGCCTGGTTGCCGATCACAAGGCCCACACCGTTTTCATCCACATAATCAAGAGCCTGTCCCATAAAATCGACAATTTCACCATTCAAGGCGTTCATCTTGGTGGTGAACTCAAGGCAGTAGACCCCGTCGCCGATGTCGATAAGAGAGGCTGAAGGACAAGAGAGAGCCACTTTGCCATCGGCCCTGGCTGCGGCAAGTGAGAGTGCGGAGGCGCTGAGGGGCACATCCACGTACTCGGCCCTCTCAAAGTCGTAGTACTGAGGAACGCCGGCTTCCACGCGATAAAAGGTCTCCACCCCAGATGAGAGCATCTGCTTCACCTTATCCGACACAGCCAGGCCTTCGGCTTCCATCTTTTCAACAGACTGTCGAACCCCAATGGCGTCCCACGCCTCAAAGGGTCCCACATCCCAGCCGTAGCCCCATTTCATGGCGTTGTCGATCTCAACCAGAGAGTCGGCAATCTCCGGAATGCGATTGGCACAGTACGTCATGGCGTTGGCCATGCACTTCCAGACAAATCGGGCCCCTTTGTCGTCGCCATACACAATGGCCCGCATCTTTTCGGCCAGAGTTTTTGCCTTTTTTGCTTCGTCAAGGCAGGGGAAAGAGGCTTTTTCTGCGTCAACATACTCGCCCGTGGCCGGATTCATCTGCTTTTTAAAGCGCTTTCCGTTTTCATCTCGGCCCTTCTTGTAGAACCCCTCTTTGGTCTTGTTGCCCAGTTTGTTCTCTTCCACCATCTTCTTGACAAAATCAGGCACAACCACGGTATCGCGCATCTCGTCATCAGGGCAGAGTTCATAGGAGTTCTCGGCCACATGGACCATGGTGTCGAGACCCACGAGATCTGCGGTTCCGAAGATGGCGGTTCTCGGACGCCCCATGGCAGGGCCCAGAAGAGCATCGGCTTCAGCCAGAGTAATTCCGTCTTCAACCACAGCCTGCATCACGCGGCCCATGCCCTGAATACCGATACGGTTGCCGATGAAGTTGGGGGTATCTTTGGCCCACACGATCCCTTTGCCGAGGTAGACCTCACCAAAGTGCGCCATGAAACCCAAAACCTCTTTCTTGGTCTCCACACCGGGAATAAGCTCCAGAAGGTGCATGTAGCGCACGGGGTTGAAGAAGTGGGTTCCGAGGAAGTGCTCTTTGAATCCGCTTGAGAGCCCCTCGGAAATTTTTGCAAGGGGAATGCCCGAGGTGTTGGAGCTGATGATGGCGTCTTCTTTTCGCACCTTGTCGATACGCGCAAAGAGCTCCTGCTTGATCTTGAGGTTCTCCACAACCACTTCGCAGATCCAGTCGCACTCGGCCAGCTTGTCGAAATCGTCTTCGAGGTTGCCGGTTTCGATAAGAGAGGCATCCTTTTTGGTCATAAACAGGGAAGGCTTGGCAGCCAGAGTGTTCTTCAAACCATTATCCACCATGCGGTTGCGCGCCGCAGGGTCTTTTTTCTCTTCACCTTCGAGGTCAAAGGGGACGATGTCCAAAAGAAGCACCTTCACCCCTGCACCGGCCAAAAGGGCCGCAATGCCGCCGCCCATGATCCCGGACCCGATCACTGCAGCTTTTCTGATTTTTCTACTCATAATTCCCTCCTGTGCATCATAAATTACAATCACGCCATAAAATGAATGATCGTTCAATTTATATATTGACAGAAAATGTTGTAACAAACCCCTATTTTGTGTGTCAAGGAAAAACCCAATGCATCAAATTACCTTTTACTATGTTGAATATTTATCTTTAAAAACAAATAAATATAAAATTATTCCTACCGGGAATAAGATCAAAAATATAATTTGTATACATACAATATAAGACAAGCTTAAACAATGAATGAAATATCATTTAGGGATTTTCCCAAGAAAAACAAGCCCCCCACAACACCCAAGGTTCCCATCAAACCCCAAGAACCTCTTGATTGACTACCCTCCATCTGATAGAGATGGTCGGTATATTTTTTACCAATCGGTACAACTTTTCGTATACAGACCCGAAGATCGGGGCCGGATAGGTCACCACAAAAGCGGGAAAGTGAGGTGACGTTCATGGAGTTCAAAAGGTGGGATAAGGAGCATGTAGGGGACCTGGATCTTGAGGCCGTGCTTGCCTCCATTGTGGCGACACAGCTCCCTTCGGGGGAGATTCCCTGGAGCGACCAAGACAAGACAGACCCCTGGGACCACGTGGAATCTGCCATGGGCCTCACCGTGGGAGGCGCCATTGCCGAGGCGCGTAAAGCCTTTGCCTGGCTCGCATCCATGCAGCTAGAAGATGGCAGCTGGTACGCCTCTTACAAACACGGTGTCCCAGAAGACCGCACCCACGACACCAACATGAGCAGCTACCTTGCCGTAGGGGTTTACCACCACTTCCTCATCACCCGCGATCGAAATTTTCTCAACTTATACTGGCCCACCTTGAGAAAAGGCATCGACTTTGCTCTCTCCCTCCAGGCCCAAGGCGGCGAGATCCACTGGGCCAAAAGCCCTGAAGGCAAAGTGGACCCCATGGCCCTTCTCACGGGCTCCAGCTCCATCTTTATGAGCCTCAAATGCGGACTGGCCATCGCCTCAGAACTGGGATACACCATGGACTACTGGGTGTCGGGCATGCAGCGGGTACGCGACGCCATACGCACTCGACCCCACTCCTTCAACATCGCCAAATCCCGGTTCTCCATGGATTGGTTCTACCCCATCTTGACCGGAGCCCTTACCGGAGCCGAAGCCCAAAAGCGGGTGGAGAAGTACTGGAAAAAATTTGTGGTGGAAGGCCAGGGCGTACGCTGCGTCTCTGATGAGCCATGGGTTACCGTGGCCGAAACGGCTGAATTTATTTTGGCGCTCTCCGCCATGGGCAACCACGAAAAGGCGAAAATTGTATTCGACTGGATCAAGGATGCCCGATTTGACGACGGATCGTACTGGTGTGGCTACACCTATCCAGATATGGTTATCTGGCCCGAAGAGAAGCTATCCTGGACCAATGGTGTGGTACTGATGGCTGCCGACACCCTCTTTGAACTCACCCCGGCTGCCCGTCTCTTCTCCCACGCATTCTGGAAGAAGCACCCATCGGTGGGCCGACACCTTTAGAAATTCATCATCTTTTGCACTGATCCGTGGAATACCCGCAGATCGCCATACTTGAGAATCACACCGTGAAAAAAGACCATCGACCCTACTGGCTCAAACGCCTCTACATCTCGCTTCAAAAATATTACACCAACCGGTACATCCGTCCGCAGTGCGATGTGATGGGCCGAGGTGGAGCCTATATGAAGCCCTGGCATCTGGAACTTTTTGGCGGCCCCATTCGCATCGGCTCCTACCCCACGGTGATCGCCGCTCCGGATCGAAAGGTTCGGCTTACCGTCTGGTCCGACAACCCCCAAGCCAAAGGCATTACCATCGGAGACTACTGCCTTGTCTGCCCTGGAGTACGTATCCTTTGCGCCAGTGAAGTCACCATTGGAGAAAGCTGCATGATGGCCAGTGGAGCCTACATCACAGACTCCGATTGGCACGGCATCTACGACAGAAGCCTTCCCATCGGAAACAGCGCCCCGGTGGTACTCGAAGAGAACGTCTGGGTAGGAGACAGTGCCATTATCTGCAAAGGGGTGCGCATCGGAAAAAACAGCATCATTGGGGCCGGGGCTGTGGTGGCCTCCGACATCCCGGAAAATGCCATCGCCGTAGGCAATCCTGCCAAAGTCATCAAATACCTGGATCCTGAGGAGAAGATGACCACTCGTGGACACTGGTTAAAAGATCCGGGCAAACTGGCTCGCCAATTTGACATTATCGATAGAGATCAGCTCAAAGGGAACACCATACGAGGCTGGGTCAGGGCTCTTCTCTTTCCTCAAAAAGGGGACTGACCACCCTTTCTACCCCGGAGCACTCACACCAAAAGCCCCGCCAATGCGGGGTTTTTTACGTAGTTTGCCCTTACAGCACATTTTCGATTTCCAATTTGTAAAAAAAGATGCATAATGCAACTTCGAAAAAAATCTGTGTGTCTGTTTTTACAAGTGGAACAACCAGTTAGGAGCAAGGAGCAGGACATGTCCAAAAGCATGACATTTGAAAAGGACATCGTACTTATCTATTACGAAGAGACCCCCCTGGCTTTTGCACGTATTGAAGAGATCTGGGAGGATGACAAGCCGGACTGGTTCCATGTCAAGCTGCTCTTTCTGCAGCTCCCCGTCCATTCGGCAACCTGGATTTTAAGGGGAGCTTATATTGACGGCGATGAATTCACCATGGGTGGCAAGCGCATGCGCCTTGAAAAGGTGGTTTGCCCTGAAGAAGAGCGTGGCGAAGACTTTGACACCCCAGAGATGGAGCTCAAAGAGTTCCCCGAAATGGATGCTTCCATACCACTGGAAGAACCCGTGGCTGTCAACGACGCCGAAAGCGCTCCCCAGCAGGATGCTGAGGTAATTCAGTTCCCCTTCGGACGAAACTGATACAGCGGCTCCCAAGCTCGGCTATGGCAGTACAAAAAACCGTCTTATCCATCTCCCGTCGTAGCGACATTCCAGCCCATCACTTGGGCTGGCTGATGGCGTGTGTTGAAAAGGGTGAGGCCACCGTGACTCACCCTTACACCGGAAGAATATCCACCGTCTCCATCACCCCAGAAACCGTTCACTCCATGGTCCTCTGGACCAAAAATCCTGGTCCCCTTCTGGAGACCGGGGCCCTCTTGAAACTCCTTGAAAAAGGGTTTCATCTCTTTCTTAACTATACACTCAACAGCCCCTCCTTTGTTTTAGAGCCCAACACCCTTCCCTTAGACAAGCGCCTTTCACAAATGCACCGCCTCTGCCAAATCCTTGGCCCCGAGGCCATTTCCTGGCGATTTGATCCCATCTGCCACTGGAAAGATGCGGCAGGAAACAGCCACAACAACCTCTCACACTTTCACAAAATCGCCCACGCCGCAGGAAAGGCTGGCATCTCACGCTGCATCACAAGCTTTGTGGACCTCTACCCCAAGGTGATCAGGCGAGCCAAAACCTGTGGCATAACATTGACGGACCCGCCGATCCATGAGAAGGTAGCCACCGTTTTGTCTTTAAACAAGCACCTTATGCCACTCGGTATTTCGCTTTTTACCTGCTGCGAAAACGAGGTGCAGAGTGCCCTTCCTTTTGGCAGTGGTATTGAGCCCTCGGCATGCATCCCCGGCCCCCTTCTCGGACGTCTCTTTGGCGCAAACCTCTCACTGGCCAAAGACAGCGGCCAACGAAATGGCCACGGGTGCCGGTGCACAAAAAGCAGAGAGATCGGCTCCTACGGCAGACACCCCTGCCCCACGGGCTGCCTCTACTGCTACGCCTCGTGAATGTTCAGCCTAGCCTCCGGCGGGTCGCTTTTTTTTAAAAAAAGCTCCGCAAAAAACCTTTCCATTGCCCCAAAGGGCGATGAAAATGGAGCGTGGGATTAAAACATAAAAATCAAATCACTGAAATTTGAGCCAGTGCTTTTAAAAACTGTTTATCAAACTTTACAAAAGTTTGCCCCCCGGCAGGGCTGCCGGAGGCAAATGATGGCTCAATGGATGGCAAAGACCAAAAAATATGAAAAAGTTCAAAATCGGCAATATAGAGATGGAGAGCCCCACGGTGATGGCGCCTCTGGCAGGGGTCACCAACCTTCCCTTTCGCCTTATGACCAAAGAGATGGGCGCAGGGCTTGTGGTATCGGAGATGGTAAGCGCCAGCGGACTCATTTACGAGTCCGAAAAAACGTTCCGCCTTATGGAGAGCAGGCCCGAAGAGAAACCCCTTGCCATTCAACTTTTTGGAGCAGACCCCGGTATCATGGCCGAAGCTGCCAAGCGGGTTGAAGCAACAGGCTGCGAGATGATCGATATCAACTGCGGTTGCTCGGTAAAAAAAGTGCTTAAAACCGGATCGGGTTCGGCCCTCATGGGGACACCCAAACTGGCCAAAGAGATCTTCAAGGCTGTAAAGGATGCGATATCCATTCCACTGACCGTCAAAATGCGATCCGGCTGGGACGCATCCGGCGAAGATGCCCTTCTTCTTGCACGATATGCCCAAGAGGCCGGAGTCGATGCCGTGGCTGTTCACCCGCGAACCGCCCGCCAAGCGTTTCGGGGGCATTCCGACTGGTCCATCATCAAAAAGGTAAAAGAATCTCTCACCATTCCGGTCATTGGAAACGGCGATATTCATACCCCAGAAGATGCCATTTCCATGTTTGATACGACGGGCTGCGATGCGGTGATGATTGGCAGGGCCGCCATCGGCGATCCAGCTCTTTTTAAACGCACAAATGCCCTGATATCAGGACAGATCGTAAAGCCGACCCTGACAGAGCATTTTCGTATGATGGAGCGATACTTTATCGATACCCTTGACTACTTTACCGACGAATTTATCGCTTGCAAAACCATGAGAAGCCGTCTGGGATGGTTTGTCAAAGGCCTGCCCGGCTCCAGCGCTTTTCGAAAAGAGCTGGTGGCCCTTACCACTCGCAAACAGGGGCTGGAACTGATTCACAACTACCACCACCACCTCGCCACCGACGAAATGGCAGAAAAAGTAGAACTCACGGGCCGATTCTCTGGATAGCCTAACACCCCAGACGCGAAAAGGGGTTTGCCTTCCACAAAAAGCAAACCCTTTCTAGCCAAAGTAGAACTTAAGCCCAATAAGAATCACCAAAACCACAAGAATAAGAATTCCCGGAAGTGTGGTCCAGGATCGAATCCACGGTTCACCCTGGGCCATGAGACGATCCCGCTCGCGGGCGTACCATCGCCCCAGAATCAAAGCCACCCCCACGATGGCGATATAGCCAATGTATGCTTGCAATTTCTCCACATTCCCCTCCTTAGGTCATCCAGCATCCCACCCTATCAGGCCCTTAAAAGAACCGCTGCTGTTTGAGCACTTTTCTACCTTATTATGGCCCCGCTCGGGGTCGCATAGCTATTAAACCATTGCCTTCTTTGAGACAACCTATTTTTAGCCCCAAACAATTCTGTTTGACATCATTAGAAATATCTGTTAGCTCACTCAAATCCGCATAAAAAAAGATGTGTCAGTCTCTTCAGACTGGCCATCATTTCTGAGGGACGAGTAAATGTTTCAGTGCTGACCTCTTCGCTCATGAAATGATAACTTACCGCAATTTTTATCATGACGCCATATAGGGAAGGTCCCCCTTCTCTGCCCGCTGACGAGGCGATATTTGTGGTTTCATCTCACAACAAGTCCTCAAATCGTCTGGGCTGGCGACACCGGCACGCCCACTGCCATAAGAGTTGCGCTCCATCACCAGGCACAGGAGTATTTTATGAACGATTTTCTCCAATCCATTCGCAATCAGTCCAAAGATAAGCGATACCAGCAAAACAACCGCCCCCGACGACCCTACGATAACAATGGCAACGGCAACCATCACCACAGCCAGCAACAGCAGCACCACAACAATCAGCAGCACGCCTCTGGAAATTATCATCACCATCGCAACAACGACAATCGCAACCACGACAACCACCGCAACAAATACCACAACCAGCGCCCTCGCCAAGATCACATGCAGCGGGACGAAAGTCTCTCCCTCATCAAAGACGTCCTTGAAGCCATGGCCACAAATCAAGCCCAAGCCCTTGAAATTCAAGAGCGACGTGCCATAGCCGAAGAGCGTAAGGCCGAAGCCATCGAAGAGATCGCCGGCATCATCAGTTCCCTTGCCGGAGCAGAATTCCCTGCCATGGAAAAAGTGGTCTCCGGCATCGATGCTGTGGCTCGCGAATTTGAAGAGGAGCTGAACCTGGAGGCCAAAGAGGACTACTTCGCATCCGAACCTGAAGCAGCCCACGACAGTTCAATGGACAAAGAGGAAATCCTCGATCTTATCCAAAAAATGCGATCCGAAGGTTCAACCTACAATGAGGTGGCCGCCCACCTCACCGAACTGGGGCTTCCCACCTTTTCAGGGCGCGGCAAATGGCACGCCCAGACCATCCACCGCCTCTGCCAGTAGGATACAAAAAAAGGCCCCGCAAAAAACCTGCGAGGCCTTTTTTAACTTATCTTAAGCAGAGCAACATCTGTTGGGAAGCACGATGGTTTCAAAAAATCAATGGGTGCCTTTTTTCACGCCCTCAAGATAGGCCTCCCACTCCATGGGCAGCAGCTGCTTCTTCTGAGTGTTGCACGACTTGCAGCAGGGCACCACATTCCCCTTGGTGCTTCGCCCTCCGCGTGCCACGGGCACCACGTGATCCATGGTAAGCTCTGAGGGTTTAAACGCCTTTTCACACCAGTGGCAAACCCCTTTGGCGATACGCCGTTTCCACCACTGGCTCTGGCGCAGCTCACGGGCTTTGGCTCGCTCCTTCTTGATATGGGACTCATCGGCCCCCATGTACCATTCCATGCTCGCTCTGTCCTAAATACCAAGACGACGAATCGCCTTGGTGTCTTTGCTCCAGTTCTTCTCCACTCGGACAAAAAGCTTCAAAAACACCTTCTTCCCGACCATCTCCTCAATTGCCTTTCGGGCTTCTTCACCAATGGATTTCAGCTTGGTTCCTTTCTTCCCGATCACAATCCCTTTCTGAGAATCTCGCTCCACATGAATGGTGGCATCGATATGGACCAGCTTTTTCTCGCGATTAAAAGCATCCACGGTGACGGCTGTAGAATAGGGAATTTCCTGGCCGGTCAGACGGAAAACCTTCTCTCGAATCATCTCGGCCACAAAGAACCGCTCAGGAAGATCAGTAATCACATCTTCGGGGTAAAAGGGAGGGCCCTCGGGCATGATGTCGGCAATCTCTTTAAGAAGAAGGTCCACCTGATCCCCATGTTTGGCGGAAACCGGAATGATTGCTTTAAAATCATGAATCTCCTTCCAGCGATCAATATGGGCCAACACCTCGGGCTTTTTAATGCGGTCCACTTTATTGAGGGCAAGAATCACAGGACGTGAGACCTTCTTCAGCTGCTTGACAAGGTAGAGTTCAGACTCTTTGTCCTCCTCATGGACATCGGCCATCAGCACCACCACATCCACATCACCCAGGGCGGTAAGTGCCACGTCGACCATTCGGACGTTCAGAGCCCGGGATGACTTATGCACACCCGGGGTGTCCACAAAAACCAGCTGCATCTCGTCGCGATGCACCACCCCTAAAATACGATGGCGCGTTGTCTGGGGCTTTCGAGAGGTGATGGAGAGCTTCTCACCCAAAAGCCGATTGATCAGAGTCGACTTCCCTGCATTGGGTGCGCCCACAAGGGCTACAAACCCACTTTTAAAACCTTTAAAATCGTGCATATTTCTACTCGTCTTCTGGGGTCTCTTTCTGGGGCCACACCAAATCGGTGATCGCCGTCCAAACGTCATCTCGTCCCATACGGGAGAGGGCGGAAAAAGGAATCAACTCGTTCTTCTTTACGCCAAGCTCCTTGGCGATACGGGCCACGTTGCTTCCCCTTTTGTTGTTGGTAAACTTGTCTGCCTTGGTAAGCACCACCTTAAAGGGAATGCCATGGGCCTGAAACCACGCAATGAGATTGAACTCATCTTCCCGTGGCGAACGCCGAATATCAATAAGCAGAAGGGCCCCCTTCAAAGAGCGCCTCTCGGCCAAATATCGCTCCACCATGGGGCCCCACTCCCGCACCACTTTTTTGGGGGCTTTGGCAAACCCATACCCCGGAAGATCCACAAAGGTAAGGTTGTCGTTTATATCAAAAAAGTTCACCAACTGGGTACGCCCTGGTGTGGAGCTGGTCTTTACCAGGCGCTTTCGGTTTACAAGCACGTTGATCAAAGATGACTTTCCCACGTTGGAACGACCGGCAAAGGCGATCTCCGGGTGCTTGAGTTCCGGGTACTGTTCATATTTTACCGCACTTGTGACAAACTCGGCAGAGACAATTTTCATTGGGTTGCGCCTCTTTTTATCAAAATAGAACCAAAAGCCCGGGCCAAGTGGCTCCGGGCTTTATTCTCTCAGGACAGATAGCACCTCTTCATTTCAGAGGTTTTCCTCTTTTAGCACAGGCCCGAAAGAAAGGGCCACCAAAAAATAGAAAAATCCCCCTTGAGATGAGATAGTTGCTCATAGCGTGACATACCCTCAAAAAGCCCTTGGGCACCAAATAACCCCTCAGGCTCTTTGGTGAGATGGTTCTGCTAAAAACCTCTTTTTTACAATCGCCTCACCCGTTCACCACTTTGTTCAGCGGATACTCGATGATCCCCTGAGCACCAGCCTTAAGGAGCCCAGGTATCAAATCCCGCACCGTGCTTGAGTCCACGACGGTCTCCACCGAGAGCCACTCGGACTCATAGAGATGGGCCACCGTGGGGGCCTGAAGGCTGGGAAGAAGAGCAACCACCGCCTCTACAGCCTCTTTGGCCACATTCATCTTAAGGCCCACCAGTTTTCCGGCCACCAAAGCCCCTTTCAGAAGCATGGCCATCTCTTCGATCTTCTCACGTTTGGCCGGATTTTCCCACGCCGCCCTGCTGGCGATGAGTTGGGTGTTGGTCTCCATAAGCTCATGGATAATACGAAGCCCATGCGCCTTGATGGTGCTCTCGGTTTCGGTGATCTCCACGATGGCATCGGCAAGACCGGAGACCACCTTGGCCTCGGTGGCACCCCAGGAAAATTTCACATCCACATCAATGCCTCGCTTGGCAAAATATCGCCGAGTGTAGCCCACCAGCTCTGTGGAGATGGTTTTCCCCTTGAGATCTTCCAATTTTTCCACCGGTGAATCATAGGCCACAGCCACCACCCAACGGGCTGGTTTGGCACTCACCTTGGAGTAGACCAGATCGGTCACCACATGCACATCCGACTCGTATTCGGCGATCCAGTCCCGACCGGTGAGGCCCACATCCAGGGTTCCGTTCTCAACATTGATGGCCATCTCCTGAGCCCGGCAAAGAGCACACGAGATGGTTTCATCATCAATTCTTGGAAAATAACTTCTCCCATTTACCGATACATTCCACCCCGCCTTTTTAAAAAGCGCCAGGGTCGCCTCCTGAAGACTCCCTTTGGGAAGCCCAAGTTTTAACTGCTCGTTCATGCATCCCCCATCGTGCAAAACAAGGCTTTCAAACAGAGAAAACCTATCGTTAACTTTGTTTACAAAAGAGACAAAAAAAGATGACCGTGCAAAAACTACCCCTTGCCAAGCCATCAAAAAAAACAGTTATGGCCGCAGCCTACCCATTTTTACTTCCTGTAGACTTCAGACGGATCGAAAAGCGGCTCGCCTTCAATAATCCATGTTTCCCCATCCAATTTACGGAAAAAACAGCTGCGATATCCCAGATGGCAGGCCGCCCCTCCCCTTTGAACCACCTTAAGGATCACGGTATCTTTGTCACAATCCGTTCGAATCTCTTTTACCATCTGCTCGTGACCCGAACTCTCGCCTTTGACCCAAAGCTTGCCTCGGGACCGGCTGAAATAGGTCGCCTTTCCTGTTTTCACTGTGTGCGCAAAGGCTTCCTCATTCATAAAAGCCACCATAAGCACTTCACCGGTCTCCCAATCCTGAGCAATGGCGGGGAGCAGCCCATCAAATTTTGAAAAGTCCAAATCCTTCATTCACCTTCTCCATATCCCCATGCTGTTAACGTGTGGTGCCGAAAGCGGTGCCACAAAAAAGCTCTTTCGGCTGCTCTTCTGCCTACTGGCCCCACGCCGCCTTGTCAATTGCTTTTTCATTCCCAGAGCTTGCATCCCATGGGAATCCTTGATACGTTTTTTCGATTCATTTTTCTATTTACTGGTTCCTCACCCACATCTTCTATCAACTTTTCCAAGAGACATCCATGACCACACCCTCAAACGGCTCCGGCACCAAGCCCACAAAAAAAAGAAGCTCCAAAAAGCCTCGACAGATTCTTCGGTTTCTGCTCAAGGCCTGCGGCCTGGGACTTTTCCTGGGGCTTGTCTGCGCCACATCCGTTTTTATATACTTCAGCTCCGATCTTCCCAAAATATCCAGTCTCAAAGATTACCGCCCGCCCACAGTGACCGTGGTCACCTCCGATGACGGGCGGAAAATCGGAGAATTTTTTCGCGAACGCCGCATTGTTATCCCCCTGTCAGAGATGCCAGGCCACCTGCTCAAAGCTTTTGTGGCTGCGGAAGATTCACGATTTTACCGCCACAGGGGCATTGACCTTTTCAGCATCATTCGAGCCTTTACCAAAAACCTTCAGGCTGGAGCCATTGTACAAGGGGGCTCCACCATCACCCAACAGGTAACCAAGTCTTTTTTTCTCTCTCCAGAGCGCAGCTATACACGCAAAATCAAAGAGGCGATCCTCGCCTACCGCCTGGATAAAAGCTTCAGCAAAAAAGAGGTGCTCTACCTCTACCTCAACCAGATCTACTTGGGCCACGGTGCCTACGGTGTGGAGGCGGCAGCAGAGAACTACTTTGGCAAAAAAGCCAAGGATCTCAACCTGGCCGAATGCGCGATCCTCGCAGGCCTTCCCCAAGCACCCAGCCGCTACTCTCCGTTTCGCTACAAAGAAAAGGCCAAACAACGGCAAATTTACGTTTTAAACCGCATGGTGGAAGAGGGCTTTATTACCAATATCGAAGCCACCGAAGCCATTGGTACCCCACTTGATATCAAGCCCCGTCGAAACTGGTACATGGAGAAGGTTCCCTGCTACACCGAATATGTTCGCCGCTATGTGGAAAAAAAATACGGCGCCGATGCCCTTTACGAAGGGGGGCTAAAAATCCAGACGGCGGTTAATATTGAAATGCAAAAAATCGCACGAAAGGCCGTTACCCAAGGTCTTGAGGCTCTGGACCGACGGCAGGGGTACCGGGGTCCGGAGAAAAACCTTACCCCTTCTGAGGCAGAAAAATTTTCTCGAAAGCTCGCCAAAGAGATGGAGTCCATGCCCTTGACCGTCGGCACCACCCTGCAGGGTGTTGTAGAACGGGTGGATGATGAGGCCCACGAAGTTTTGGTACGCTGCGGAAATAGGCGAGGCGTGATTCCCCTTTCGGCCATGCGTTGGGCACGCAAACCCGATATCCACAAAGGCTACTGGGAAGATCGTCTCGAAAAACCGGGCGATGCGCTTAACCAAGGCGATCTTATCCTTGTAAAGATCACCGGAACCTATAAAGGCAACCGCCAGTGGACCCACCAGAAGGCTGATTCCGAAACCCTCTCGCTTCTCAGCCGAGATGCTCTTTGGTCTCTGGCCCTTCATCAGAACCCCGCTTCCCAGGCCGCTCTCCTCTCCATTGAGGCGGATACCGGAAACGTCAAGGCGATGATTGGAGGCCGAGATTTCTCCAAAAGTCAGTTTAACCGAGCCACCCAATCGAGAAGGCAGCCCGGATCGGCATTTAAGCCCCTGGTCTATGCAGCTGCCATCGACAAGGGGTACACCCCTGCCTCGGTGATCATCGACTCGCCAGTGGTCTATCTTGATGAGGAGCGGGACTTCACGTGGAAGCCCAACAACTACGAGCGCACCTTCAGTGGGGCCACCCTTTTAAGAAGGGCCCTCACCCACTCCATGAACATCATCACCATCAAGATTTTAAAGGATATCGGAGTGGGCTATGCCATCGACTACGCTCAAAAACTGGGTATCACATCACCCATCAGCAAAGACCTCTCCATTGCCCTTGGCTCTTCAGGGGTTTCGCTTCTGGAACTGGTTCGCTCCTACTCGGTCTTTACCAACTTAGGTTATCTGGTGGAACCCACCTTTATCACTCGCATCGAAGACAGAGACGGCAACGTTTTGGAAGAGGCGGTGCCCATTAAAAATCAAGCCATTGAGCCTTCCACCGCCTATCTCATGACCAGCCTACTCAAAAGTGTGGTGGACGAAGGCACCGGGCGGCGCGTCAAAAAACTGGGGCGCCCCGCTGCAGGTAAAACCGGCACCACCAACAACCTCCACGATGCCTGGTTCATGGGTTACACCCCCTCTTTCGTCACTGGCGTTTGGGTGGGCAACGACCAAAAGTCGCCTTTGGGAAAATCTGAAACCGGGTCCCGGACTGCCAGCCCCATCTGGCTTGACTTCATGAAAGGAATCCTGAAAGGGAAGCCGGTCAAGGTCTTTGAGGTTCCAGAAGGGGTGGTTTTTGCCAAAATCGATTCGAAAACAGGCCTTCTTCCCGGCCCCGACACAAAAAAAACTCTTTTCGAATGCTTTAAAGAGGGGACGGTTCCCACCAAACAGTCTCCCACGGCCACCCAATCCACTGTTGAGGAAGACCTTTTCAAAAAAAATCTGTAATGCACATGCCTTTTGGGGGACCTTTTTTAAAAAATGGCTCCCCGATGGGCCGCCCAAAGCGATTAAATCGCCTCCTCACTCATCACTTCTATACCGTTTGCCCTCAAAAGAGCCGTCGTCACCCCCCCTCCCGGAACAAGATGGCCGGAAAAGGAACCATCATAAATTTTCCGGCTGCCGCATGAAGGGCTGCGCTCTTTGAGGATCGCTTGAGTGATCCCCTCTTTACGGCACAGTTCAAGGGCCATCTCCGCCCCTTTCACATAGGCATCGGTCACATCGTCTCCTTTTCGCGTCACCACCCTTGCCTTCTTTGAAAACACGGCATGGCCCCCTCCCTCTCCTTGAATCTCTGCAGGATCCCGAGGCACACAAAGCCCGGCACAAACCTCTGGGCAAAAGAGAATCGCCTCTCCCGATGCCACCCACTGCTTTACCTTATTCGGAATGGGGTTCACCACATTTCCATCGTAACGCACCGCTTCACCAGCAAGACAAGCACTAATCAAAACAGCTCTCATATTTACATCTCCTTAAAATCCCACCTATAATGGGCCTGATCTTTTTACGGGTATTCCTTACAGCCAAATAACAAAAGTCATAGACCACAACAGCAAGGCGATCGGCATGCGTGTGTTTCTCACCCTCTTTACCATATTGTGCGCAGCGCTTCTCGGGTACCACTTTGTGTTTCGAAACCGAGGAAGACTCTTTCACCTCTCCGGAGCCGCCTTTCTTCTGGTGGGCTATCTCCTGGGTCCTGACGTCTCAGCCCTTCTCGACGAGACCACCACCACCCATCTCTACCCCCTCATGGGTCTTGTCACCGGCTGGGTAGGATTTACCTATGGCCTGCAGATCGACCTCTCATTTTTTAAACGATTCACTCTTCCTTTTGCCGTGAGCGTGGCTTTTGATACCGGCCTGACACTTTTGATCTTTGCCGCAGGTGCCATGCTTCTTCTCCCCTATTTGGGGGCTGTCCAGTCGCTCTCACTGGCTCTCATCGTTTCGGCCATTGCCGCCTGCAGCTCCCAGGCCGCCCTGGCCCTTACGCGTGAAGGCAAACTACCCAAAAACCTTTCAAACATCATGCGAATCGCCACAGCCGGAAGTTTGGGCAGCCTTGGGGTTTTTGCCCTTGCCTTTCTTGTGGCCGCCGCCCTTCCCACGGGTATTGCCACTCCCATTGAGGCGGATATGACAACCATCTTCGGCACAACCTCTGCTTTGGTTCTTCTTTACATTCTCTTTCTCTCGGAAAAAAGAGGGGCCGAAGAGCTGATTCTTATTGTAACCGGCATGGTGATCTTAACCAGTGGACTGGCCGTCACCCACCACTTTTCACCGCTTCTGGCCAATGTGGTCACCGCCTTTTTTCTCGGCAACACCACCCGCTACCGAGATCGTATCCTCTCCATGGTCATGGTGCTTGAAAAACCGCTCTACCTTCTTTTGCTCATGCTTCTGGGGGCCCGAACCATTGCCTTTACTTCCACCCTTTTTCTGGCCACCGCCATCTACCTCTCTGGGCGCACCCTGGTCAAACTTGCTGGCGGCTGGATGGCATCAACCCTGGATGAAAAAGGTGAAATGCCTCGCCTTGCCGGAACAGGATTTCTTGAACAAGGCGGTATTGCCATGGCCATCTGCTTTGACGCCCAGCATGCCTTTGCCGATCCCATCACCCACAAGGTGATTACGGCCATTCTTCTGGCGACTCTTGCCAGCGACATCCTCGGCCGCCTCTCCTCGGCCCAACTTATGGAAAAAGGCCCATGAACCAAATCCACTGGACTCGCATTATTCGATCACTCCTCACCCTGGCCCTCACCTTTGGCCTTTGCCTCTGGTCCCTCCAGAAAGAGCTCCACAGCAGCTGGCAGATGGGCGGTGCCATCAACATCACCTTGGCTGCCACCCTTCTCTGCGGTTTTCTCACCGCAGAACTTCTATCCCACATGAACATTCCCAAGATCACCGGTTACATTCTGGCAGGGGTGGTGGCCGGTCCCCACGTCAGCGGTTTTCTCACCGAAACCACGGTCACACAGCTACAGCTTGTCAACGAAGTCGCCTTAAGCTTTATTGCCCTTCATGCAGGAGCCGCCCTGGACAAAGAGCTTCTCTCGGGTCGAACCCGCACCCTGATCTTCAACCTTGGGCTGCAAAGCCTTCTGGTTCCCCTCATCGTCTTTGCCTCTCTCATGCTGTCCGCCCCCTATTTTTCCTTTACTGCGACCATCACCCAAGCCCAACTCCTGGCCATTGCCATTCTCTCTTCGGTGATCGCCATAGCAAGATCCCCCTCATCCGCCATGGCCATCATCACAGAGTGCCGGGCCAAAGGCCCTTTTACCGAAACAGCCCTGGGCATTACCGTGGCCATGGATGTTCTGGTGATTGTCTTTTTCACCGCAGCCATGGCATTGGTGGCTCCCCTTTTGGGTGCCGACGTCAAAAGCGCCTGGCACCAGGGCGGTGTTCTCTTTCTGGAGATCGGCGGTTCCTTGGCCGTGGGCCTTCTTCTGGGATTGGGGATTACCCGCTTCTACAAAACCGTGGCCCGAGACCACGGCCTTTTCCTTCTTTTTATCGCTCTGGGTGTTACGCGCCTATCCATCTTCACTGGCCAGCAGATCAGCCACTGGACCCCCATACACCTCACCCTGGAACCCCTTCTCATCTGTATTGCTGCCGGCTATGTGGTACGCAACCACACCCCCTTTGGCCACGATCTGGAGGGCGATCTGGAACGCATTTCCCTGCCCCTTTACGTCCTCTTCTTTTCGGTGGCAGGGGCCTCCCTTGATCTTTCTGCCCTAAAGGCCTGCTGGCCCCTGGCCCTTCTTCTGACCCTCTCACGGGCTGCCGGCTTGTGGATCTCCACCTGGTCGGCAGGCAGGCTCTCGGGTCTTTCGGCAACCGAGTGTCAAACCGCTTGGATGGCTCATCTCACCCAAGCTGGGGTGGCGATCGGCCTCACCCAGATCATCGCTCGAAAAGACCCGGAAACGGCCGGCTATCTTACCACCCTCACCTTGGCTGCCATCACCATCAATCAGCTCATTGGCCCCCTCACCTTCAAACGAGCCCTTACCTTAAACAACGAGGTAACCCAAAAAGCACATTCACCCACTTAATTCACCCACACCCAGGAGGCGACATGACCCAACTCAAAGAGCTTGAACAGGCGGTAATGGACTGCAAACCCGACGAGATGCTGGAGAAGACAAAACGGGCCCGAGAAACCGGAGCCCCGGTGCATGACATTATCAATGACGCCCTTGTGGCAGGCCTTGGCGTGGTTGGAGACCGCTTTGTCAAGGGCATCTATTTTCTTCCCGAACTTCTGGTGGCAGGCCAAGGCGTTCAGGCGGCCATTGACTATTTAGAGCCCTTTATGGAAGTGACCCAAGAAAATCAAAAGGGCAAATTTCTCATGGGCACGGTCAAGGGCGATGTCCACGATATTGGGAAAAATATCGTTATCATGATGCTTAAATGCAACGGATGGGAGGTTACCGATATGGGTGTGGATGTGAGCCCGGAAAAATTTTGTGAGGCCATTGAGGGAGGAGATTACGACATCGTGGGGCTCTCTGCCCTTCTCACCATGACCACCCCATCCGTTACCGCCACCATCAGTGCCATCAAAGAGGCCGGCCTTCGAAGCAAAGTAAAAATCATGATCGGTGGAGCTGTTATTGACCAAGCATTCTGTGATACCTGCGGTGCCGACGCCTTTGGTAAAGACGCATGGGACGCCGTCCGCAAAGCCGACACCCTGCTGGCATACGCCTGAGTCTTACCCATCTCGAATCTTAGGAGGAAAGCATGAGAAAAATGACCGGCCTTGAAAGGTTGCACAAAGTAATGGCAAACCAAGAGCCCGACCAGGTTCCCCACGGCGAACTCCATGCCCAAAAAGTACGCGATGCCATTCTTCCTGGGGCCTCCTACGCCGACTTTGTGGATCACCTCGACCTCGATTTCATCTGCGGTTACGACAAGCTGGTGAGCTGGCAATGGGAGATGCACGATGACGCCAAACTCATCGTTCGGGATCAGTGGGGGGGCCTTGCCCAGCTCACCTCTGACCAGCCCCACCCCATGGAGCCTGCCATCAAAAATGAAAAGGATCTGGACACCTACACCCCGCCGGACCCTGACGATCCTCGCCGCATGGCCTGGATGAAGGAGTGGATTGATCGATTCAAGGGCAACCGGGGGGTGGTGGCCCACGCCACCGACGTTTTTGATGTGGCCAGAGAGAGCCTTTTGGGTGACGTCCCCTACTTTACCGCCATGATCACCAACCCTGAGATGGTTCACCGCGTCAATGACATCGTTCTGAACTACACCCTCAACTACCTTAAAAACTGCATTGAGTTGGGGGCCGATGCCCTCTTTATCTCCGGAGACTACGCCACCACCACCGCCCCGATGGTGAGTGTGGAGCACACGAAAACGTTCTTGACCCCAGCCTTGAAAAAAATGGTGGAACTGGGCCACGCCCACAATTTGCCGGTCTTTAAACACTCCGACGGCGACATCACCCAGATCTTTGAGGTGATGCTTGAGACCGGCATCAACGGCATTCATCCCATCGACCCCATGGCGGGTATGGATCTTGAAAAGATGAAAAAAGAGTACGGGGAAAGAATCTGCCTTCTGGGCAATGTCAGCTGCGCTTACACCCTCTGTGAAGGAACCCGGGAAGAGGTACGTGCTGAGGTAAAAGAGTGCATTCGAAAAGCGGGAAAAGGAGGCGGATACATTTGCATGTCCAGCAACTCCATCCACTCTGGCGTGAAGCCCGAAAATTACCTCACCATGCTGGAAGCCATCCGCGAATTCGGTCAGTATCCTCTGGATTGGATCGATTAGCGAACGGCCCGTGCGCTTTTAAAAAAACCACAAAACGGACGCAAAAAAGATCCACTGTCATGCGCCTACATCAAGTTAGAGAGGAGAGGTCGCCTCCGTCCACCAAGGGAAGAACGGCGTAAAAGCCACGCTCATCGCGGGCCTGAGAGAGGGTGCGTTTCATGAGGGTTTTGAGGCGAGAAAGGAGGCGATCGTTTTCCACCTGGGCAAAAAGAGCCCGGCCACGGGTCATGCCGCTTCCAGCCATCATGCGAAAGCCTGCAAAAAGAGGGACATGGTGGCTGATAACCTCCAGTCCATCGGTGGCTTCCACCACAGCGCTGGCCGAGACGCCCAAATCCATAAACCCTGTAATCAATTCATCGGCGGTCTCTTCGTTTTGAACCACCACCATCAAAAGATACACGCTTTAACCCTCCTCTCCATACCAGGCCACTTCTGCCTCTTTTTCAAGGGTGTTTACCGTCTCCCAGATGAGCGATGTGTCCCCAGCCTGCCTCAAGGCTTGGGGAAAAGCCCTTTCTTTGCACAATCGAGCGGTTCTCGCCAGAATCTGGACGTGCTCAGAAGGACGGCTCTCAGGAATCACAAGGGCCAAAACCAGGTCCACCGGGAGTTCGTCTATGGCCTCAAAGTCGATGGGGTGTTTCAAACGAGCCAAAAACAAGGTGGTCTTTTTGCAACTGACGGAAGTGGTGTGGGGAAGGGCAATACCCAAACCGATTCCGGTGGTAAAACTCATCTCACGCTCCCTGAACCCTTGAAGAAGAAGTCCTTCATCCCCCTTAAGGTACGCCGCAGCTTTTCCAGCCACAAACCGCAGTACCGCATCTTTATCAACCAGCTCCACGCCCACATGAATACGCGTTGGGTCCAAACACTCTCGAATTCGCATGGCGGCCTCCTCCCCTTTTTTCTTTGGTGGATAAAAGCACCCCACCCCTACGGGAAGAAGCGCCCCAAACAAAAAAGCCCTCCCAACACGGAAGGGCTTTCTCTTTTTTTATGGTTGAATGTCGATGGTGGGGAAGATCCCCTTCATCTTTCCGGTAAGATAAGGTTGCAGGGTGTTGTAGGCGATCATATGACCCGCCTGAGCATGGCCACGCACCTTGCTTACATCGCCAAAATAGGCCCCGTTGGCCTCCAGAATATGGTCGATCCGATGCTCAAATCCGTGCACCAGATCTTCGCCGCAACCCTTGAACTGCATGTTGCCCAGAGTCACCTCTCCGTCTATTTTGGAGAGCTCATCCAAAGAAACGCTGTGGGTCTTAAGGTCGTCGGCATTGCGAATGTAACCCCACACCGCATGCCGCTCAGGGATCACCAGAGGCTCTTCCACGTCGATGATGGTATGAGGCATCACCATAGACCCTTTGCCAAGGCTCACCGGCATTCCCGGCTTTCCATTGATAAACGAGTTGAAGCCAACAAAAACCTTTTCGGCCAAATTGGCGTTGATAATCTTGGCACCGTGAGCGGTGATGTCGTTTTTTTCTAGGCGGGAGTTGATCACATAGGAATGCTCTTGGGCGTTGGTGCCAGGCCCCATCCAGGCGTTGTCCAGGTAAGCCCTTTGGGAAACCAACACATTCTCATGGATCTGGGTATCACCGGCCACATAGGCATAGCGGTTCAAAGCCGATTTGCTTGAGACGGTCACCGGAGCTGTGGGGACCGCCGAGTTGTAGATATCTGCGTAGTCGCCTTTGCGCTCCTCCATAAAATCCCAGAGAAGCCCTTCGGGCTTTCCATTGGGCATGCTCTTGATATAACGATCCAGTACCTTCTTTTCGTAGGTGTACTTAAACTCAAACGTACCACCCTTCATCCAAATGGTGCCATCGGGAATTTCCAGGTGATAGAGATCGGTCGCACTCTGAACAAAAGAGAAGGTGCCGACCTTGCAACCGTGAAGGCTGGTCAAATCCACGGTGGCAAAGGGGGCGATGTAGCAACCCTCCACGGGAGCGCCATGGATGTTGGAGTAGAAGCTTGCCAAGGTATTTCGAATAACAAACTCCTCTGGTGCCTCGGGGTCGTGAGAGAAGTTGTGGATCAGGGTTTTTATGAGGTAGCTGTCCCTGATATGGATCTCCTCATCTTTCTCCACAGGGATCTCCACCCCATTGACACTCATGACATCCCCTTTGCGCTTCAACTCATCACCGCGCACGTCGGTCTTGTAAAGGACCACGTTGTCGGTAAAGCATTTGCCGAGGAAATAGCTTCCCGCAAGGCTTGAATTTTTAAAGTTGAGTCTCAAAGGGTGGTGGCTTGTGACCCCGTAAAAAGCGTCAAACTTGAGCATCTGCTTTGTGGGGATCACATCCCGCGCATAGGGTTCGGCATCAAAATCAAAGGATCGTAAGTTCACATTCACCCGCGCCACAACGCGGTCAATGAGTTTTTCTATCTGCTTCATGCAACTCCCTCCTTGCTATGGCCGGTGCCCGCGCTCACAGGCACCGGTCGTTTTCATTCCATGGTTTGCAGAATCACATCAGAAAAAATCAGGCACTGGCACTCTGCTCAAGGGGGAGGTACCGCGAAAGAGGGCAGCTACTGCACGCACCAGACTCATGAATCTGCTTGTAGATAGAAACCAAAGCTTTCTCGCCGTCGGGATAGATATTCTCTTCACCGATCTTCTCAAGGAGATGGGTTCGCTCCATAACCGCCATCACCTCCTCTTTCACCGAAGAGAAAGAGATGCCGCGGCCGCTTTCGCGAACGGTCTCCATCAAGATGGCAAGGGCTTCTTCCCCAGAAGCATCGATATCGTTGATACCACTGGACTCAATGAGAATGTGACGAAGATCGGGCTTTTCAGAGATAAACTCCAGCACCTTGTCCTCTAAGTAAGAGGCGTTGGTGAAGATCAGGGGTCCATCAAATCGAACCACAGCAATGTGGTCGCACTGACGCAAACCAAATTTCACAGAGCTTCGGAAGGTTTCATCCTGGGAGCGAGAGAGAAGAGCCACCCTGGGACGGAGGTTTTTGTAAATGAAAACCATGAAGGTAAGAGCCACGCCCACCATGATTCCCTCTTCCAGGTGGGGGGCAAAGTAGAGGGTGCAGATAAAGGTAATCACGCTGATGGCACCATCGGACCTTTTGGCTTTCCAAGCGTGAACAAAACCTTTGACGTTCACCAGCCCGATCACCGCCATCATAATCACCGAGGCGAGCACAGCCTGGGGCAGATGGTAGAGAAGAGGCGTAAAAAAGAGAAGGGTCAGGGCGACCATCAGACTGGTCACCACCGAGGAGACCCCACTGGCAGCATTGGCCTGAAGGTTGACCGCCGAACGGGAAAAAGATCCGGAAACCGCGTAACTGGAGCCAAATGAACCGATAATATTGGAGAGACCCTGCCCGATAAGCTCCTGGTTGGGGTCGAGCTTCTGGCCTGTTTTGGCGGCCATGGCTTTGGCAATGGCGATCGCCTCCATAAAACCAAGCAGAGAAATGATCACCGCAAAGGGAAGAAGCTGAAGAAAAACACCCACAAAGGTGGTGTTTTCAGGCAGAGACGGGATTCCCACCTTCAGCCCCTTGGGAATATCTCCCACGATGGCTCCCGCCCCGATCATCCGGAGCGTATCTAAGGCCAATGGCTTGTTGCCCACTTTAATACGCCAGGTGCGACCGTCGGTCTCAACACCCTGGGGTGCTTTGTCTTTAAGGTAAAAGCTGGAAGAGCTTTCCTCGCTTTCCACACGGCTTGCAACAAAATGAATCAAGCGAAGATTCTCTCGCACCTGGCCGGACGAAACCTTTAGGGTGTTAATACGAGCATTGATCATGGCCAGCTTATGATTCAACGCCATCTCTTCCGACGAAGGAATGGAGCTGTGGCTCTCTTCATGAAGAGCTTGAAGCTGGGTGTTGAGCTGAGCCCTCTCGGCCCCAAGGGTTTTGATTTCCTGCACATCCCGGTTAAACCCATCAATCATCGCAACCACGGAAGGGGCTTTGATATTCTCCACCGGGACCGACTGATCCACATTAAACTTCATGCCAAAGGAGAGAATCGTGGTTACCGCCACAGCCACAAGAACATTGGGAATCTTGGGATTCACCCGCTTAAGCCCCACCATAATGGCGATGGAGAGCGCCCCCATAATTAGGGTCGGGATGTGGGTGTAGTGAATGGCCGATTTGCAGACGTTGATAATGGTCTCATAGTGGTGGGGAGCCTTGTCCACATAGACGCCAAAGAGTTTGGAGAACTGCGAGGAGGCAATGATAATGGCCGCTGCGTTGGTAAAACCATTTACCACCGGGTGAGAAAGAAGGTTCACCACCAGTCCCAAACGCAGAACACCCAGGAGGAACTGAAAAATCCCCACGGTAAGAGCCAAAAGCACGGAGTAAGCGATAAACTCCGCACTTCCCGCAGTAGCCAACGGCTCCAGAGAGGCTGCTGACATCAGCGAAACCACCGCCACCGGGCCGGTGGCAAGCTGCCTGCTTGAGCCAAAAAGTGCAGCCACCATGGGCGGCAAAAATGCGGCGTAGAGGCCGTAATAGGGCGGCAACCCTGCCAGTTGAGCATACGCCATCGATTGTGGAATAAGAACCATGGCCACGGTGATGCCGGCCACCACGTCGGTTCTCAACTTTCCTGTGTCGTAGTCCTTAAACCAGAGCAGAAATGGAAACACCTTGGTCAGCATAAATACTTCCCCTTAGAAATCAAAAATTAATCCATAAACCTCTTTTTCCTATCATCTAAAAGGAACTTCCCGATCCTTTTACTTCCGGTAAGATATACGTAAGCCCCAAAACCGTGGGCAAAAAAACAATAAAAACATCAACCCCAAAGGGTGCCAAAAAAGAGTTCCGCACCCTCACACAAAAAGACACAACACAACAAAATCACTCCAGATTTTGACCCCAACCTTCCCAAGATGAAATCAAAAGTTCTTTTCGAGCAATTAGAATGCAGATAGCCGAGACAGGAAGCTTTGTCAATGTCAAAGCCGCGCCGCCGCCATTCTTCAGCTTGACAGTATCCAGAGTCCACTCCTACTCCCATTGCCTCATCCCTGTACTGCAAAAAAAATTTAGCACCTGAATTCTTTGAAATTTATGCGAGATAGAATAAAAAAGGAACGCTTTGCGCATTTTTGTGCAGTAAAAAGAGTGCTTCCACACCCACCAACGCAACACACCAGAAAAAACCGTGTTCACACCCCAAAGGGACACAATGCCACGGCTGAAAAACAATATTTTTGCTATCGGTTGCCGTGGATGGTCCTGTTGTTAAGACATTTGATAAGCAAGGGTTCCGCACACATTCGCAAACCCAAGGGGAGGGCCTATTTTCAAGGAAAGAGACTCGACGAAGAGATGCCGAAGGGAAGGCCGCCAGAAAGTTCATGTCTCTCTGGCGGTTTTCATATCAAAGGGTGCCGCAAAGAACCGAAAGATCGAGTCCTCCATGGGCCAGAGGATAAACCGAAAGGGAAGACTTTTTTCGAAGGGATGATGGAATCTGATTTTTGGGGACGGCAATGGCAATACGCCAGCCAGCCCAGCAAGAAGAGAGCCGCTCAACCAAGCGCAAAACCAACTCACTGCCTCCACCGGCAATGCGTTTTCCATAAGGGGGGTTAAAAACCACCACACCCGGCTCTTTCAAACCCAGGGCCTCGGGGGTCAACTCAAAAAAATCGGCCTGAAGCGGTGTAATCGCCTCTCCAAAGGGAAGATGAGGCAAAGTTTCCTTCAAACGCCTGATCGCCTCACCATCTCCATCTGAAGCCACAATCTTAGCCGGGGCAGCCATTTTTTTTGCGAGGAGCCCCTCACGCAAATGCTGAAAAGCAGGGAGCCGAAACGACGGCCACGCCTCAAAAGCAAAGGAGCGAAAAAGCCCCGGGGCGGTATGGGAAGCCACCATGGCCGCCTCTATAGAAAAAGTCCCTGTACCACACATGGGGTCCACCAATGGCTCTGCCCCCGTGTACCCGACCATATCGAGAATGGCGGCGGCCAAAGTTTCACGAATGGGAGCGCGCCCACCATGAACCTTAAGATCGCGCTTGTACAAGGCGTCTCCGGTGGCATCCAAAGAGAGGGTGAACCGATCATTTTCACCACGAACGGTGATGCGCTGCGCAGCCATCTGGCCACGCCCCCCCAGAGCTGTATCCACCACACGCCCCACTCGCTCCTCAATGGCGCCGGTATGATACAACCTGCAGTGGTGAGCAGAAGCCGCCACCTCCACGGCAGCCCCTTCTGGCAACCAGAGCTCCCAAGGCACCTCACGGCACCTCTTTTCTAAGCGTCGAAAATCTGAGGCGCTGAACTCGGCCAGTCGAACCAGAATTCGGTTGGCAAACCGACGGGAGAGTGCCGCCTCCCACATCCGCTCCAGCCGTCCGGCAAAACTCACCCCGCCGGTAAGCCGCTCTGGTATCACCCCAAGGGTTTCGGCGACCTCCCTTTCAAGCCGCCCAATAAGACCGGGCGCTGTGCTGATATAAAAGGTGTGCTGCCTTGAAGCAATGCGTCGTTTCACACGCTTTTCAAAGGCAGATACCGGTTTTTTACTCGTCTCGTCCATTGCTGTATACCTTCTACCCCACCTTTTATCCTGAAAGGTGAGCTCTTCTTTTTTTACGATTTATATCAGAAGGGCTTTGTCGCCCGCCTGGGTATCCAAGAATGCCTTGGCGATATTGGAAGAGTAGACAATAATCTGCACCATAAGATTCATCAACTCCATATGCACCTCATGGGTCTCCATGGACTCTGCCCGCCTTCCCACCAAGCGATCCAGGTGCCGCGCCCTGTATTGCAGCTCCAGATCAAGATATTTCCGTTCCTGAGCCATAATCTCCTGGGCCTTCTCTAAGTCCCGCTCGGCAAAGGCTTCTTTCAAAAGACGAATTTGATGGCACACCTTCTGGTGATAGATGGTAAGCTCTTCTCTGCCCTCATCGGAAAAGTCGTGGGAGAGCTTCCGCTTTTTAACAATAAGAGGCAAAACGTTTCGATGCACGATATCACCAATACTCTCCATATCCTTAACAATGGAGACCATGGCATAGACCACTCTTATCTGCTGCTCTGAGGCCCCAGAGCGAGCAATCTTCAAAAGGTAATCGATGATCTTCCCTTCAAGATAATCTATCTCCTCTTCTCGAAGGTCCACCCCCTCCATAAGCGTCAACTCGGGGTGGGTTTTATCCCGTTTGGGCCGAGAGGTGACAAAGGGAACCGCGACTGCTTTGAGCAACCCCTCTAACGTGCTGGCCATATGTGAGATCTCGGCCCGAGCCAAATCGATCGCCAACGCCGGGGAAAGAATTTTACTCTCATCAAGAAAGGTGGTGGTGTAGCGGGGGTAAGGACACTCCACATCGGGCATCATCCGCAGAACAAACCGAGCAAACAGATCGGTAAAGGGGAGAAAAATCACCCCCACCACAATATTAAAAATCGAATGCGCATTGGCAATCTGACGCGCAATGCCCGAACCAAATCGGTCGCCCAACCAAAGAACCCCTTGGGTAAATTCAGGGACCCAACTGATAAAAAGAGCCACTCCAAAGATTCGAATCACCACATTGGCGAGAGCCACCCGTTTCGCATCCCGATTGGCCCCGATACTGGCAAACCCCGCAGTAACACAGGTGCCAATGTTGGCCCCCAAAATCATGGGTATGGATGCCTCCAGAGAGATCAACCCCTCAAGCCCCAGTGCAATGAGTATCCCGATAAAGGCCGTGGAGCTTTGAACCACAGCCGTCAGAGCCACCCCGATAAGAAGCCCAAGAAAACGATTTTCTAAACTGGAGAGAAGGCTGATCACCTCGTGGCTACTTCGCAAAGGACGCATGGAGTCTCCCATCAACTTAAGGCCATAAAAAAGCACCCCAAACCCCAAAAGCACATCGCCCAAAGCTTTCACTGAATCGTTCTTGGAGAGAAGCCGGATCAAAAACCCCAAAGCAATCATTAAAAGAGCGTAATCCGTCACTTTAAAAGCGATAAGCTGGGCTGTGATGGTCATGCCAATACCCGAGCCGATAAGAATACCTATGGTCTGCCCGAACTGCATGAGCCCTGCCTGTACAAACCCCACAAGCATCACCGAAGTCGCGCTCCCTGACTGAACCAGCATGGTCACCACCACACCCAAAAGCATGCCTCGGTACTTGTTTTTTGTCAGACTAGAAAGAATACTCCTTAAACGATCACCAGCAGCCTTCTGCATGCCCGTGCTCATGAGCTCCATGCCAAAAAGGAAAAAGGCCAGCCCACCCAGAAGCCCCATAAGCTGAAGCTCCCAATGAATTTCAGAAAAATCTGCAGCCCAGGCATTGCCCACAATCAAAGAAATACATGCCAAAACCACCCCTGCCGCCATCCAGAATTGTCGCCTCTTCATCCGCTTTCACTCCACACATCTTTCGCTCGACCGCTCTTCAGCTATCCCGCGTAAAAACTCAAACCCTGCATCAAGCCATCTTCCTAAGTATTCGTTTGTAAACTCTCATTATCTTAGTGAAGGCAGCTGCCAAGCGTCAACACTTATGGGGTCTCCTTCCAAAGGGGCGCCCATTACCCGCCAATTTGACAACCCTTTGGATATCTTGTATCTAATCGTTCATACTGGCTGCATGCGCCTAAACCATGACGGGATGCAGCCTCAATATAGTTAGGTCGCTATGGCGCAAACTGACTTTTTGCGGAGCCATCATAATTATTTGGCCTCCCAGACCTCATTTACGGAGCCCCACACAGCAACCACCCCTTCAGGCTCCGACCCGAATTTTTCTACTCTTCAAGGAGGCTTTTATGGCCAGTTTAAATAAGGTGATGATTATAGGTAACCTGGGCAGAGACCCAGAAGTGAGCTACACCCCTGGTGGTCTTGCCATCACCAAAATCAGCGTCGCCACCACCGATGTGCGCACAGACCGCAACACCGGCGAGCGGCAGGAGCGCACCGAATGGCACCGCATTACCGCCTTTGGCAAACTGGGCGAAACCTGCGGACGTTACCTCTCCAAGGGACGCCAGGTGTACGTAGAAGGACGCCTCCAAACCAGCTCCTACGAAAAAGATGGCATCACCCGCTACTCCACCGATATCATCGCCTCAGATGTTCGATTCCTTGGTGGCCGGGGTGAAGGCGGCTCAGGTGGCGGTTTCGGCGGAGGCGGCCAGCAGCAAAGCGGCTTTGGCGGTGGTGGCTACAACCAGCAGCCTCCCGCACAGAATCAGGGCTATGGTGCCGGAGGATACGCCGGCAGCTACAACCAGCCCCCAACCCAGCAGCCCCCCTCACAAAACCAGGGCGGTGGGTTCGGCGGTGGCGCTTCCGACCCCGGATTCACCAACCCGCCCGATGATGATATCCCCTTTTAATGGATCATAAAAAAAGCCCCGATGGTTTGAAACCATCGGGGCTTTTTTTGTGAGCCTTCGGCAGGTCGCTTTTTTGAAAAAAAGCTCCGCTAAAAACATTTCTATTTTCCACCAGCCAAACGCACAGGAGCACCTAAGCTTAACCGCGTGAATGCTTTCGAAGACATACCGCCCTGCAGCTCCCTTTGCGCATTCACCATATGGAAGTGCCTCTGCACTCTGGAGTGCAAAAAAATACGAATTAACTTAAACTCATAATAGCCTTCATGGCTGTGGCAAGGGAGATCCCTGCACCGCACTTCTCACGCTTCCAGTCCTGGTGCGCCAGAATACTGCCCACGGCAAAGAGATTTTCACACACGGGCTCACCGTTTCCGTTAACGGGCCTCATGGCCTCGTCCACCTCAATACCGGCCAGATTGAGCTTGTGCCCCTTGGGGTCATAGAGGTCGCAGCTATGCCACTCTTCGCGACTGCGGGGCTGGGTGACAGAGAGCCCCAGAAGGGGTTCGGAGATCTTCAAACGATCCCCCACAAGGCCACCCCCCATAAAACGACCGGTAGCAAGAATCAGACGGTCGCCGGAGATCTCCGTATCCTCTCCGCGAAGAAAAGACACGGCTGTGTACCCTGAGTCGTTCCGCTCAATTTTTTTAACCCGACCTCCCACAAAGCTGGCCACTTCGTAACGCGAAAAGGCACGATCCATGGCCTCTCGAAGCCGAACACCGGCTGCTGTAGGCGGCATACCGGGAATTTCAAAACAGGGAACCCCCAAAAGCTCCTCCAGATGCGCCACAGTCTCTTTGCTCTTCTCCATACCAAGGATCGAGGGAAGCCCCACAGCCTTGTGGCCATCCAAATGAGGAAGAATGGCTTCAGCCAGCTTCTTTCGATAAACCGGAAGATCCAACTCCCGGGCCAAGGCTTCAGGATAGAGATCTCCGGGACGCCCCAACCCCTCGGGAGCAATCTCCACAGCCGAGAGTTCCGGCCAGAAACGACGGGCAGACTCTGCCACCTGCTTTGCTTCAAACCCTTTAAGACCCTTAAGTCCCACAATCAGAGTCTTCTCCCTCCGTGCCATGGGGGCAATGCCCTTTTCCATCACCTCAGGAATCAAATAGGTCAACTTGGCGGTTCCCACACTGGTGAGCACTTTTCGATTGGCAGCCTCCATACCACAGGCAACGCCCTCTTCATTTAAAAGAGCGGCGTAAGCGTCAAAAGCATCCCGCGTCGCCTTCACCCCGGCTTTGGTGTAGGGGTGTTCTGGAAAACGTGCCACCAATTCGCCCAAAGCCTTCCAAGGGTCTTCTGAGATGGTTTTGGCTCCGGGAAGTTTTCCAAGAAGATCAAAGACACCGCTTGAGAGAGGAAGCTGACTTCCCGTTCCCACAATGCCGACGGAAAAACCCTTTTGTGCCGCAAAAAGAGCAGCAGAACACCCGGCCAGACCATTTCCGATGACCAGAACATCGTATCGCGTCTTCCAGCGAGCACTACTCATCATCCACCTCCATCCCAAAAAGGCCGCACTGAAGGGCCTCATGAAGCTCTGCTCGAGCGAGATTTTCTCCCCAGGTCACAGGACGCATGCCTTTCCAACGCTCTCTGTAGAATTGCGTTAACCCTCTAAGCCCCTCGTCACCCTTGAGATGATCGTCCCCGTACATCCATGCAGCCAGACGAAGCCCGCAAAAAGAGCCCTGACAAGGCCCTTTGCCCACACGGCTTCTCAGCCCCACCTCAACCAATCCACGCTTGAGCCCTTGAGATTTCAGGGAATCAATAAGAGAAGACGCCACCGATTCGGAGACCATTTCGCACTCACAGATCATGCCATCGCCCTTTTCATGGGCTGCCATCCACTTTTTCGGTGCTGCACCCGGCTCGGTCCACATGGCATCGGAGCTTGCTGGAAGAATTCGAGTGGCCGTCTCGCAAGCCCCCCCTTTTCCAATATAGTCGCAAACGGCATCGGCACACTTTTCGGCCATAAGCCGGTAGGTGGTGAGTTTTCCACCGGTGATGGTAAAAAGGTTCTCAACCCCTTCGCGGTCGTGCTGAATCAGCTTAAAGTTCCGGCTGACGTTTCGATCATCGCCTCCGCCGCCACCAAAGAGCGGACGCACTCCGCAGTACGCCCGAATCATTCGTGTCTCTTCCAGTGAAGGAATCAGGGCGCAGGACTCTTCGACAATGCGATCCACCTCAAGGGGTGTGGGCCAGGCCGCATCGGGATCATCCACCGTCACCGATGTGGTTCCCATAATGGAAACGGTGCCACCAGGCACCACAATATCGGCATCGGACGGGCGTCTTAAACGGTTGATCACCCGGTGGGCCACCCGGTGACCGGTAATCACAAGGGTCCCTTTGGAACACCGTACCGGGGTTTCGGCACCAGCCAGTTAGGCCACCTTTCCTGCCCAGGCACCGGCCGCATTCACAACGCAAGCCGTCTCCACCTCAAAGGTGATTCCACTTCCCTTCTGCTCCAGTATCGCATGAGTGATGCGCTTCCCGTCTCGCTTGACAGCCACCAGCTCAGTCCCACAGAGCAACTCCCCGCCATGGGCCTGGGTATCGGCCACGTTGTCCAGAGAGAGCATAAAGGGATCCACCGCTGCATCTTCCACTTCATAAGCGGCAATGATGTCAGGATTTACTGTGGGCTCCAACGCCAGAGCCTCTTCCGCTGAGATCTTTCGATAGGGAACACCGCTTGCCTCAAGGTGGGAAGCAAAGTCGGCCATGTCGTTTTCATCGTCACCGGGAACGCCCACAAACAGCCCACCTGTGGCTTCAACACATTGGGGGGCCACTTTTTTAAGTAGGGTATTCTCTTCATGGCACTCTTCAGCAGACTCTTTGTCGGCAAAAGCGTAGCGGGCTCCACTGTGTAGAAGGCCGTGGTTCCCTCCGGAGGCTCCGGAGTTGACATCGCCACGTTCCACCAGAAGAACCGACAGCCCACGAAGCGCCAGGTCACGGGCCACACCGCAGCCGGTTACCCCGGCTCCGATCACCACTGCATCGGCTTTCAATTGTCTCTTCATAAGGGATGGTCTTTCCTAAGGCACGCACTCCAATGGTGCGCCCAACACATCGTTGCTTTCGGCATTGACAGAGGCAACCCTTTTCAAACCTGCCCCTGATAGCCAAAATGTTCGGTTTCAAAAACACAAGAACACAGACACGCCCCCGTCAAGAAGCTCCGCATCCTCATGTGATTCCAAGAAATTGAATCCGAAAATCCCTGTCGTGAGTCGACCGTCTCCCGATCGATATCGCGCATGTCGGCCCATTGTGAACCCTCGAATTGTTCACAATACAACATAAATTTTCGATTTTGAAAACCAAAAAGAGAGACAAAAGACCACCTTATGGGCCATAATATCTCTTGAGAAAAAGAAATGTCGATGCTATCACACCTTTTATCAGAAAGGTTCATTCTTCAAAAAAGCGAAAATAAGGAGATCAGAGTTGAACACCGGAGAACGGGAATACAGCGCGGCAGACGTCATCCGCACCCTGCCGAGACGGCAGAAAGCCATTTATGACATGGTCCTTGAAAAGGGGTTTGTTTCCATCGAGGGCCTCTCCCAGCACTTCTCCGTGACCCCCCAAACCATTCGAAGGGATATCAACAACCTCTGCGGCGCCCAGCTCCTTCAAAGGTACCACGGTGGGGCCGGCCTTTTGAACAGCGTGGAGAACTTCACCTACTCCACTCGAAAGACCCTCTGTTCGGAAGAGAAAACCCGCGTGGCCAAACACGTGGCCCAATTCATCCCCAACAACGCCTCTCTCTTCCTTGACATCGGCACCTCCACCGAAGAGGTGGCCCGGGCTCTTTTAGACAAGGTGGGCCTTCGCATCATCACCAACAACCTGAACGTCGCCTCGATCCTTGGACAAAACCGAGGCTTTGAGATTCTGGTCTCCGGTGGGGTGGTGAGAAACCACGATCTCGGCATCACCGGCGAAGCGGCCATCGATTTTATCAGCCAGTTCAAGGTGGACTTCGGCATCGTCTCGGTGGCCGGCATCGACCCCGACGGCACCCTCATCGACTTCGACTACAACGAAGTGCGCATTGCCCGGGCCATCATGGGCAACTCCCGCCAGGTCTTTCTGGTGGCCGACCACTCCAAATTCAACCGAAGCGCCATGGTGCGTATCGGCAACCTGGAGGAGGTGGACGCCCTCTTTACCGACAAAACGCCCCCTGCCAAATTCCTTGAGATTATCAAAAGAGGGGATGTGGATCTGCACGTGGCGCCGTCACCAAGAGGATAGCTACCACAGCCAAACAAAAAAGGCCTCCTCTGAAAACTCAGATGGAGGCCTTTTCACATTCAAATCAGGGGTTCCCCCTGAACAACTTCATTTTAAAAACGGTAGCTCAACGTTACGCCACCACCAAGAATTGTTCCATCCGCCTTCGTATGAACAGTG